>DETM01000018.1:3441-28661 GCA_002361655.1 Prevotella sp. UBA3288 | reverse complement strand
CCACAGAAACCACCCTGAGCGGTATCATACTTCAGCAGGTGAGCCAGCATCTTGGGGCTGGTCAAGTCGTTGATTGCCACTACTTCATAACCCTCGGCCTCGAACATCTGACGGAATGCGAGACGACCGATACGGCCAAAACCGTTAATTGCTACTTTTGTCATTTTTCTTAAATATTTAAAAGGTTGAAATAAAAATCGAGTCATTTTTGCCCCTGAGGAGCATTTTTTTCTCTTTTCGCGTGCAAAGTTACGAAAAAATTCCTATATTTGCATCCGAAATCAAACTTAATAAACATTAAACATTTCGCTTTAAGCGATAAAAATGAGATAAATCAAGGTCAAACGGCTGTGATTGTAAAACGCAGATTACAAAATTAACAATAAACTTTAAAACAGTATTCGATTATGGGATTTATTAGTGAATTCAAGGAGTTTGCCATGCGTGGCAATGTGATGGACATGGCAGTAGGCGTCATCATCGGTGGTGCATTTGGTAAGATCGTCAGTTCGCTGGTCGACGACATCATCATGCCTCTGGTAGGCAAGGCTATCGGCAATGTAGACTTCACGGGACTGTTCCTGAACCTCAGTGACGACAAAGTCTACGCCTCGCTGGCAGAAGCCAAAGAGGCCGGTGCTTCCATTTTCGCTTATGGCCAGTTCATTCAGAACACGGTCGACTTTCTGATTGTTGCATTCTGCATTTTCCTGCTCATCAAGGGTATCAACAAACTGTCGAACCTGAAGAAGAAGAAAGAGGAAGAGGCTGCTCCCGCTGCTCCCGCCGGTCCTACCCAGGAAGAACTGCTCACCGAGATTCGCGACCTGCTGAAGCAGAAGTAGAAACACCTCTTATATATATTAGGAGGCAATTCTTATATAGAGAAGATTTTCTATATAGAAGAGACAATCTAAATCAAGAAATTGGGCTGTTTGTGACTGCGTTACCGCACACAAGCAGCCTTTTTCATTTTTTTTGCATACCTTTGCAGCGCAAAACGAAAAAGAAGAAAAGGTGAAGACATTAGATTTCAAGCCGAAGATGATTTCGGCTCTCAAGAAGTACAACAAAGAGACATTCATGGCCGACCTGATGGCAGGCGTCATCGTCGGCATCGTGGCCCTTCCGCTGGCCATCGCCTTCGGCATCGCCTCGGGTGTATCTCCCGAGAAAGGCATCATCACGGCCATCGTGGCCGGCTTCGTCATTTCTGCTCTGGGCGGCAGTAAAGTGCAGATTGGCGGTCCAACCGGTGCGTTCATCGTCATCGTAGCCGGCATCATCAACCAGTACGGCATGCAAGGTCTGACCATCGCCACGCTGATGGCCGGCGTGTTTCTCATCGGCTTTGGTCTGCTGCATCTGGGCACCATCATCAAGTATATCCCCTACCCCATCATCGTAGGTTTCACCAGCGGTATTGCCGTTACCATCTTCACCACCCAGGTAAAAGACCTGCTAGGCATGCAGATGAGCGATGTGCCTAGCGACTTTATCGAGAAATGGATAGCCTATGCCCAGAATCTGACCCATATCGACCCGTGGAGTGCTGCCGTCGGACTGGTCAGCGTGGCCATCATCGCCGCAGCGCCCAAATTGAGCAAGCGTGTGCCCGGTTCGCTCATCGCCATCATTGTGATGACTATCACGGCACTGCTACTCAAGCAATATGCCGGCGTGACGACCATAGAGACCATCGGCGACCGTTTCAGCATCTCGTCGACGCTGCCCGACGCCGTGGTGCCCGAACTGACATGGGAAACGGTGAAAGGGTTGGTGGCACCGGCTATGACCATCGCCGTGCTGGGTGCCATCGAAAGTCTGCTGTCGGCCACTGTGGCCGACGGTGTCATCGGCGACCATCATAACTCCAACACAGAACTCATCGGTCAGGGTGTGGCCAACATCGTATCGCCTATTTTTGGCGGCATTCCTGCCACCGGAGCCATTGCCCGTACTATGACCAACATCAACAACGGTGGCCGCACGCCGATAGCCGGCATCATCCATGCCGTGGTGTTGTTGCTCATCTTCCTGTTTCTCATGCCGCTGGCACAATATATCCCGATGGCCTGCCTGGCCGGCGTGCTCGTTGTGGTCAGTTACGGCATGAGCGGCTGGCGCTCGTTCCTGGCACTGATGCGCAATCCGAAGAGCGACATCACGGTATTGCTGCTCACATTTTTCCTAACCATCATCTTCGACCTGACCATCGCCATCGAGGTGGGCATCATCTGTGCTTGTCTGCTGTTCATGAAGCGTATGTCGGAGACCACCGATGTGAAGGCCATTTACGATGAGATCGACCTAAACGAGGATGCCGACATGGAACGGGGCAACCTTGTCCACCTGACGATACCCAAGGGCGTAGAGGTCTACGAGATCAATGGTCCTTACTTCTTCGGAGCCGGCAACCGTTTTGAGGACCTGATGGGTCGCTACGGCCATCGTCCGAAGGTTCGCATCATCCGAATGCGCAAGGTGCCGTTCATCGACTCCACCGGCTTGCACAACCTGGAGAACATGTGTCTGATGAGCCAGCGTGAAGGCATCACCGTGGTACTCTCCGGCGTAAACGAAAAAGTGGAAGCCGTGCTCAATCGCAACGGCTTCCAGAAACTACTTGGCAAGGAGAACATCTGCAATCATATTGACCTTGCACTTGCCCGGTCACGTGAGATCGTAGATGCTTAGTCTATCTGAATGATCAGGAAGTTGCTGACACCCCAGAAGCGGCTCACATTCGTGATTCGAAGCACACTGCTGTTGCCGTTATTAGTGATGGTGTAGGCATCTTCGGGCATCTCAGTGAGCACCTTCACCTTCTTGCTGGGAATGGTCAGTTCGGTGACCTCACGGATATCGATTTTCTCAAAGAGAGCCTCATCGATAGAACCGTAGTTCACCTTCTTCTTCTTGAAGATGTTGCCACCGGAGACGAGTCCCTTGTCTTTCAGTTCACGCTTGGTACCGATAATATAATAGGCAGTATTGAGGGCAGCATCCTGTGTCTGCATGGTCTCACGCTGGGTGTTAATCTCATCCTGCTGCGAACCGATGGTCGTCGTCATATCGTTCATCTCCGAGCGCATCCGGTCGATATTGGCATTGGCACTCTGCAGTTCCTCCTCCAGTTGGTTGATACGGGCCTCTTTGGCGGCCAGTTCCTCGTTCAGGTGCTTGACAATCCTGCCGAGTTTAGCCAGTTCGTCGCTGCGCCCGGCCAGTTGGCGTTCCAGTTCTGCCAGTCGCTCCTTATTGGCTGCAAGTGTCTCCTTGAAGGCCGCGATATTGTCGAGCATCTGGCGCTTGGTCAACACCGGTCCTTCGTTTGACTCCCTCAGCATGCCCTCGCCAACGGCAATCGAGTCGAGACTCGACGACACCTCTACCAGTGTAGCCGTCAAGTCGTCGAGCACCTGTCGCTGCTGCTCGTTCACGTTCATCACAGAGTCTCTCTCGTTTTCCCAATTACCACCTTTTCCTCCGCCACAGCCGGTCAGTGCCGTGATGGCGACGGCACACACAAAATACAAAATCTTTTTCATTGCTTTTCTTTTTTATTTTCTAACAATTATTGTCTCTCATTGCTCATCTCCGACTCCACCTTACGACGGAAGTCATCGAAGTCGCTGATACCACCCTGCACGTATTCATACTGTATCTGCTTGCTGTCGGGCAGGCTGAAGAACCATTTGAACGCGTTCTGCTGTGTCTCCGAGAAGTCTTCGGAATAGAGCAGATAGACATTGCGCAGATTCTGCACGGAGTGGGTGTCGCGCAGAAATTCATTGGTATAGAGGTGCTTCAGTGCGATGAGGCGTCGGTTGAGCCTTTCCTCATCGGCAGCGGCTCCGGTGTGAATCACATTTTTCTCTATTTCCTGAATTCTGGAAAGCGACAGGTTGAGCATGGCCAGTTCGTCGATAGCCTCTGTTGGTGAGAAATCTCTTTGGTCAGCCACTGTGGTCGTTGTCTCCGTGCCTCCGAAGTCCAGGTATTTCGTTGCCACGAAATAACCAGCCACGCCAATGACGGCAAGCAAGATGAGTACCACGGGTATCAACAGCAACAACAGCAGTTTTTTGTTGAAGCCCTTTTTCTTAGGTGGCATGGAACTGATGTCATGTCCCAATGGTGCCTTCCGACCGCCGATTACTGTCTTTGAATCGTCGTTGACTGACGACTGGTTATTCTGCGGGTCGTGCAGTCTTGTCTGAAAATCATTCTCCATAAGTATCTAATGTTGGGGTCTATATTATTAATATATAAATAATGTATTATAGGTCACCTGGCTTGATTGTCTCTGTCGGCACTTCCTGTTGCCCAGGTGTATCCTTTGTTTCTGCTCCTTTTATACGGTTGACAGTATCCGCCGCTTCTGTTTCTTTCACACGGTTGAGAGTATCCCTTGGAATGCTATCCGTTGAGACAGTATCCGTAGAAACGGCAACAGCAGGAACGGTCTTGACAGTGTCCTGCAGGGTGGAGTCGGTCACCTCCGGTTGCGCCTTGCCCTTGAAGAAGAACAGCCACACACCGAGTGCGGTACCGACGAGGAACATCATGACAGCCAAGGCGGCCATGATGCCATAAGGTAAGAGGTTCTTTTTTCTGCTTTCCGGCGCAGACAGCCGCTGGGGTGCAGGCTGGGAAGCAGCGACGGAATCCTTCTGAACGGGAGCCTCCGGCTGTGCTGTCTCTTCGCTCCACGCTTCGCCCTTGCGGGTATCGTTCAGCGCCTTGTTCTTGGCACGCAGTTCGTTTTCGTCGCTCAACAGCGAGTTGTCGGCCACGGGGTCTAACTCCACATCTTTTACTTTCAACAGATAGGCAGAGTGGTTGTCGGCATTGTTTTTAGTCAACTCTATGAGTTGCGCCACTTTCTCCTCGTCGGTCTTGTCGGCGTTGCCCACAATGCTGAGCAACTCGTCATCGTCCATCTGCTCCAGCATACCATCAGTACAGAGATAGAAATAGTCGCCCGGTTTCACATCTGTGATATGAGCAAAGGTAGGTTTGGTACGCTGGTCCTGATGGGGCTGCATGGCCTTGAGTATGATATTTTTTCGTGGCGAGGTGGCCATCCCATAGTAACTCAGTTCACCCAGGTCGTACAGTTGCTGCACCAGCGAATGGTCGCGGGAACGGAAACGTACACCTTCGGGATAGCCCATCGACGGACGCAGATGATAGATACGGCTATCGCCGATATGAGCCACCAGACAGCCACCGGCATGGAAGCAGATGAAAGTCATCGTGGTGCCCATCGACCCCTCATGTTTCTCATCGGCAGCATCCAGGGCATCATAAGCCTGCTGGACTGCCTGCCGGAACATGTCGTCGGTGAAAGGCCGGTCGTCCTTATAGAGGTTCTCGCACACCTTGCTCAGCGCACCGCAGACAGCAGCACTGGCCACTTCGCCTTTATCCATACCGCCCATGCCGTCGCAAACCACAAACACGCGGTTCTCGTCGGTGGCCTTCCCTTTCTGCGGATAGATACAGTCCTCCTGGTTCGTACGTCCTCCCATCTCATAGATGGCCTGCGGCTGAAATAGTTGAATTCTCATAATCCGGATATTAATTGTAGCGGACAAAGATAAGTAGAAATTCTGAACCTACCAAATTTTTTAGCAAAAAACAAGTTTTCCTTTGGTTTTTCGCTCGCTTTGCACTATCTTTGCACCATGAATCGAAACTAAAACAAAGAATCAAAAGAGTATGAGAAGACTGTTTATACTGCTGACCACTGCCCTGTTGACGCTGGGAGCATGGGCCCAGACAGCCACCGTGACCGTACATTGGCCACTCGACAAGACCATCAAGGATCTGACCGTCGGTTCTGCCACCTACAATCAGGCGACGGCATCGACCATCACCTGCGAAGGCACCGACGTGTCGAGTATGCTGGCGACCAACGTCACGTTTGGCGCAAAATGGAACTTCCAGAACACCATCACGCCCGCCAACTATGTTACCAAGCAGACGGGCCTGAAGATACTGCGCTTCAAGTCGGCAGGGGCCTCCGACGGCTCTGACGACTACGGCGTGCTGCTGACGGTGAAGCCTACAGGCGACCTGACATTTGCCCCCACAAAGGTCAGCCTGAGCATTGCTGCCTGGACGAGCGACGGCAAGGATGCCTTCGAGGCCGAGGTGCGCAAGTTGAATGCCGACGGTGCCACCACGCAGACCTACAGCCTGGGCACCATCAAGAGCCATAGTGGCGTCAACGCCCAGTATGACGACCTGAGTTACGACCTGCCCGCTGACGTGACAGCCGGCAAGGATGCCTGGGTGGTGGCCATCCGTATGGTGAAGGGCTACAACAACCAGATTGCCGTAGGCAACGTGACGCTGACGGGAACGGCCACGCTGGGCGGCACGGTGCAGACAAGCAGTTTCAGGGCCACGATCAGTCCTGAGGGAGCAGGCACGGTGAGTCCTGCCGAGACATCAGTGGTCACCGGCGACAATGTCACCTGTACGGCAAAGGCCAACACGGGCTATGCCTTCGAAGGCTGGTATCAGAGCGGCACGCTCGTCTCTCAGCAGAATCCACATACCTTTAATATAAAGGAAGACACGCAGGTGGAAGCACGCTTCTCAAAACTGCCCGAGGCCACCCTGACCTACGGCGTGACCGCGGCTTCGGCTGGCATGGGCTCCGTCAGCATCAGCGGCATTACGGGCAACGTCTCCTACAACACACAGCAGGCCACCTTCAACGCCGGCACAACGGTGACGCTGACGGCAGAAGCCGCCAAGGGTCACTATTTCGTCAACTGGCAGGACGACGCAGGCACGGTGCTGTCGACCGATGCCCAGTACACGGTGACCCTTGCTGCCGACATGACGGTGAAGGCCTGTTTCGCCATGATCGAGGGCTACAAGGCCGACCTCGTGGCCTTCCCCGGTGCCGAGGGCTTCGGCCGCTTCACCACCGGCGGCCGCATGATTGACGGCCGTGGGGCAAGGGTGTACTATGTCACCCGCAACGACGACTGCCCCGGTAATGCGCTGGTGGAGGGCACCCTGCGCTGGGCACTGAACGACGGCGACGACACGCCGCGCACCGTGCTCTTCCGCACCTGCGGCACCATCTACCTCACGTCGACACTCTCGCTGAACTGCGCCAATGTGACCATCGACGGACAGACGGCTCCCGGCGGTGGCATATGCATCGCGGGCTATCCCCTGAAGATTACGAAGCCCAACGTCATCGTGCGCTACGTCCGTTTCCGTGCCGGCGACCTGCCCAACAAGTCGATGACATCACTCGACGTGGAGAACACCCACCACGTCATCCTCGACCACTGCTCACTCACATGGTCGATGGAGGAGAACCTGACGATGTACGACTGCGACTCGACCACCGTGCAGTGGACCATCATCAGCGAGGGTCTCTACAACTCGAAGAACGACAAGGGGGCACGTGCCTATGCCACCCAGTGGGGCGGCGAGCACGGCACGATGCACCACTGTCTCATTTCGAACGTCAACAACCGCACACCCCGCTTCAACGGTGTGCGCAACCAGAGCAACACCCCCGGCGAGCACGACCAGTTCGTGGACAACGAGTTCGTGAACAACGTCATCTTCAACTGGGGCAAGCCCAACAGCATCTACGGCGGCGAATGCTATAAAGACATCAACCAGGGCAACTCATACAACCGCGTATATATGCTGAACAACTATTTCCGTCCCGGTCCCACCACTCAGCAGAATGTCAAAAACAGCCGCTACTTCGCCGGTGCCTCGTCGACCGGACGCGGACTGGGTCAGTGGCTGCTAGCAGGCAACAAGTTTGAGACGGGCAGCAAGTTCGCCCCCGCCACCGCCGTGTGGAGCGATGCCGTGCTGCAGAAGGTCAATGCCGACAACCTCTACGGATTCACCACCGCGAGTGCCGACCGCGCCTTCGACACCGAGGACGGTTGCTCGCAGACCATCTACAACCAGTATGTGCTGCAGGAGCAGTCCGTCAGCAGCGGACTCTCCACCACAGAGACCGCCGATGACGCCTTTGCCCTTGTCACCAAGAGAGCAGGTGCCTCACTGCCCCGCTACGACGAGGTGGACCGGAGGTTGCTGGACGAGGCGGCCGGCGTGGTCGACCCGCAGTATGGCGGACGCTCTGCCGCCGGAGTGCTGGAGCGCGGGCTGGGCATCATCAACTCGCCTGCCGACATCACCCTGGAGCGCAGCGACGAGTTCTATGCCCTCGACGAGGCTACCGGCCAGACTGTGAAGACCACCATGTGGCCCTGGCTGGGAATGGATGACGATGAACAACTGATGCAGGACACCGACCTGGACGGACTGCCCGATGCCTACGAGACGGCCAACGGCCTGAACCCCAACGATGCTGCCGACGGCTACCGGCTGACGGCCAGCGGCTACTCCAACCTCGAGGTGTTCCTCAACGGTGTGGCCGACGGTACTATCGACCTCACGCCCTACAAGCAGAAAAAAAACGTGGAGAAGCGCCTTCTCTTCAACGCCATCGTCGACCCGACAGACGTCTCTGCCTACAAGACCATCGGCGAGGCAGTGGCTGCTGCCGAACAGACGGCTACGCAGGATACACCTTATTATATATTAGTAAAGGCCGGCACCTATCAGGAGCATGTAGAGATCAGCAAACCCTATATCCATCTGACCGGCGAGAACCGCCATGCCGTCGTCATCACCGACAATAAAAGCAAAGACGACAACGGCAATCTGGGCAAGACGGCCACCGTCTATGTCAATGCCAGCGACGTAACGCTGGACAACCTCACCATCCGCAACACCTACGGGGCAGGCAAGCAGGCCCTGGCCCTCTACACCCTGGGCGACCGCATCAGCGTGACTCAATGTAGCATCGAGGGCTGGCAGGACACCTACCGCACCGGCAAGAGCGGTCAGCGCCACCTGGTGCGCGAATGCCGCATCAGCGGCACCACCGACTTCATCTATAATGCCGGCGACGTATTCTTCGACCGCGACACACTGGTGCTCACCAATACCACCAACGTCATTGTCGCCCCCAGCCACATCAATCCTACGTGGGGCTATGTCTTCCGCGATGCCTACATCACGAAGTCTGTCGACGCGCCGGCCACCACCGACCTGGGCCGTCCCTGGGGCGACACGCCGATGGTGTCGTTTATCGACACCCGCCTGGCAGAAGACGTTACCATCACCGCTCCCGGCTGGCGCGACATGAACGGTCTGCCCAGGCAAATGGCAGAATATGGAACGCTGGATGCCAATGGCAATGCCGTTGACCTCTCGCAGCGCAAGACCACATTCACTGCCGACGGCAAAACCGGCACCAGCAAGGCTGTGCTCACAGCACCCGAGGCTGACGCCTATACCATCCGCAATGTGCTCAGCGGCAACGACCAGTGGGATGCCGACGGCGTGGGTACCATCTTGCCCGCACCCTTGGTGACCATCAGTGGCGACCGTATGTCGTGGGAAGACCAGACCGGTCAGGCTGTCTGTTTCCTACTGGTCGTCAGCGGCAAGGCCACACTGACCACAGAGCAGACGGCACCTTATGCAGCAGGCAGCCAGGTCGTCGTGCGCAGCATTTCTGCCAACGGCGTGTTGGGCCGTCCTGCCGACACCGACAGCACTGTGGGCATCACGCCGATACACGCCAATGGTCAGTCATCGGCAACTTTCGACATACTGGGCCGTCCTGTCCATCCTGCCACAGTGGGCACACATCCCTCTTCAGTCATCATCCGTGATGGAAAGAAAATCGTCAGGAAATAATATGGCAACGCCTTCGGTAGAACTCTCCAACCTCAGCATCGGCTATAAGACGAAACATGGCTTGAAGCCCATTGCCGAGGGACTGACAGCCACGCTTCAGAAAGGGTGCCTCACATGTCTGCTGGGCGAGAACGGCGTGGGCAAGTCTACATTGTTGCGCACATTGGCAGCCTTTCAGCCATCACTCAGCGGAACGGTCTTGCTGGAGGGCCGTCCGCTGACAGACTATACCGACCACGAGTTGGCCCGCACCATTGGTATCGTGCTGACAGAGAAACCCGACGTACAGCAGATGACGACCCGCGAACTGGTGGAGATGGGGCGCGCTCCATATACCGGTTTCTGGGGCGGACTCGACGAGGCTGACCGTGCCGCCTGCAATGAGGCCATCTTGATGACAGGCATCAGCCATCTGGCCGACCGCCATGTCAACACCCTCAGCGACGGTGAGCGGCAGAAGGTGATGATAGCCAAGGCACTGGCACAACAGACACCTATTATATATTTAGACGAGCCGACGGCTTTCCTCGACTATCCCAGCAAGGTGGAGATGCTGCTCCTGCTCAGACGCATCAGCCGGCAGGCACAGAAGACGGTGTTCCTCTCTACCCACGACCTCGAACTAGCCCTGCAGGTGGCTGACACCATCTGGCTGATGAGCCGTGACAACGGACAGGAGGCAGGCACTCCCCGTAAACCACTGGAGATAGGAACACCCCACGAATTGGCGGCCAATGGTGCACTACGGCGTTTCATAGAGCGCAGCCAGGACATCACGTTCGATGCCACGACGCTCACCATCCGTGTGAAAACCGCCTCTCATCCCTAACCTCTAAACTCTAAACTTTAAACTCTAAACTCCCTCCCCTAGGGAGGGGTTGGGGTGGGCCTTTGGGGTTAGAAGATATCCCTTACCAAGATGTCCCACACGGCGATGATGTGGAAGATGCTGCCCGCCAGGACACAGAAGTGAAACACCGTGTGCATATATTTCTTCTTGTTGAACGAATAAAAGACGGCACCCGTAATATAAAAGACCCCCTCAAGGATAATCATGATGACGGCCCAGGTCTCTACCGTCTCCATCAGCGGCTTGAAGGCCACCAGCACACTCATGCCCATAATGACAAAACAGGCCGTCTCCACATTGGAGTGGTCTTTCAGTTTGATGAAACTAATTACCGTCCCGACGACGGCACAGGTCCAGACAAAGGTGAAGAGCAACCAGCCCCACCATCCGTCGTTGCGCAGGGCCAGCAGCGTGATGGGCGAGTAGGAACCGGCGATATGCCAGTAGATGGCGGCATGGTCCCATTTGCGCATCGGCTCTTTCCACTTGTTGTCCTCACGCAGGGCATGATAGACGGTCGATGCCAGGTAACTGCCAAGCATACCGAACAGATAGAGCCCCACGCCGATGGCTGCCCACTTGCGGTCATAGTTGCCCAGCAGCACCACGATGAAGAAGGCGATGCCGACGGCAGCGGCCATCATCGCCCCGCCGGCATGGGTCCAGGTGTTCCAGAGTTCCTCTTTCCTCGTATAGTTGATTGCCATGGTCGTGTATAATCAGTCTGTAAGGATGCCATCGCCAAGGATATGCTCGCCAAGGATGCCATCACCATGGATGTGGTCAGTCGGCCAGGACGAAGTCCAGTTGGCGCTTTTCTATATTGGCACGGGCCACCTTGATACGCACAGCGTCGCCAAGTTGGTATTTCCGGTGATGACGACGGCCCACGAGACAGTAGTTACGCTCGTCGAACTCATAGTAGTCGCCGTCGAGGTCGTGCATACCCACCAGACCCTCACAGTGGTTCTCGTCAATCTCACAGTAGATGCCGTAACTCTGCACGCCACTGATATGGGCATCGAACTCCTGGCCCACCTTGTCGGCCATGAACTCCACCATCTTATACTTGATCGAGTCGCGCTCGGCGTTCTGGGCCGTCTGCTCCATCTCGCTGCAGTGTTCGCAGAGTTCCTCGTAGTGCTCCTGATTGACGGAGCGTCCGCCTTGCTGATAACGCGTCAGCAGACGGTGCACCATCGTGTCGGGATAGCGGCGGATGGGCGAGGTGAAGTGGGTGTAGTAGTCGAAGGCCAGTCCGTAGTGTCCGATGTTGTGGGTCGAATATTTCGCTTTCATCATCGAGCGCAGGGCCAGCGTCTCCACCAGTTTCTGTTCCCGCTGTCCCTGTGCCGACTCCATCAGTCCGTTGAGGCTTTTCGAGATGGCCCCGCGGGTGCCGCTGGTCTTCACCTTATAACCGAAGGGTGCGAGGGCGGTGCGCAGGTTCTCCAGTTTCTGCGGGTCCGGCTGGTCGTGGATGCGGTAGACGAAAGTCTTACCCTTGGTGGCATTTCCGGAATGTCCGGCTTTTCCTATAAACTCAGCCACGGTGCGGTTGGCTAGCAGCATGAACTCCTCGATGAGTCGGGTGGCATCGGTCGACTTCTTGAAGTAGCAACGTGTCGGCTTGCCATCGGCGTCGATGTCGAAGTGCAGTTCCTCGCGGTCGAAGCGTACGGCACCGTTCTTAAAGCGGCGTTCACGCAACGCCTTGGCCATCTTGTCGAGCATTAGCAGTTCATCAGCATAGGGGGCAGACTTTCCAGACTTCCCTGCCTCAAGTATCTCCTGCACCTCCTCGTAGGCATAGCGGCGGTTGCTGCGAATGACGGTATGAGCCAGATGCCAGTCTTTGATATTAGCCTCGTCGTCGAGTATGAAGATGACGCTGTAGCACAGTTTCTCCTCATCAGGCCGGAGCGAACAGATGTAGTTGCACAGCCGTTCCGGCAACATGGGGATAGTGCGGTCGACCAGATAGACACTCGTGGCACGCTGCTCGGCCTCACGGTCGATGACCGAACCCTCAGTGACGTAGTGGCTCACATCGGCAATATGTACACCTACCTCATATAATTTACTCTTTGCCGATTTACCGTTCACTATTTCGCGGATGCTCAGTGCATCGTCGAAGTCCTTGGCATCCTTGGGGTCGATGGTGAAGGTGAGCACTTCGCGGAAATCCTCGCGGCGGGCAATCTCCTCCTGAGAGATCTCCCCCGAAATCTTATTGGCGGCCTCCTCCACACGCTGCGGATACTTGTAAGGCAGCCCGTACTGCGCCAGGATGGCATGCATCTCCACGGTATTGTCGCCCTGCTTGCCCAGCACGTCGACCACCTCGCCGACGATATTCTTCGATTCGGCCGACGGCCACTGCGTGATCTTCACCACGGCCTTTTCGCCCGTCTTGCCGCCCTTCAGTTTCTTCTTCGGTATCAGGATGTCGTGCACGAAGATGTTACCCTCGGTATTCAGAAAGGCATAGTCCTTCTCCACCTGCAGAATGCCCACGGCCTGGTCGTGCTTACGCTCCAGAATCTCCGTCACCAGAGCCTCCTTGATATGGTTCTGCCGACGGGCCATGAAGGCCACCCTAACACGGTCGCCGTTGAGGGCGAACATCGAGTTGCGCTCGGCCACGAACACCGGCTTGCCGCCGTCGTCGGGCAGAAACGAGTTCTTGCCGTTGGCCTTGCGGATGAAGGTGCCCTCCTGCACCTGGGTCTTCAGGTTCAGTTTGTAACTGTTGTCCGACACCTTGCTCAGATAGTCGTCCCAAGCCATCTCCTCCATCACGTCGATGGCCAGCATCTTGGCGGGATGGGTGTTCAACTTCAGGGCTTTGAATATCTGTTTGAAACTGAGTGTCTCACCGGGATGAGCCTGAAACAGGGCTTGCACGCTGTTGGCCACATCACGCTTCGACATGCGTTTGCCTCCTTTACTATTTCCCATAATCATTCGGTTATTAATCATTAATATGCTACAAAGATACACTTTTTTTTTCATAATTATTCCCCTTTAACTCCCTTTAACGCCTTGCCTCATCATAATTCTCAATTCTCGATTCTCAATTCTCAATAATTCTTATTACCTTTGCACCCGCAATTTAATTCGAATTAAACATGAAAATAGCATTAATCGGCTATGGCAAGATGGGCAAGATGATAGAAGAGATAGCCTTGAGCCGTGGCCATGAGATTGTGAGTATTATCGACATTGACAACCAGCAGGACTTCGACAGCGAGGCTTTTGCATCAGCCGACGTCGCCATCGAGTTCACCAGTCCCACGGCTGCCTATGGCAACTACCTGAAAGCGTGGGCCAAGGGCGTCAAGGTGGTCAGCGGATCAACGGGCTGGATGAAGGAGCACGGCGACGACGTGAGGCAGGCTTGCCAGAACGGGCAGACGCTCTTCTGGGCTTCCAACTTCTCTATCGGCGTGGCCATCTTCTCGGCCGTCAACCGCTACCTGGCCAACATCATGAACCAATTCCCGCAGTACGATGTAGAGATGGAAGAGACGCACCATGTGCATAAACTCGACCACCCCAGCGGCACCGCCATCACGCTGGCCGAGGAGATTGTCGAGCGTCTGGACCGCAAGCAGGCTTGGGCCGAGGACACCACCGATGCCAAACTGCTGCGTGTGGACCATATCCGTCGCGGCGAGGTGCCCGGCATCCACACCATCCGCTACGACAGCGATGCCGACATCATCACCATCACCCACGATGCCCATTCGCGTCGAGGCTTTGCCCTCGGTGCCGTGCTGGCTGCCGAATACACCAAGGAGCACCACGGCCTGCTGACCATCAGCGATATGTTTAAGTTCTAGAAAATCCGGAAAGACCGGAATATCCGGAATATCCGGAAAGACCGGAATATCCGGAATATCCGGAATATCCGGAATATCCGGCCCCCCGGAAAAACCAAATCCCATCATGAAAAGAAAAGAAAAGAAACAGCCAAACAAGAAGTTGCAGTGGGCCAAGTTCATCATCGTACTCGTGCTCTATCTGCTCTTCCTTATCTGGGTCAAGTCGTGGCTGGGCCTCATCGTGGTGCCTTTCATCTACGACGCCTATATCTCGAAAAAGATCAACTGGAAGTGGTGGCAGGACGCCGAAGGCCCCACCCGCATGGTGATGTCGTGGGTCGACGCCATCGTCTTCGCACTGGTGGCCGTCTACTTCATCAACCAGTTCTTCTTCCAGAACTACGTCATACCCTCGTCGTCGCTCGAGAAGAGCCTGCTCACCGGCGACTATCTCTTCGTGAGCAAGGTCAGTTACGGTCCCCGCATCCCCGAGACACCGCTCACCGTGCCCCTGACCCAACACACGCTGCCCTTCGGCGAGATAAAGTCATACATCGAGTGGCCGCACTGGGAATACCGTCGGGTGAAAGGCTTCGGCAAGGTGGAGCGCAACGATATCGTTGTATTCAACTATCCTGCCGGCGACACCATCTTCGTCAACCAGCCCTATCAGACCGAATACTACAACATCTGCCAAGAGGTGGGCAAGAGCATCTATCAGCAGATGGTACCCAACGCACAGCCCATCGACTCACTGCCGCTGCAACAGCAGTACGAGCGGCTGACCACCATCCAGCGGATGGGAGCCGACTATCTGAAGCAGAACCCCAACTTCTCCTTCAACGGCTACAACCCCATCGGCGAGGTGGGCACACGTCCTACCGACCGTCGCGAGAACTACGTGAAGCGCTGTGTCGGTCTGCCAGGCGACACGCTGCAGATCAAAGACCATATTATATATATAAATGGTGTAGCCAACAAAGAACCGGAGCAGGTGCAGTACACCTACTTCGTGAAGTTCAACAACATGTCGGCGCTGGGGCTGCTCGCTGAGGATATGGACGACCTGCGAAAGGAACTGGGTATCTCCATCGAGGATGTGGAGAGTCTGAAGCGCCTGAAAAACTACGACACCGCCGTGGGCAGTGTGCTCAATCCCGCCGTGCTCAGCGACTACGACGGCTATATGCCGCTCACAGCCCATGCCGCCCGGGAACTGAAGAGCCGCGGCTATATCAGCGACTACCGCGTCGTCACCGACCGCGACATCGAGTCGGGCACCGTCTACCCGCTCAACATGAACAGCCACTGGACACGCGACAACTACGGTCCCGTCTGGATTCCCAAGAAGGGCGAGAGCATCCATCTGACCATGGACAACATCGCCATCTACGAACGCTGCATCAGGGCCTACGAGAAAAACCAACTGGAGGTGCACGACGGCCGTTTCTTCATCAATGGAAAACAGACCGACACCTATACCTTCAAGTTAGACTACTACTGGATGATGGGCGACAACCGTCATAACTCTGCCGACTCGCGCTACTGGGGCTTCGTGCCCGAAGACCACATCGTGGGCAAGCCCATCTTCATCTGGTGGTCCAGCGACCCCGACCGCAGTCTCTTCGGTGGAGGCATCCGCTGGGGACGCCTGTTCAACCTCGTAGACAACATCAAATAGCGTTCCGTCTGTTGCATCACAGTAACGTCTGTTGCACCACAGTAACGCCTGTAACATTAGTTACGTCTGTTGCGATACCATCGCATCAAGCATAACCGCCAATGAAGAAGACCGCCCATTTCCTACTTGCACTACTGACAACCATCATCATCATGATGGTTGTCAGAGCCGTGGGCGTCACCCTGTTCACCATCGAGGGCGACGGACTGTCGCCGGCACTGTCGGCCGGCGACCGCGTGCTGGTCAACCGCTGGAGTTACGGCCTGCGGGTCGGCGGGGCGCAGAACATCTTCAACTATGGGCGCATCGGCAAGCAGCCCGTAAAGAAAGGCGACCTCGTGGCTTTCGAAAATCCCATCGACTCCACCAACCGCCAGATCTTCATCTGCCGCTGCCGGGCATTGCCCGGCGACACTCTGACCATCGACGGACAGGCCACCGTAGTGCCCTGTCTGGACAACTGTGCCGAGGCTGACTACTACTGGCTGGAAACCGTCAATCCCGACAACCCCATCGACTCGCGCACCCTTGGCTTCATTGCCGAAGAGCACATCATCGGACGCGTCGTAATGGTTGTTTACAACCACACCCCGTCGTCTCCCCTCTGGAACGGCTGGCGCTCCGACCGCTTCCTCCTTCCCATCTGACGGGAATTCCCAATTCCCAATTCCCAATTCCCATGCCCTCGTGTCTGCTCTCCACCACCTACTTCGGTCCCATACAGTGGTACCAGAAACTCTATCGCTACAACCACATCCTGATAGAGCAACACGAGACCTTCCCCAAACAGACCTACCGCAACCGCTGTCTTATTGCCACCACACAGGGGGTGCAGTCTCTCACCGTGCCCGTCAACCACACACCTCTGCCTTCAACCCTCACCCCTCTGCTCGGCCCAACGGGACGCTCGCCCAAGCGAGAACCTTCAACCCTCCTCCCCCCTACCCCCCTCATCTCCGACCACGGCAACTGGCGCCATCTGCATTGGCAAGCCATACAGTCGGCCTATGGCGAGTCGCCCTTCTTCGAATACTACGAGGACGACCTGCGGCCCTTTTTCACCGACCACCGCTGGGAGCGCCTCATCGACTACAACGACGCCATCTGCCGGAAGATGTGCGAACTGCTCGACATACATCCCGACATCGCTTATACCGATGAATATGTCAAAACACCCGTGGGCATTGACGACTTGCGCAATGTCATCACCCCCAAGCATCCACAGCCCGACCCCGATTTCCAGCCGCGCCCCTACTATCAGGTCTACCGGCAGAAACACGGTTTCCTGCCCAACCTGAGCATCCTCGACCTGCTCTGCAACATGGGACCGGAGAGCGTCTACTATCTGTGAGAAAAAACAGATAGTAGACGCCGTAAATGCCTTCATTTTTGAAAAAGTATTAACCCCGTACATATTTTTATATATATGGGTTTTGATTTTCGAAAATATTTCTTAACTTTGTCCGCAAAATAGAACATCACTTACAAATCTATAAAAACTAAAACAAAATGGAGATTATCATCGGACTTCTCATCATTGCCATCGGCGCGTTCTGCCAGTCATCGTGCTATGTGCCTATCAACAAGATCAAAGACTGGTCGTGGGAGTCGTACTGGATTGTGCAGGGACTCTTCGCATGGCTCATACTGCCCTTCCTCGGAGCACTGCTGGCCGTACCGGATGGACAGTCGCTGTTCGGACTGTTCGGGCAGACGCCGGCGTTCAACCTGTGGATGACCATCTTCTTCGGTGTGCTGTGGGGTGTCGGCGGCCTGACCTTCGGCCTGTCGATGCGCTATCTCGGCGTAGCCCTCGGACAGTCGATAGCCCTGGGCACCTGTGCCGGACTGGGCACCATCATGGGGCCTGTGCTGCTGAACATCTTCTTCCCCGAACTCAACGCCCTTGAGTCGCTGACCTTCGCAGTCATCCTCGGCGTGGTGGTCTGTCTGCTGGGCATTGCCATCATCGGCGTAGCCGGCTCGATGAAGTCGGCCGGACTGTCTGAAGAAGAGAAGAAGGCTGCCGTGAAGGACTTCAACTTCCCCAAGGGTCTGGCCATCGCCCTGCTGGCCGGCTTCATGAGCGGCTGCTTCAACGTGGGCCTGGAGTTTGGCAAGGACATCAACTTCGGTGCTGCCACCGACCCTATGTTCCGCACCCTGCCCGCCACCTTCCTCGTCACCCTTGGCGGTTTCGTCACCAACATGATTTACTGCTTCTTCCAGAACCAGAAGAACAAGACCTGGGGCGACTACGCTAAGAAAGAGGTGTGGGGCAACAACCTGCTGTTCTGCGCACTGGCCGGTGCACTGTGGTACTCGCAGTTCTTCGGACTGTCGCTGGGCCGCTCGTTCTTCGAGCCCGGCAGCACGATGGACACGCTGTCGTTCTGCATACTGATGGCTCTCAACGTGGTGTTCTCCAATGTCTGGGGCATCATACTCAAAGAGTGGAAAGGCTGCTCGCCCAAGACCATCGGCGTGCTCGTGGTGGGCATCGTGGTGCTCATCATCTCTACCTTCCTGCCCAAGATGATCGAGTAAACGGCAGGCGCAATCGCATTTAAGGCCCCGACGCTTCACAGCGGCGGGGCCTTCACATTATATTATAAATAGTCAGTAGTTGTTTTTCTTCTTGGAGCCGGTTGTTATCTTGGCAGGTTGAAGGCTTTGGTCATCTCCTTCATCTGTGCATCGCTCATGCCTTCCGGCTCAAAGCCCATGCACTTGGCATTAATATATATCTTGGCGCTCTTCGAGAGCACGTCGATCTGGTCGAAAGCATCCATCACATCCTTGCCCTTGGCGAAGACGCCGTGCTTCTCCCACATCACCACGTCGTAGTCTTCCAGTTCCTTCAGCGTGGCGTCGGCCAGTTCGTTAGAGCCGGGCAGGGTGTAGGGCACTATGCCCAGACCCAGCGGACAGAACGCCTTCGTCTCGGGAATCATCGACCACAGAATCTTGGTCAGCACGTCCTTGCCCAGGAACTCGCGCTTGTGGCTCATGGCCACCAGTTCGATGGGATGGGTGTGGACGGTGGCCTTGTAGCCAGAGTTGGTCGCTATCTGGTGAGCGTGCACCGTCAGATGACTGGGCAGTTCGCTGGTAGGCATCACGGGGTTGTCGGCGATGATGACATACGAGGCGCAGTCGTCCAGAATGCGGATCACGCTGCCATTGTCCATCGGCCAGCGAGCCAGGTCGCGCATCCGCTTGCCGGTACCTTTACAATAGAAATAGCAGCCCTTCAGGGCAGGCAGGGTGACGCCAATCTGCTTCACGTCGCTGATAGCGGGCAGGGTGCGTATCTCGTCGTCAACATATTCCGTGATGTTCACGGTGATGTTGCCACCATTGCGCTCGGCCCAGCCGTTCTGCCACAGATAGCCGGCTACCTCTGCAATTTTCTCCACCTCGGCTTTCAGCGCGGGGCGTCCTTCCAGAATACTCTTCATCTTTACTTAGTATTATAGATTGTTTTCGGTTGCAAAGGTATACCTATTTTGCGGGAACAGACACTACAATTTGACATTTCCACCCCTAAAAAATGATTCAATTCTTGATTTATATCAATCCCTTTGGTATTTTCCCCGCTTATTTGTAACTTTGCAGCCGACTTTCCGAATCATTCGAAAGCAGATACGTACCACAACAATACAGAAGCCGATGAGCGAAAACATAATAATCGTCGATGCCGACTTCGTCGACAAGGTGGCATTCGACCTGACTGTCAACTTTGAGCGCATGTTGGAACGCCAGATACCACAGGCCGACCTGGCACGGTGGGTGGAGTGTCTGTCTATGGACGGTGGACTGCGCCAGGGCGACCACCAGACAATGGTGGTGCTCGTTCATGAACAGACATCTGCCGAGATGAAGAACTTCAAGCCCGGCCGCTATGCCGACGAACTGGACGGCCAGGCGTTCAAAGGGCCGCTGGGTGAGTTTGTGCTGAGTGCTACCACCGGCGAAGGCCTCACCGCCAAGGCCGACCTGTTCGTTGACACGGTGCAGACCGTTCTGCAGCAGACCGACGTGAAGCGGATGATGATTGTGCCCGACGATGCTTTATATAATAATGTTCGCGAGGCTATCCATCAGGCTGGCGATGCTGCCGACGAGAAGCGTATCACGGTGTTTGCCATGCAGCCCATGCACGGCGGTCCGTTCCGTCAGGAGATTCTGGGCTACTCGCTCATGGCTGCCCTCGGCATCAGGGGTGAGGAGTTGAGAGTTGAGAATTGAGAATGATGATAACGATTTTAAGGTAAAAATAAGAAATGAATATGATTCAACAGTTTTTCTGGAACATCCCCTTCAGCCAGATCTGGGGATTGATGATCACCTACGGGGTGACACTGGTTAAGAACATCGTTGTGGCAGCCATCGTCTTCTTCATCGGCCGCTACCTCATCAAGTGGCTCATCACACTGTTCACCAAGATGCTGCAGCGCAGCAAGGTGGACCCCACACTCTACTCGTTTCTGAACAGCATCATCAACGTGGTGCTGTGGTTCGTGCTCATCATCATCGTCATCTCCATACTGGGCATCGAGACATCGTCGTTCATCGCACTCTTCGCATCGGCAGGCGTGGCCATCGGCATGGCCCTGAGCGGCACACTGCAGAACTTCGCCGGCGGCGTGATGATACTGCTGTTCCGTCCCTTCAAGGTGGGCGACTATATCGAGGCACAGGGCTATGCCGGCACGGTGAAGGAGATACAGATCTTCAACACCATCATCACCACCGTGGACAACCAGACCATCATCATCCCCAACGGCGGACTGTCGACGGGCTCGATGAAAAACTACTCCACTGAGACCTACCGCCGCGTAGACCTCGACTTCCAGTTTGCCTACGGTGCCGACCTCGACCAAGTGAAAGAGGCCATCCGCGACATACAGCAGCGCAACCCGCTCATCCTGCAAGGGCCCGTGGCCGACTCGGCCGTGGTGGCTGCCCCCTGGAGCGGCGTGACGAAGTTGGCCGACAGCGGCGTGGTCATCAACACCCGCACCTGGTGTAAGAGCAGCGACTACTGGACCGTATTCTTCTACATGAACGAGACCGTCTATCAGGAACTGAAGGCCCGCGGCTTCATGTTCCCCTTCAACCGCATGGATGTGAACATCGTAAATAATAAATAGCATATATAACAATCGGACAAGACATGAAAAGAACGACCTTCATGCTGGCTGCGCTGATAATGACAGCCACCACCCTCTTCGCACAGTCGAAGGTTTACTTCACAAAGGAGATTACGCCCGAGGCGCTGGTCAAGATCTACGAGGCGCTGGGCGTGGAGCCCCAAGGCCGCGTAGCCGTGAAAATCAGTACCGGCGAAGGCGGCAACCAGCACTATCTGAAACCGACACTCATCCGCAATCTGGTGGACAAGGTGAACGGCACCATCGTGGAGTGCTGCACGGCCTACGGCGGCTCGCGACAGGACCCGAAGAAGCACTGGGAGACCATCCATGAGCACGGCTTCGACTCCATCTTCGCCGTCGACCTGATGGACGAGTTCGGCGAGATACGCATCCCCGTCAAGGACCGCAAGCACCTGAAGTACGACATCGTGGGCGAACATGTGGCCAACTACGACTTCATGATCAACCTGGCCCACTTCAAGGGCCATGCCATGGGCGGCTTCGGCGGTGTGCTGAAGAACGCCTCCATCGGCGTGGCATCGACAGCGGGAAAAGCCTATATCCACTCCGCCGGCAAAACCACCGACGCGAAGTTGGTATGGACACCCGACTACATTGCCGCCGGCAAGACACAGGACCTCTTCCTGGAGTCAATGGCGGCTGCCGCTCAGGCCGTTCACAACTATTTCAACGGCAAGGTGGTCTACATCAACGTGATGAACAACATGTCGGTGGACTGCGACTGCGACGGCCACCCCGCCAAGCCTGAACTGCAGGACATGGGCATCATGGCAAGCCTCGACCCCGTGGCCGTAGACCAGGCCTGCCTGGACAAGGTATTCAACTACAAGGGTAAGCCCGGCGACGACAACCAGCCGCTCATCAAGCGCATCAATCGCCAGCACGGCACCTATATCACCGACTATGCCGAGCAGATCGGACTGGGTTCGAAGACCTACACATTAATTAATCTAGACAAATAATCAAGAATGAAGAAAACAACCTTTATGATGCTCGCAACAACCGTTGCGGGCATCGTTTCGTGGATGCCCCAAGTTCACGCTGCCGAGGTGGCTGAAGGGGTGAGCGACTCTGTACGATTGGGCGAAGTGGTAGTGACCGGTAGCCGTCAGGCCGTCGACGTGCGCCATCTGCCGATGACGGTGACGGTCATCAATCGTGACAAACTGACGGAGCAGAACCATACCTCGCTGCTGCCCACCGTGATGCAGCAGGTGCCAGGCTTCTTCGTGACCGGCCGTTCGGTGATGGGCTACGGTGTGTCGACCGGTGCCGCTGGCGGCATCAACCTGCGCGGACTGGCCGGTGGCAGCGGACAGATGCTGGTACTCATCGACGGTCATCCACAGTATCAGGGCGTGTTCGGCCATCCCATCAGCGACAGTTACCAGACGCTGATGGCCGAACGGGTGGAAGTGCTACGCGGTCCGGCATCGGTGCTCTACGGCTCGAATGCCATGGGGGGCGTGATGAACATCGTCACCCGCCAGGTAAAGACCGACACCGTCAGTACCATTATCAACATTGGGGCCGGCAGTTACGGCACACTACAGGCTGAGGCCACCAACCAGTTGCGCCACGGCCGCTTCAGCAGCACCGTGGCACTGCAGTATGCCCGCTCAGACAACCACCGTCCCAACATGGGTTTCGAGCAGTATGGCGGCTACATCAAACTGGGCTATGACCTCGACGCCCACTGGACACTGTCGGCCGACCTCGACCTGACACGCTTCAACGCCAGCAACCCCGGCACCACGACGCAGCCGAAACTGGAGAACGACCAGTGGATAACACGCGGCGCGGCCTCGCTGACCCTGGCCAACAACTACGGATCGACCAGCGGTGCGCTGAGCGTCTACGACAACTTCGGATGGCATAAAATCAACGACGGCTACAATGCCCAGGGCGGCACGCCACAGACCGACCTGTTCCGTTCGAAGGATGCCGTGGCCGGCGTGACGTGGTACCAGACAGCCCGTCTGTTCAGCGGCAACCGCGTGACCGTAGGTGTCGACTATCAGCACATCTATGGCCGGGCCTACTACACCAACCGCCAGACCGGCGAGACCGTCACCACACAGCGGCGCCTCATGCAGAGTGCCCATGCTCATGAGAACGAGGTGGCCGGCTATGTGGACTTCCGTCAGGACCTCACCCCGTGGCTCACGGCCGATGCCGGCCTGCGCTACGACCACCACTCGAAGGCCGGAGACGAATGGGTGCCGCAGTTCGGACTCGCCGTCCGCCCCATGACAACGGCCTCGCTGAAGGCCACCGTGGGCAAGGGCTTCCGCAACCCCACGACCAAGGAGATGTATCTCTACGGCATGGCCAACCACGACTCGCTGCGCGCCGAACGACTGTGGAACTACGAACTGGCGTGGAGTCACCACCTGGGACGGCTGAACTACGGAGCCAACATCTACTATATCAAGGCTGACAACATGATTATGAGCACGGCCACCGCACAGGGCAACAAGAACATGAACACCGGCGAACTGGAGCACTACGGCATGGAACTGCAGGCCGGCTATGACCTGTGCCGCCGATGGACACTGACCACCAACCACAGCATCCTGAAAATGAAAAACCGCGACGTGACCGCTGCCCCTAAGTACAAAGCCTTCCTGAGCGGCACATATCATGACGGCAAATGGCACGCCACACTGGGCCTGCAGTATCTCAGCGGACTGGGGCTCGACAGCAATGGCGACGGCTTTGCCGACGAGGCACAGAAGGACATCTGCCTCGTAAACGCCAGCGTCCGCTACAACCTCTGTCCAAACCTGGCGCTCTGGGCCCGTGGCGAAAACCTGCTGGCGCAGCGCTACGAACTCTATAACGGTTATCCCATGCCGCGTGCCACCTTCATGGGCGGTGTCAACATCGCCTTCTGAGGACTGTATGAAACACGTGCATCACATTCCTGGAGAAAGAAAAGAGGGTAAAAATTTGCATATCTCAGGAAAAAGTAGTTACTTTGTGCCATTAATATAAAAAAAAGAACGAAATGGCAAGAGTACTAATGATTGGCGCCGGTGGCGTCGCTACGGTGGCTGCGTTCAAGATTGCGCAGAATGCCGACGTGTTTACTGAGTTCATGATTGCCAGCCGTCGCAAGGAGAAATGTGACGCGCTGGTGGAGGCCATCCACAAGGCCGGCTACACGATGGACATCCGGACGGCTCAGGTGGATGCCGACGAGGTGGAGCAACTGAAGACCCTCTTCGCTGACTATAAGCCAGAACTGGTCATCAACCTCGCCCTGCCATATCAGGACCTCACCATCATGGAGGCCTGTCTGGCCTGTGGCTGCAACTATCTGGACACAGCCAACTATGAACCGAAGGACGAGGCTCACTTCGAATACTCATGGCAGTGGGCCTATCGCGAGCGTTTCGAGAAAGCCGGACTGACAGCCATCCTCGGTTGCGGCTTCGACCCGGGCGTGACGAGCATCTTCACGGCCTACGCTGCCAAGCACCACTTCAAGGAGATACAATACCTGGATATCGTCGACTGCAACGCCGGCGACCACCACAAGGCATTCGCCACCAATTTCAACCCGGAAATCAACATCCGTGAGATCACACAGAAAGGCCTCTACTGGGAGAACGGGAAATGGATAGAGACGGAGCCGCTGGAGATTCACAAAGACCTGACCTATCCGGAAATCGGGCCGCGCGACAGTTACCTGCTGCACCACGAGGAGATAGAGAGTCTGGTGATCAACTATCCGACGATTAAGCGGGCCCGCTTCTGGATGACATTCGGACAGCAGTATCTGAAGCACCTGGAGGTGATTCAGAACATCGGAATGAGCCGCATCGACGAGGTGGAATACGAGGCCCCGCTGGCTGACGGCAGCGGCAAGACCGTCAAAGTGAAGATTGTGCCGCTGCAGTTCC
>DETM01000018.1:0-3374 GCA_002361655.1 Prevotella sp. UBA3288 | reverse complement strand
CCGCAGGACCTGGGCGAGAACTACGAAGGACAGACCTCCATCGGCTGTCGCATCCGTGGCATCGGAAACGATGGCCGCGAGCACACCTATTATGTATATAACAACTGCTCGCACCGTGCTGCCTACGAGGAGACGGGTATGCAGGGCGTCTCGTACACCACCGGTGTACCGGCCATGATTGGAGCCATGATGTTCTGCAAGGGGCTGTGGAAGAAACCCGGAGTACACAACGTCGAAGAGTTCGACCCCGATCCCTTCATGGAGCAACTCAACAAGCAGGGCCTGCCCTGGCACGAGATTCACGACGGCGACCTCGAACTGTAAATTGTAAATCGTAAATAAATAGCGAAATTGTAAATCGTCAAATCGTAAATAAAAAAGATGGCAAAGAAAGAAGAAACCGGCGAGGCACTAAGCCCGCAGCAAGAGAAACTGAAAGCCCTGCAGGCTGCCATGTCGAAGATTGAAAAAGACTTCGGCAAAGGCTCGATTATGCGAATGGGCGAAGAGAAAATCGAAAACGTAGATGTCATCCCAACCGGTTCGATCGGACTGAACGCCGCCCTGGGCGTGGGTGGCTACCCCAAGGGACGCATCATCGAAATCTATGGCCCAGAGTCGTCCGGTAAGACGACACTGGCCATCCATGCCATTGCCGAGGCCCAGAAAGCCGGCGGCATCGCTGCCTTCATCGATGCTGAGCATGCCTTCGACCGCTTCTATGCGCAGAAACTGGGTGTCGACATCGACAACCTGTATATCTCGCAGCCCGACAACGGCGAACAGGCACTGGAGATTGCCGACCAACTGATCCGCTCGGCCGCCATCGACATCATCGTCATCGACTCGGTGGCCGCACTGACACCGAAAAAGGAGATTGAGGGCGACATGGGCGACTCGGCTGTCGGTCTGCATGCCCGTCTGATGAGCCAGGCTCTGCGCAAGGTGACCTCGACCATCGCCAAGACTAACACCACGTGTATCTTCATCAACCAGTTGCGCGAGAAAATCGGTGTGATGTTCGGCAACCCCGAGACGACCACCGGCGGTAACGCCCTGAAGTTCTATGCATCTGTCCGTCTGGACATCCGCAAGGTGACCAGCATCAAGGACGGCGACAGCGTCATCGGCAACCAAGTGCGTGTAAAGGTGGTGAAAAACAAGGTGGCTCCTCCCTTCCGCAAGGCAGAGTTTGAAATCACCTTCGGCGAGGGCATCTCCAAGGTCGGCGAGATTGTCGACCTGGGCGTGGAGTACGACATCATCAAGAAGAGCGGTTCGTGGTTCAGTTACGAGGATGCGAAACTGGCACAGGGACGCGACGCCACCAAGCAGTTGCTGAAAGACAACCCCGAACTGTGCGATGAACTGGAAGCAAAAATCATGGAGAAGATAGCGGAACAAAAATAATCTCTCGCGCGTACCTTAATTATTTAGGAAAGAGATTCCCGAATTAATAGCAGAAAGAGATTCCCGGCCGCTAGCGACCGGGAATCTCTTTCTGCTATTTCAGGTGTTTGATATTCCTCACTTTCTTGGTGGCCTTATCGAAGAAGACGCAAGCATAAGGACGGCCCGGCGCATTGTAAACCCACGTGTAGGTATCTTTTTCCTCACCATGACCGGTAGGCTCGCCTAATGCCAGTTTCACCTCATTCTCGGTGAAGCCCTTACGGACAATGCTCTTCTGCACATCGGAGAAATTGGCACGACGCACACCAGGCATATCCAGCGGATTACCCCAAGCAAAGAGACTGGTGAACAGATCCTCGTGCTGACCGTCGATGTCGCCTGCCACATTCTGACTGATGAAAGTGACATCCTTGCTGTATTTCCGGCCAGTACTCTCGCCGATGAGTGTCATCTTGACATAGTGCGAACCACGCTTGGCCTTGATGTCCTGAATGGTAAAGGTGGACAGACGGGCCACCCTGGTGCGCTGGCCGTCGTTGGCAAACATCTCGGTATTGTAGAGCGTAAACACTTTCTTGCCAATATAGTTGCGATAGCCGCCGCTGGCTGCCAAACTGTCACCCGGCAGTTCAAAGGCACCATCGAACGTGTGTATCTTCATATTGCTGATATCAAACTCATCGTCGCGCATACCACTGTTAGTACGGCTGATGGCCACATTCTGATAAAACTCACGCTTATCGCCGCCAGTTTCGGCCACGATAATCTTCACCGGGAAACTGCGGGTGCCGACACCCACAGCCACCACTTTCACCTCGGTACCTAAGGGCACATCGGTGATGGTCCTATAGCCGTCGCCATCCAACTCCGTGTCCTGATAGTATTCGTCGGCCACGGTAAACAGCACCTTGTCTTTGAACACCTCGATAGCCGTGTCCACATCGCCCAGATAAGCCAGCGTGGGAACACCCAACTTACCGTAGCAGTAGTCATCGAACGACGCGGTAGGAATCTCGTAATAATAGGCCTTGCCGTCGTCCTCGCAGACAAAGTTGATATGATCATGAAGACCGCCGGTGTTCTCATGGCCTTTGTAAACCATAATCTTGTGGCGAAGCGAACGACTGCTCACCATCTGACCCGTGGCAGCATCGGTAAAGGTCTTGATGACCATGTCCTTCTTGTCGGGAATCACCATAAAGCGCATACCGTCCTTCCAGTCGCACAGACTGACATGGTGAAAATAGCGGCCCAGAAAGTCCTTAGGTTCATCAGCCTTCTCCGACGTTGACGCACCATCGGCCTGATCGGCAGCAGCGACTGTCTTCACTGCACTCTTCGTCTTTACTATGTACTTACTCCCGTTTTCTTGCCCTTGGGCGGCAACTGCTATCAGCGTCGCCATCAATAAAAACACGATTTTCTTCATCATCATATTTTATTTAAACTGACTGCAAAGGTATGAAAAACTTTTCATACTTATGCCAAAATGTCGCAACAAATAGTCATTTCTTGTGAAATTTTATACTTTTGGCACAGGCTTTGCTACTTAATCAATGATAAACATCAGTAAATAACATATAAAAAATAATACAATTATGGGAAAGATTATTGGTATTGACCTGGGTACAACTAACAGTTGTGTTGCCGTGTTCGAAGGCAACGAGCCCGTTGTGATTGCAAACAGTGAAGGTAAGCGCACCACGCCTTCAGTGGTAGGTTTCGTAGAGGGTGGCGAGCGTAAGATTGGCGACCCTGCCAAGCGTCAGGCTATCACCAACCCGAAGAACACCGTCTACTCTATCAAGCGGTTCATGGGAGAGACGTGGCAGCAGACCGAGAAAGAAATCTCGCGCGTGCCGTTCTCTGTCGTCAACGAGGGGGGCTATCCCCGTGTCGACATCGACGGCCGTAAGTACACCCCGCAGGAAATATCTGCCATGGTGCTGCAGAAGATGAAG
>DETM01000061.1 GCA_002361655.1 Prevotella sp. UBA3288 | reverse complement strand
CCCTGCATCGTGGGGATGGCATAACTCTGTCCTTGCAGACCTACGCCCTGACCCATGATGGCTCCAAACTTGCGGTAGGCGATGTAGGCCGCACCGCCGCCGTGCATTCCCTTCAAGTTGCTGCCAAACACGAAAATCTCGTTCGGCTCCAGCGATGTGATACGCTCGGACGTAGTACGCTTGCCCGGCAAGAACTCTGGTGTAGTTCGCTTCTCTTCCATAATATCTGATACTGAAAAATCCATATCCTCGTATGCCATCGGCTCGTACATGTCGGGCATAACTTCTGCCATCGGTGCTGGCATCGAAGCCTCGCCCATCGGGGCTTCTCTTCGAAGGATGGCCATTTCGTCCATCACCTCCGGCATGTCCAAGTCCATGTCAAAATTCTTCTTGAAATACGGCACGATGATGTCCTCCTTCAGCCGTTTGTATTTCTGCGAGATAGCCGAGGGAGTCATACCCAACTCTGCCGCAATCTCCTTTCCCTTGAAGCCGCGAAGAAGCAGCATATTGATAATCATCCGCTCCTGACGGCTGAGTGGTGCATGGTCGCACACGTCCTCCACCATCCGGTTGAACTGTAGCCGCAGGTCGCTGGTCACGTCAAACGACCGCAGATAGTCCTCGAACGTGATGCTGCCATACTCGCGGCGATACCACTTCAGCGCATCGAGCACCACGTATCGGAACCCGTTGATGAGCCACGTCTTCAGACTCACCTCGGGCGAGTGGTCCTCCAGCGGCTTCCAGTCGTGCTCCATCAGGTAGATGGCATACTGGTGAGCCAGCGACATGAAGTCCAGGTTCTCCTTCTCGCTCAACTGATACCGCTGGTCGTAGATACGGTAGCCCGTCTGACACCATTCGTAGAAATACTCGCGGATGATGCCGGCATCGCCCCTTCGGAATCCGTTGATAATAGCCTCGTCTGACAATCTCTGATGATACATACCGTAGATATTTTCGGCGAAGATACGAAAAAAATCTCATTCTCGCTTAATTTTTTTCAAAAAACCTCTTCAAAGAGATAAAGACATGTCAAAACTGAGTATTCATCATTTAAAATTTTTACGATTATGACAAAGATTATGCAAGACCCATTACCCACCAAGCGCGTCCACAATCTGATTATCGTTGACGAAAGCGGCTCGATGTCCATCATCCGCAAGCAGGCCTTCACAGGCATGAACGAGACCCTGCAGACCGTGCGCCAGATGCAGAAGAAATTCCCCGACCAGGTGCAGTTCGTCACCCTGCTCACCTTCGACAGCGGCCACACTACCTGGCACTATGATGACACCGCTGCCCTGAAGACCCGCGACCTCAACTGGAAGACCTACAACCCCAGCGGCGGCACACCCCTCTACGATGCCATCGGCAAGGGTATCTCGAAGGTCAACGCCCAAATTCAGGACGGTGACCACGTGCTCGTGACCATCATCACAGACGGCGAGGAGAACAGCAGCGAGGAATGGACGCTGAAGATGGTTCGCACGATGATTGAGAAACTGAAGAAGCAGGGCTGGACCTTTACTCTTATCGGCACCGACAACCTCGATGTAGAGACGATGGCCCACTCCTTCGCCATCGACGAGCACCTGGAGTTCCATCAGGACATCGAGGGCACCCGTGCCATGTTCGCCCGTGAACGCCGTAGCCGCGAACGTTACAACTGCTGTGTGGCCGAGGATGCAGCCATGCCTGTAGGTTCGTTTTTTGACGAGCAAGGCGACTGAAGCCGATGGCTTCGAGGAGTAAGGGAGTTTCGTAGCCTTAAAAGACCCCTGTTTGGATAATAAGGGTGTAACCAAAAAAGCCGCAAGTCCTTTATTTAGGGCACTTGCGGCTTCTCTTGTTGCGGAGGCAGGATTCGAACGTGCGACCTCCAGGTTATGAGCCTGGCGAGCTACCAACTGCTCCACTCCGCGATATTTTTTCTAAGCGGGTGCAAAGGTACAACTATTTTTCGAATTATACAAATTTTACTGCATCTTTTTTCACTTATTCCACTTTTTACAAGAAATTGCTTGGCGATATGAAATAAAAATCGTACTTTTGCACACGCATTACGTAGTGTGCAATATCGTAAACCATCATAATAGACCGATGTCAATATCAAAGACAAGACAACTGCTCGTGGACGTGGCCAGGCAACTCTTTGCCAAGAACGGCCTCGAAAGTACCACGATGAACGACATTGCGCAGGCCTCAGGCAAAGGCAGACGCACGCTCTACACCTATTTCAAGTCGAAAGAAGACATTTACTATGCCGTCATCGAGACCGAACTGGAGCGTCTCAGCGAGAAACTGGACGAGGTGGCAGCCCGCAAGATCAGTCCACAGGACAAGGTCATAGAACTGATTTACACCCACCTGAGCATGATTCGCGAGACGGTGGTGCGCAACGGTAACCTGCGTGCCGAGTTTTTCCGCAACATCTGGATGGTGGAAAAGGTTCGCAAGCACTTCGACCTGGCCGAGGTTGAACTGTTCCGTAAAGTGTTCACCGAGGGCAAGGAGGATGGTGAGTTCGATATCGAGAACGTCAATCTGGTGGCCGACATCACCCACTATTGCATCAAGGGTCTGGAAGTACCATACATCTACGGACGTATCGCTCATGGCATGAAGGAAGAAGACACGAAGCCCCAAGTGGCCAAGTTTGTCTATGGTGCACTGGGGAAACATCGCGTTTGACACAGACTATTCATCATTTAGATTATAAAACAAAGAAAGAAATGGGATTATTAGAAGGAAAGACTGCCCTGATTACAGGAGCAGCACGCGGTATCGGAAAGGCTATCGCACTGAAGTTCGCCGCTGAAGGCGCCAACATCGCATTTACCGACCTGCAGGTCAACGAAGAGACAGAACAGGAAATCGCAGCACTGGGGGTGAAGGCTAAGAGTTACGCCTCTAACGCAGCCGATTTCGCCCAGACCGAAGAAGTGGTCAAGGCTGTCAAAGAAGAGTTTGGCTCTATCGATATTCTGGTCAACAATGCCGGCATCACCAAAGACGGCCTAATGCTTCGCATGACTGAGCAGCAGTGGGATGCCGTGATTGCCGTCAACCTGAAGTCGGCCTTTAACTTCATCCACGCCTGTGTGCCGGTGATGATGCGCCAGCGTGGTGGCTCAATTATCAACATGGCATCGGTAGTCGGTGTTCACGGCAATGCCGGTCAGGCCAACTACGCCGCTTCGAAGGCCGGCCTTATCGCCCTTGCCAAGAGCATCGGCCAGGAGATGGGGCCGAAGGGCATCCGTGCCAACGCTATCGCCCCCGGCTTCATCGACACCGCAATGACACAGGCCTTGCCCGAAGACGTGCGCAAGGAGTGGTGTAACAAAATTCCTCTCCGTCGTGGCGGCACCGTCGACGATATTGCCAACTGCGCCACCTTCCTGGCCAGCGACATGTCGTCATACATCAGCGGACAGGTAATCCAAGTCGACGGCGGCATGAACATGTAGTTCAATGAACATCGGACATTGAACACTAAACATTGAACATTGATGAGATGGAGGTAATCTACGAAGACAATCATATCATCATAGTCAACAAACGAAGCGGGGAGATCGTACAGGGCGACAAGACTGGCGATTGCCCCCTTTCTGAATCCGTTAAGGACTACATCAAGGAGAAGTACCACAAGCCGGGGGCCGTGTTCCTCGGCGTTGTGCACCGCCTCGACCGCCCTGTCAGCGGACTGGTGGTCTTCGCCCGAACCTCGAAGGCTCTGGCGCGTCTGAATAAGATGTTTGCAGAGAAAGAGCAAGTACACAAGACCTACTGGGCCATCGTAGAAAAACGCTCCGACAAGCAAGCCACTCCGCTCCCCACTGACGAGACAGAGGATTACCACTTGCTCACCCACTGGCTGACTCGCAACGAACAGCAGAACAAAGCCTATGCCCACGACCACGAAGTGGCCGGTTCGAAAAAGGCCATATTGCGCTATCGCTTCATCGGTCGTGGCGACCGCTACGACCTGCTGGAGGTAGAACTGCTCACTGGCCGTCATCACCAGATACGCTGCCAACTGTCGGCCATCGGCCGCTGCATACGCGGCGACCTGAAGTATGGTGCACGCCGGTCCAACCCCGACGGCAGCATCTCGCTGCTGGCCCGCCGCATCGCGTTCGTCCACCCCGTCAGCCAGCAGTCCATCACTGCCGAGGCCCCACTGCCCGCAGACCCGCTATGGCAAGCCCTGGTCCCCGGAAACAAAGCGAGGGATTGACCATTCATCAATCCCTCGCTTACTGTCTGTTTCGAGCCTCTTGTCGGATTCGAACCAACGACCCCGAGATTACAAATCACGTGCTCTGGCCAACTGAGCTAAAGAGGCGGGTGGGCAAGCGGTCTGCATCGCACCGCTACAACCAAGTACCTTTGCTACGTTCCCGTCCTGGAGGATTCCGAGGGAGCTGGTCGTACAGGACTTGCCCATGTGTGCTTGTAAAGCGGTTGCAAAGGTACTATAATTAATTCACAATTCGCCATCGGTCATCCATTATTTTTATGTTTTTAACTATTTTTTTAGGCAATGACCTCGTTATATGCGAGAAAATGCTTAATTTTGCAGCCAAATAGTAAACTGTTAAACGAAAAGGGAAAACTCAAGTTGACTGCACCGGAATATATTCAACTCAAGGCCTTTGCCCGCGTCGACGGTGTCATGCTATCGGTACTCTGGCTGGTCAGTTTCTGCTGTTACATCCTTGGTATCACCACACCCCTCTATGGGCTGCTGGCTTTCGGGCTGGCCATAGCGACACCTTTCTATGTGGGCAGCAGACTCAAACGGTTCCGCGATGACGGCCTCGATGGTGCCATCTCGCTACTGCGTGGCTGGGCCTATGTCGTGCTAGTATTCTTCTATGGCGGTCTGCTGTTCGCTATTGGTCAGTTCATCTATTTCTCCTACGTCGACCATGGCTATCTGCTGCTCTCAATCACGCAGATGCTGTCAGTGCCCGAAACGGCACAGGCCCTCCGCCAGATGGGTATGACCGACCAGATCAACGAGACCCTGCAGATGATGGGCGAGATGCGCCCCATCGACATCACCCTGAGCATCCTGACCAACAACATTCTGATCGGCATTGCCATCGGACTGCCCATTGCCGCGCTGATGCAGAGAAAAGGTGAAAAAGTAAAAAGGTAAAAGAAAAAATAAAGAGACGTGGATATATCAGTTGTAATACCTCTTTATAACGAGGAAGAGTCTATCCCCGAACTGTTCAGTTGGATAGAACGGGTGATGGCTGAAAATCACTTCAGTTACGAAGTCATCTTCATCAGCGACGGTTCTACCGACCGCTCGTGGGACATCATCACCGAACTAAAGGCGAAGTCAGAACATGTGAAGGGCATAAAGTTCCGCCGCAACTACGGCAAGAGCCCCGCCCTCTACTGCGGTTTCAGCGCAGCCCAGGGCGACGTGGTCATCACCATGGATGCCGACCTGCAGGACTCGCCCGATGAAATTCCCGAACTCTACCGCATGGTGCACGAAGAGCACTACGATGTGGTGAGCGGCTATAAGCAGAAGCGCTACGACCCCCTGTCGAAGACGCTGCCCACCAAACTCTTCAACGCCACGGCCCGTGCTGTGAGCGGCATCAACAACCTGCACGACTTCAACTGCGGTCTGAAGGCCTATCGTCGCGACGTCGTTAAAAACATCGAGGTCTATGGCGAGATGCACCGCTATATCCCCTACCTGGCTAAGCAGGCCGGCTTCAACAAAATCGGCGAGAAGGTGGTCCATCATCAGGCTCGCAAGTACGGCTCATCGAAGTTTATGGGCTGGAATCGCTTTGTCAACGGCTACCTCGACCTGCTGACCCTTTGGTTCCTGTCGACCTTTGGCAAGAAGCCGATGCACGTGTTCGGTTTTCTGGGCACCATCATGTTCTTCATTGGCTTCGTGGCTGCCTTCATCCTCGCCGTCGGCAAACTGCTCCACCTGCTGTGGATCACCGACTCGGCCTTCTTCTACATCTCACTGACCATGATGATGATGGGCACGCAGTTCTTCCTCACAGGATTCATCGGTGACCTCATCAGCCGCTCGTCAACCACCCGCAACGACTATCAGATAGAGACAGAGATATGAGGAAGGCCGTCTTCTGCCTGCTGATATTCTTGACGGCGCTCCTGTCGTGCTCGTCCATCGACTGCCCCGTCGAGACCAAGGTGCAGGTTCGCTATGGCTTCTACAAGACCGGCGAAACCGTCGACACACTGGCTGACACCCTGTCGGTATGGACCACGCGCAACAACGGCACCGACACGCTGATCTTCAACCGCGCCTTCGACCGTACGAGCATCCAACTGCCCATCAGTTACCAGCACCCAGAGGATATCCTGTACTTCCATTTCACCGACAGCAACAAGGTGCTGACCGTCGACACCGTGTGGCTACAAAAGGACGACATCCCCCACTTCGAGTCCGTCGACTGTGCCGCCCACTATTTCCACACACTGACAGCCGTCCGCAGCACCCATCACCGCATCGACACCCTCATCATCAATAATCCATCAGTGAACTATGAATCGACTGTCGAACATATCCGCATTCAGTTCAAGGCTCACCATTAGCCTGCTGTTTCTGCTGGTGCCGGCGGTCGTACAGGCACAGCGGAATCTGAAGGTCGAGCGCGACTCGGCGGCTCTCTTCCAGGGCTTTGCCCTCTCCGTCGACCTGGTGGGAGCGGCCATGATGCAGTTTGGCGACTATGGCCAGTACGAGGGAGCACTGCGCATCAACCTGCGCAACAAGTATTTTCCCATCTTCGAGTTAGGCTATGGCAAGGCCGACCACGAGACCGACCCCGTCACTAAGATCGCCTACAAGACTGGTGCGCCCTATTTCCGTATTGGCGCCGATGTCAACATTCTGAAGAACAAGCAATCGGGCAACCGCCTCTTCATCGGTCTGCGATACGCCTTCACCAGTTACAAGGTCGACATCAGCCGCACGCCCTTCGACGACCCCTATTGGAAATGGCCCACCACCTTCGAAGTGAACGACGAGTCTTGCAACCAGCACTGGGCCGAAATCGTGGCCGGCATCGATGCCAAGATAGCAGGACCGCTGCACCTGGGGTGGAACGTACGCTATAAGGTCCGTGTGTCCCACAACGACGGCATCATGGGTACCACCTGGTATGTACCCGGCTATGGCACACAGGACACCAGCAACCTGGGTGCCCAGTTCAATGTGATTATCGATATTTAATGACGGGCGAAAGGCTGGAGTCGTTTTTTGCTTATGAAGAAAGTTCTTTTATTGACCGTATGCAGCATCCTACTCATGGGCTGCGGCGAACAGCCCTATCAGCATGATCAGGGTTTTGTGTTTGGTACCATCTACAACATCACCTATCAGTCGGCCGACAATCTGCAGACTGAGATAGAGGCAGCCTTGCAGCAGGTCGATGGCGAGTTCTCCATGTTCAACGAGCAGTCGACTGTGGCCCGGCTCAACCGGGGCGAGCAGGCCGACACCAATGCTATGTTCAGCGAAGTTTGGCAGTTGGCCCGGCAGGTCAGTGCCGAGACCAATGGTGCCTTCGACATCACTGTGGCCCCACTGGTCAACGCATGGGGCTTCGGATTCAAACACGAACAACTGCCTACAGCCCGGCAGGTAGACAGTCTGCTGCAGGTGCGCAACCAGATGGACTTCAGCGCCATCGCCAAAGGCTACGGCTGCGATATGGTGGCACGTCTGCTGCAGAGCCGTGGCATCACCAACTATATGATTGAAATCGGCGGCGAAGTGGTGCTCGGCGGCCGCAGTCCCAGCGATGCCGACTGGCATATCGGTGTCAACAAGCCCACAGCCGACACGCTGGCCATCGATGGCGAGTTGTTCACCGTGCTCACCATGACCGACCGAGCCATGGCCACCAGCGGCAACTACCGCAACTTCTACGACAAGGACGGGCGACGCTATGCCCATACCATCGACCCCCGCACCGGCTATCCCGTACAGCATAGCCTGCTCTCGGCCACCGTCATCGCTGCCAATTGCGCCACGGCCGATGCCTATGCCACCGCGTTCATGGTTCTCGGCCTCGACAGTGCCCGCCAGGTGCTGCAGCGTCACCCCGAACTAGAGGCATACCTCATCTATATTGACGACCGTCAGCAGTTGCAGGCATGGCACTCCCCCACCCTGTACGACAAGATAGCACGATAGGCCTATGCAACCCGAATTGCGCTTCTACGACCACCTGCTTCAGTTCTCCCTCTTCCAGGGTCTCAGCCGTGCCGAACTGCTCCAGATGGCCGGCAACACCAAGTTCGGCTTCCGCAAGGTGGCCGCAGGCAAGCCCGTGGTCAAGGCGGGCGATGCATGTCAGGGGCTCTTCTTCCTCATCAGCGGACAACTGACGATGGTCACCCATAGCGACGACCGTCGCTACCGCGTGGAGGAACAACTGTCGACCCCCTGGCTTCTGCAGCCCGAGGTGCTTTTCGGTGCACAGCCCCGCTACGGCTGCACGGTGACCACAGCCACCGAAGCCCATTTCATCACCCTGTCCAAAGACGAAGTACTGCGGCTGTCGGACGATTTCCTCATCTTCCGCCTCAACCTGCTCAACCTACTCTCCACCCAGTCACAGCGACGGGGGCGTCAGCAGTGGCGCCGTGCACCGCAAGACCTACGCCAGCGCATTGTCCGTTTCCTGCTCGATCACTGCGTCTATCCCGCCGGCTCGAAAATGGTACATATCCTCATGGAGCAACTGGCCCTCGAGGTCAACGACAGCCGTCTCGACGTGTCGCGTGCCCTCAATGCCATGCAGGCCGACGGTCTGCTCATACTCCATCGCGGCCGCATCGAGATTCCATCGCTGGAACGTCTGCTGATGTAACATCACTGGCCATCACTGGCCACCATTAGCCACCACTAACCCCATTTATCTCATATTATCTGCCTTAAACCACCTTAAACTCCTAGTTCGATTTTTTTTTCGTATCTTTGCACTGTCAACAGTCGGCCGGGGCATAAAGGGATGGCACTTTACGGTCGAAGATGCCATACTTTACGGTCGAAGATGCCATACTTTACTATGGTAAAGTCCTATCGGAACGAGTCGAAGATGACGTTAGAACGACCGTAAAGTCCTATCGGAACGAATCGAAGATGACGTGCCGACCTCTTGCGGGGAAAAGCAAGGCCAGAGGGATTTCCCCTGAAGAAATAGGGAAACTCCCCGACGGGTATAGGGTTTTTCTTTTCCACAACCGCCGCAAAAGCCCTACCTTTGCACCAAGAACCAGAGGGACAGCGGTCTCGTGCGTTCGACCATAGATTTGTTTTTTAGGTTATTGTTTGCTTTTAGTACTGACAGGGGCGCAACCGATGTGAATCCGGATGCGCCCCCATTTTGTGTATCGACAGTAAGCAACGGCTACTGCATGTCGTAGACCACCTGCATGAGGCGTTTGCCCAGTGCGTCGGCCTCGTCGATGGTCTGCGCCTCACTGTAGACGCGGATGATGGGCTCGGTGTTCGACTTGCGCAGATGTACCCACTTGGCAGGGAAGTCAATCTTCACACCGTCGATGTCGTTGACCACGGCCTCGGGGTCGCCGGCAAACATCTCCTTGACCTTCACCAGAATGGCATCGACATCGGTCTCGGGAGTGAGGTCGATGCGGTTCTTGGCTATCTGATAGTCGGGGAAGGTCTTACGCAGCGCGCTGGCCGTGAGGCCCTTCTGCGCTAGACTGCTCAGGAAGAGGCCGATGCCCACCAGTGCATCACGGCCATAATGGCTCTCAGGATAGATGACGCCGCCATTGCCTTCGCCGCCGATGACGGCTCCCACCTCTTTCATCTTCGTGGTCACGTTGACCTCGCCGACGGCAGCAGCGGTATACCGGCCACCGTGTTTCTCGGTGACATCGCGCAGGGCACGGGTGCTGCTCAGGTTGGACACGGTGTTGCCCTTGTCGTGAGAGAGCACGTAGTCGGCCACGCTGACCAGCGTGTACTCCTCGCCGAACATCCGTCCGTCCTCACAGATGAAGGCCAGACGGTCGACATCGGGGTCGACGACGATGCCCAGGTCGAAACCGCCCTGACGCATCTTGTCCATGATGCCTTGCAGGTTCTTCTCCAGAGGCTCGGGGTTGTGGGCGAACTGTCCGTTGCACGTGCCATTGAGTATCTCGAAGTCTACGCCCAGGGCGCGGAACAAGTCGGGCAGGATGATGCCACCGACGCTGTTGATGGTATCGGCACAGACGCAGAAGCGGCGCTGACGAATGGCCTCGACATCGACGAGACGCAGGTCGAGCACCGACTGCACGTGGCGCTGGTTCATCGTGTCGTCGGCGACGACACGGCCCAGACGCTCCACAGGAGCATAGTCGAAGTCTTCAGCCTCAGCGATGCGAAGCACCTCGGCTCCATCGGCAGCAGTGAGGAACTCGCCCTCGCGGTTGAGCAGTTTCAGGGCGTTCCACTGGGTGGGGTTATGGCTGGCGGTGATGATGATGCCGCCGTCGGCCTGATGCCAGCGTACGGCCAACTCGGTGGTCGGCGTGGTAGCCAGCCCGATGTCAATCACTTCGTAGCCCATGCCGACAAGGGTGCCGCACACCACATCGCGCACCATAGGGCCCGATATGCGGCCGTCACGTCCGACGACGATGCGCTTGCCGCCGATGAAGGTGGCATAGGCCGTGGTGAACTTAACGATATCAAGAGGATTGAGCGTGTCGCCCGTATGTCCGCCGATAGTACCGCGGATGCCTGAGATAGATTTAATCAGTGTCATAGATCATTGGTTCGTTGATAACTCATTTCATAATAATAAGGATAGACATAACTGCTGGCCACGGCATGTCCCTGCGTATGGGGCACGATGAGACGCACCTTGGCGATACGGTCGGTCTCGGAGCGCTCGCGCCCTACGTTGATGTAAGGCAGCGGGACGAGCAGACCGGCAGGCACCTGAGCCGCAGAGGCACTGGAACCGTAGGTACTCTTCATCACCCCCCTGACAAACGAGGCGGTATAGGTCTTGCCCGAGCGCTTGACGCTCATCTGGTCGGGATCGTAAAGGTCGTACTCATTGGTCACGTATGTCGTGTCGATGATGTTCAACTCGGAGAGACGCACCAGCAAGGTAGCATTCTCGCCGTCCTGCAGCGGCTGGCCCACACCCTTGCGTACTATCTGCATGTAGACACCGGTATTGTTCATATAGACGAACTCGTTCTTGCTCACATCGGTGACGTCGCCCTTGGCATGGAAGTCTGCCTCGGTGATGACGACGATGGCCGAGTCGGCGATGAACTTATTGATGGCATTGCGCTCTTTCTCTTTCTGGTCGCCGTAAGTCTCATAGTCGTTGCAGGCGACCATCAAAAACAGACCGCCCAAGACCATCAAGCACATGATTGCTTTTCTCATAACGCTCTATTAATTACAATTTGGGCGCAAAGGTACGACTTTTAAGTGAAAAGTGAAAAGTGAAAAGTGAAGAATTTGCTTTCACTATACATTAATTAACTATTTTCCGTACGCCCACACTCATTATACCAGCCGGTCCTCAAAAGCTTCGATGGCCTGCTGCGCTATCTTCTCGGCTTCGGCGATGGAACACTCCAACCGTCCGCCGGAAGCGTTCAGATGGCCGCCGCCGTTGAAGAAGCGTGCCGCCACCTCGTTGCAGGGGAAGTCGTCTACCGAGCGCAGGCTGACCCACACCAGACGGTCTTTCTCGGTGTCTTCGCGAAGCGAGATGCTCAGTTTCAGACCTTTGATTTGCTGCGGGATATTGACCAACCCCTCGGCATCGCCCTTGATGAAATGAAACCGCTTCAAGTCGTCGCGGCTCAGAGAGAAATAGGCGGCATGGCGACGGGAGTCATAGACCAACTTCTCGTACAAGACATAGCCCATCAGTCGGAGTCGGTTCTCTGAGAAGTTGTGGTACACATTACGATAAATCTTGTCCTTGTTGATGCGCTTGGTCAACAGTTCACCGATGATGAAGAAGATGTCGGGATCGGTAGAGTTGAACGTGAAACCGCCTGTGTCGGTCATCATGCCGCAATAGATGGGCACGGCAAAATGCTTAGTGGCATCGGCAAAGAGCCCCAGTTGCCAGGCCAGACGGAACACCAGTTCGCAGGTGGACGATGCCTGTGGACGGGAGATGCTGAGCACCGCCGCCACATCGGGATCGAGATGGTGGTCGATGAGCACACGGGCAGCCGTCGTCTCCTGCAATACCACGGCCATCTCATCGCCGGTGCGGCTCAACGTGTTGAAGTCGAGACAGAAGATGAGGTCGGCATGACGAATGGTCCAGTCGCAGCCTTCGCGGTGCTTGTCGTAGCGGATTATCTTCTCTGTATTGGGCAACCACTGCAGGAAGTCCGGATACTGGTCGGGCACGATGACCTGCGCTTCCTTGCCCATCAGGCGCAGACACTCTGCCCACCCCAGCACAGAGCCGATGGCATCGCCGTCGGGACTGCGGTGACACACACAGACGATGGACTCAGAACGAAGAATAAGCGTGCGAAGTTGCTCGCACGCTTGTTCACTTATTATGTTTTCGAGCATTAATCTCCTGATTACTCCTGTTAATCTTAAAAGAGTTTTTTCGGGTAGACGCCCTCATCGACGAGTTTCTTGATGCGGGCCACAGTAGCATCGCGGTCGGCAGCATAAGTCACGCCAAACCAGACGCTGGTGGTGTCGAGCACCTCGCAGGTGGCTGTACCGTCGTTGATCAGTTTGTTCACCATCAGGGGAATGAAGAACTCGGCTTTCAGATTCTCCATGTTCTTCGGGTCACTGAGGAACTCCTTGAAGTAAGCCTCCGAATAGTCGAAATAGTCGGGCGTGAAGCCCCACATATTCATCGATACGGGTACGTTCTCCTCCAGGGGCTGCCACTGGCCCTGCTCGTCCTTATACTTGATGGTGCCGTCGATACGCATGATCTCGGTGCGCTCAACGACATCGGTCAGATGGCGCTTCTCGTTGTAGGCACAGACACCACGGGCTACACTGCCGTTCTCCGACAGGGTGTTGCACACACGGAAGCCCACCATGGCATACTGATTCTTGGCACCGGCAGGCAGGTTGCTCAGGTACTTGCCTATCTGCATGAAGGCATCACGACCGTAGAAATCGTCGCAGTTGATGACGCAGAACGGCTCGTGGATGACGTTCTTACCCATCAGTACGGCGTGGTTCGTACCCCAGGGCTTTACACGGCCTTCGGGCACCTTGAAGCCCTCAGGCAGTGCGTCGAGGGCCTGGAAGCACAACTCACAAGGCACCTGACCTTCGTACTTGGCGAGAATCTGCGTGCGGAACTGCTCTTCGAAATCCTTGCGGATGACCCAGACGATCTTACCGAATCCGGCCTGAATGGCATCGTATATACTATAGTCCATAATGGTCTCACCATTGGGGCCCAGACCATCCAACTGCTTCAAGCCACCATAGCGGCTACCCATGCCAGCAGCAAGCAAGAAAAGTGTAGGTTTCATTCTTCGTTGTTTGTTTTATCAGTTTAACTATCGCTTTCTGATTGCAAAAGTAATCATTTTTATGGAGTAAAAGACATTTCCAACGATTTTTAACAAATAATGACGAAAAAAATGTATGCCATTCGGAGAAAAACCATTATCTTTGCAGCAAATAAACGACAAACTTATCAGAAAGGATATGCTGAAGCATCGGCTCACACTGCACAACGACATCGAGGAGATTCCCCTGTTGGCTGAGTTTGTGGACACCATCTGCGAAGAGGCGAGGGTTGACGCATCGCTGGCCATGAGTCTCAATCTGGCCATCGAGGAGGCCGTCACCAACTCCATGCTCTACGCCTACCCGGAAGGTACAGTGGGAATGGTAGAGGTAGATGGCGGCAGCGACGATTCGATGCTGACTTTTGTCATCAGCGACAGCGGCATCCCTTTCGACCCCACCCGACAAGAAAAGGCCGACGTGACACTCGGTGTGGAAGAGCGGCCCATCGGCGGACTAGGCATCTTCCTGGTCAACGAGATTATGGACGAGGTTGCCTACGAACGGCTAAGCACCCCCGAAGGAGGCAAAAACGTGCTGACGCTGCGTAAACATTTAAATTAAGAAGAACTTAATAACTACAAACAATTATGATATTCAACATTCAAGAAAACAACGGCGGCTATTTGGTTCAGGTGACCGGCCGTCTCGACACCCCTGCTGCCGTCAAGGCCCAGCAGGAGATTGCTCCCCTACTGGAAAATGCCGACAAGGAAATCGTACTCGACTGCACCGCATTGGAATATATCAGCAGTTCAGGCCTGCGCCTGTTCCTATCGCTTCGCAAGGAGGCGTCGGTCAAGGGTGGTAAGGTGATCATAAGAAACATCAGCGACGACATCAAGAAGGTGTTTATGATGACCGGTTTCTACAACCTTTTCGAAATTCAATAAATGGAAGGCAACGGACTGGATTTGCATGCCGAGATGCTGCTGGAGGAATACCGCCAGCAGTTGTATGTCTATGAGCGGTTGCACATGGTAGCCATAGAGCGTATCCGGCAGATGTTGGAGAGCAGCGGCATACAGGTCAGTTCATTTGAGTCACGCATCAAGACAGAGCATTCGCTCATCGGCAAATTACAACGCAAAGCCGCTAAATACGGTTCTCTGGCAGACATCACCGACATCTTCGGAGCGCGCATCGTGGCCTATTACAACGAGGATGTAGACCGCATAGCATCGCTGGTAGAGGGGCTCTTCGAGGTTGACTGGACCAACTCTATCGACAAGCGCAAGATGCACCAGTTCAACAGTTTCGGCTACAGTTCGCTGCACTATATCTGCCGGATACCCAAAGAGTTGTACTACGACTCGGAGATGCCTTTCCTCAATGACATCCGTTTTGAACTGCAAATGCGCACCGCCCTGCAGCACGTGTGGTCAGACATACAGCACGACATCGGCTACAAGTCGGAGATGGACATGCCGGCGGAGTACCACCGCGACCTGAGCCGGCTGGCCGGTCTCTTCGAACTGGCAGACAACGAGTTCAGCCGTATTCGGCGCAACATTGCCGACTATCGGCGCAGAATGCAGTCGCTAGTACAGAAAGGCCGGCTGAACGAGGTGCTGCTCGATGGCGACACTTTCGCATCGTATCTGCAGACACGCCCCTTCGATCGTCTGAACCAGCAGATTGCCGACATCACGCAGGCCGAAATCCATGATGTCACGATGCTTCCCTATGTGCACCTGTTGCGTGACATGGGACTGGAGACGCTGGCCGACATAGAGAAAATGATAGCCGACCATTCGGAGGATGCCTACCAGTTGGCACTCTACCAACTGGGCTCTACCGACATCGACATCCTGGCATCGACGGTAGGTCTGCAAAATCTTTGCATCGTTGCCATCCTGAAAGCCGGAGGTGGCAAGATGAACCTCCAGCACATGTTCGACATCATCAATGGGCCGAGTGCTCAGAACGCCAATCTGGCAGAGATTGTCATGAAACAGGCGAAACGCCTTGCCTTCATGGCATCTTAATCGTCATCGCATCGGTTAACCAAGAGTTTTATCAAGAGTTTATCATCATGTCGGCTAACGGTCAGAAAGGATAGCCGATGGCGAGGTGAAGGGTGTTCATTTCCTTGAAACTGCTCATATTAAAGTAGCCGCCCTTGCCTGTATCATAAGGGGCATGAAGCCCGATGCCCCAGTCGATGCGCACCACCAGAAAGTCGAGGTCGTAGCGCAGACCGATGCCGGTGCCCAGTGCCATCTCGTCAAACAGCCGGGACAGGCGGAACCTATAGTTTCCAAGATTGAGAAACTGCACTTCCTCCAAGTTACCGTTTTCATCGTAGGTCTCCTCAGACATATCATAGTCCGCCGTGTTCCACACATTACCGAAATCGAGAAACACAGCACCATGCAGATTGCCAAACAACTGACGGCGGTACTCCAGATTCATCACCATCTTTGAGTCGCCGTTCTGCAAGATATAGGCGAACTGCCTACTGGCGGGACCATCCCACGGTTTGAAATTGCCCGGGCCGACACCGCGCACCGGAAAAGCACGGATGCTGTTGGGACCGCCGGCATAGAAGAGTTCGCTGAAGGGGGCATCGCTACTGTTACCATAGCACCACATCACGCCGGCATTGACATGGCCCACCAACTTAGACTTAGTGTCGAGCATCCACGTCTTGGTCAGGTCGGTCTCCAACTTGACAAATTGCGAATAGGGGTTCTTAAAGAGCGTCTTCTCCTTGTCGTTCCACCCGTTACCCTGAATAGCCACGTCGTAGAGGGCCACCAAGTTGCCCGACTCCTCAACGGTGGTCTCCCAGCGCAGCGGGTTGGGGTTGTCTCTCTGCGAAGTGTAGGTATAGGTGTAGCGCATCTTGGGGATGAAATGGTCGGCCATCGACACGGCCATATACGAATTCTGTGAGACAAGGTTGTCAAAGTCGCCGGTCCGCGAATTCAGATATTGATACTTCAGGGTCAGCGGCGACAACTCGTGGCGCGACGTCTCAGACGGCTGCCAGCGATAGGTCCACTCGCCGCTCACGAGGTGCATCTTGTAGTAGTCGGGACGGTTGATTACATCGGCCGACACTTTGGCGATGGTCCAAGGGGTGGCATAGAACCGCTGAGGTCGCTTGACACGCCCGTCCTTGGTACGCTTGGCACGGTTGCGAACGAAGGGAGCCAGGATGCGAGGAAACTCAAGGGAGAGGTCGGCACCATATTTATACGAGTTCATGCTCGACTGGTTGCTGCTGGTCTGCCATTCGTAGGCTCCATGTACGTTGAAGTCCAGTTTCTCACCACCACGGAAGGCATTGCGACGGGTGACGCCCAGTTTCAACTCCGGCCCCATACGGCCTATGGTACGATTGATGAAGTTGCCCTCCACATAGAAGTCGTAAGGCTTGTCGAAGGTGCAGTTCAATGTCAGGTCGAGGGTGTCGCGGTCGCGGGGCGTGAACGACAGGTCGACGGAACTGAACACGCCCGAGGCGTTGATTTTCTGAACCGACTGCGTATAGTCATCGTAACTGAACAGTCTGCGAGGACGCAGTTTCAGGTCTTTCAGTATGACGCGTGGACGGATGGGGGGCCGCTTCTTGCCGCCGCCATAGAAAATCTTCAGCACGCGACGGTCAAGACTGTCGGTCATCGCCTCACGGTAAGAGTGGCGCAGTTGCATCTTGACACGCCCCACATACCAGGGGTGCAGTGCCTGCTCGGGCAACGAGTCGGCTAGTTGCAACCGCAGTTGAGCACGGTTCTTCACAGCAAAGGTGTCTGCCAGATAGGTGGCAAAACCCGGCTGGTAGTAGTAATAGCCATTGTTGCGGAACAACTGGCTGATGCGTGCCCGCTCGGCATCCAGCATGCTCACGGCAAAGGGTCTGCCCTTGCCGACATAGGCATCATCGAGCGTCGAATCAATGAGTGCCTGCATAGCCGGAGGGAAGTTGACATAAGCCATCGTGTCGACAGTGAACAGGGTGTCCATCGTCACCGTATAGCCTATCTTCATCGTCTTAGGGTTCTTCTGGGGCACTTCCTGAAAAGTCACGCTGCCACGCATATAGCCATTCTTGCGCAACACCGACTGGGCCACCGACGCACGCAACTGCGGGTTCACCTGACTCATCAGCACCGGAGGCTTGCCGAAAGAACGGTTGAGCCATTGTTTGAACTTGCCACTCGACCCGTAGGCGTAGTTCCATATCCACAGGCCATAAGGGAAGGGCGTACGATAATACGACGAACCGAACAGGGCGCCATTGGGCTTGGTGGCCAGAGCGGCCTCCACCTCTTCGCGGGTCTCCGTGAAGTGGTCGTCATCGCGCGAATCCGGATAATCAATCTCCGTCAGTCCGACAAATAGCCGGTCGTCGTCGGGAATATGCTTGGTCGTCGAGCAGGCTGACAGCAGCACGGTCACGCCCACCATTATTATATATATATATGTATGCTTCATCATGGCTTGGGGGATGTTTGAAGAGAGTCTGTCCGCTCAGTCCTGCGCATATTCATGCGGGGCTCCATGGCGGGCTGACTCGGCGTTTTACGGAAGATGTCCAGCAGTGAGTCCAATTTGCGCCGCCAGATATATCCACCGCCATACTCACTGGTGTAGCCCTCGAGCCAGTCGTACACATTCTGATTGTAGAACAGTTTGACATACTGGTTGGACGTTGGACTGAGCCGATACTCCATCGACACGTTGTCGAAGAAGGACTGCTTCTGTCCTTGTACTTCAGTGCCCGACGACACCTTGCCGCCAATCTGCACTTTGAGCCTGTTGTTCCAGAAGCGCTTGGCAAACTTAAACGAATAGTCGGTATGGGTAGTACCGGCGGCATCGGTATTGTTGTCGAGGCCCACACTCAGGTCGACGGTCTTCAGCGCATTGCCGGTGATGGTATTGATCTCTTTCTCCAGGAAATTGCTCAAGGCAGAGTTCATGGAGAATCCACTGGTATTGCCATCCGAGAGGTACATGCCCGTGGTCAGCATAGTGACGGCCGACCGGCTGCGCTGCTCGGCCGACATCGCATTGAGTTCGCTGGTGACCTCGGCATCGTCGGGGGCTTTGATAATGAACTCCAGCCCCATGTCGCTGAGGGTGCGGGTGATGACCACGCCACAGTCGAAAACCACGGTACGCGTCTGCATACCCTCCTCGCCCACACTGGCATTGTTGCGCTCGGTGGCGGTGATGTTCAGCGTCGGATTCATCATGTCGCCGGTAAACTCCACATAACTGCCCTCCTGGATATTGAAGGTCTTCAGCGGGATGACCGGCAACGAATATTTCATCGCACCATTACTGAGCGTATAGCGGCCTGTCAGACGCAGGGCTTCGGTACTGTTGTATGTCAGACGCAGGTCGCCACCGCCCATCAGGTCAACGAAATTAGACTCGTCAGCATTGAGGCCGCATTTCACATGAGCACTTTGGGCAATGCCTATCATGAGTATCATGTCAAGCCCCTGAGGGGTTGGCTTGCGGACGACAGCGGTAGCCGTGGTATCGCTGAAATCGGTAAATTTGACCAACTCGTCCAGTTGGTTGTCGGTAGACAGGGGAGAATCCAACAGCAGATAGGTCAGGTCGGTAGTTCCCAGCACATCAAGTTTGCCACGCATACGCAACCTGTCCAGCGGTCCCCGCATCACGGCCATGAAATTGACGTAGGCCTTGCCATAGGCCAGCGACTTCGGTGTGCGCTTGGTATTGATGAGCATCAGGTTGCTGGCACGCATCCGTACATCCATCGTCATGTCCGACAGGTCGTGGAAGTCGATATTGCCCTGGATATTGAGCGGCGTATCGTCGTTATTACCATACATAGTGAAGTTCTCTAACAGGATCTTCGACTGCTGAATGCGCACAGGGTCGTTGTCGAAACGCAGACGAACACCGTATGGCTGACTGACAAGGAAGGCCGAGTCGACGAACACCTCACCGTTGACATCGGGCTCATCGAGCGAGCCGACCACCGACAGGTCACCCTCGGCATAGCCCTCCAGGCCGAGCAACTGATCAGGGATGAAGCCATTGACCAGGTTCAGCGGTGCACGCAACAAGGTCAGTTTACCATCCAGATGCTCATGACCGTCGGTCACCTTCTTGTTGCGATAGTCACCCTGGAAGACGGCTATCTCACGGCCGTTCTGCAACAGTGTGCCATCGATGGCATGGGTATCGTCCTCGCGTTGCAGATAGACGAACTCCGTCTGCAGCGATCCCATCTCGCTGCCCTCGTAGGTCATATCCGTGACGCCCATGTCCGAGGCCACGGAAATCCGCTTCCGGCCGTCCATGGTCAGGTGGTAGTCGCCATCGAGCAGACCGGTGACATACGGTACGTAGGGTAAGGCCGACGTCAGCCGTCCCAAGTCGAAATGGTGTAGACTGACCGTCAGGTCCTGCAGCAAGGTGGAATCCTGACTGGAGGAATAGACTCGCACGCCGGTGCCATCGTCGGCCAGCAGGTCGACCTTGGCCTGCAACCGTAAGTTATTTTGCAGGAACAGGAAGTTGTCGGCGTTGAGTGTGAACTCACGGTAACCGATCGTAGGACGTTGCGGCAACAGGTGGAAGCGCATCCCTCCCTCCTCCATCTCGGCCTTGGCACCAAGGCGCAGCCCCAGGTTACCATGACTGTCAAAGAACCGCAATCCCACACTGGCACCGTGCTCCTGCAACAGACCGTCCATCAGAGCGGTAAACACAAACTGGGGGTTCTTGCGGTTGTTGGCCACACGGGCCTGGAAGGTCAGACCGTGGTTAGGCTTGTCGACGAGTGTCACACGGATGGTATCAATACGGGTGGAGTCGGCATTGAGTCCGAGTACGCTCATCTCACCGTTCAATCCGCTCCGGGGGGAAGTGGTCAAGTCTACCATCAGGTCTTTGAAATCGGTATTCAGTGCGGCCTTCAGCATATTGGCCATGGGGTTGCCCTGCTGACTGCTCAGGTAGAAACGGGCTGTCGGCAGCAGCCGTTTCAGCGAAGCCTGATCGATGACACGGCGCTCCAATTGCGAGGCGATAGTGTCGCCCAAAGTCGACAGCCGGCCTAACAGGGGCTCATAGTGGCCTTGAGCATCCAGTTTGATGACAAGCGTACCGCTCTGGGCACGGACGACAGTGGTATCGGGCAACGCCTTCAGCAGCAGGCCTACCTTTTCAGGATGATAGGTACGGACGGAGTCGCGCAGATAGATATCAGTCATGAGACCACTCAACCGGTGGGTGTCGCTCAGGTTGGTGCTCATCTCAAAATCGCCGTTAAGACCTATCGTTAACGGCTTGTCGATCAGTCCCAGGGCATAGAGGTCCAGTTTCTGTACACTAACATTGGACTCGTGGATAATGACGCTGGGACGCTCCAATGTAGCGTCCAGCGAAGCATTGACATCCATGAGATCATTGCATGCCGACAGGTCGGCCATCAGGTGACCATCCTTCAGATAGGCTTTCAGGGCGATGTCGTCGATGTTCAGGGTGTCGTAGCCCAGATGACTGATGGTGCCTTGGGCATCCAGCCGTGCTGACGGTGAGAAGAAGTCGGTGCCCTGCCCGTGGACCGTCGCTCTGGCATTCAGCGTACGCAGTTTCGTGCCGGGCAGCAACTGACGCATATTCAGCCTGTTGGTGGTCAACTCAGCATCGTAGGTCATCGTGGCCCGGTTGAACGACCCGGTCACATGGGTCGTACCATCCCCTTGACGGGCTGCGATATTGCCGGTGAATAAAGGGCCATGGGCAGTAAACCGACCTTGAGCCCGCAAACCGGAGGGGATAGCGAACGACGGTTTCCGGCCATCCATCAGGGCCGTCAGCAGCGAACGGGTGTCGTAAGTGTCAACACGCATCGCCACTTCTGCCGACAAGCGGTTCGCATCGGTCAGATGGGTAGCCACACCGGTGCCTTCAACCTCCAGCACCGTCGGCCACGACAGCCGCTGAACAATAATAGTGGCATGGGCTGTATTGCCGGCCATACTCCCTTTGAGCGTCAGCGGCCACTCGGGCAACGGGTCCATGTTGAGACCGACGAAGCGGCTGAGGTCGTGTTTGCTGACACTGGCGTCAAGGTCTACACTCATCTGACCGGGGTTGACAGAGTCGGCCACCGTGAAGTCTACATAGGCCTTGCCTGCCACTGACGAATAGGGCGTCTTCAGCGATAGTGCCGGCAGTATGACACTATGGTCGTCGATGGTCACATCGCCCTTCAAATCGGTAATATCCAACCCGCTCACGTCATGCATGGCGGCATGGTTAACCTTCAACCGTATGATGGGTGCCTGATAGAGAAAGGAGTCGACCGACCAGTCGATACCACCGATGTCGAGGTGGCTATAATCGAGCAAGTCAGGGTGAGCCATATCGCGGACAGCAGGTTCGAATGGCTGATCAAATACTAGCCGACCGTCATGCCACTCGGTATGCGCCACCTCATAGACCGTAGTCAGCAGATTAAGATCTCCGCCCCGGGCCAGCAACAGACCGGCATCCACACCGATCAACATCGAGTCGCCCGGCAGGTGTACACCGACCTTCGACCGTTCGACAGACAGTTGGTCGAAGGTGATGCGCCACGGCGTAGGACCGGTGTCGGCGGTATCAACCTGGGCCGTGTCGCTCAACAGCACGGTCACATCAGCATCTGTCAGCGCAGCACCGCTCAAGTCCACCGACCCTGTACCAAAATGTATCTTTCCGGGATCAACAGACAAGCGGCCTACGCGGCCACTCACTTGCACATCACTGATCAGGTCGAGCGTGTTGATGTCGGCATCTTCCACTGTCAGTTCATCAACAGCCACCTCGCCGCCCAGCAATGGCAGCAGTTTGACATCGACGATGGCTCGACCCACGCTGGCGATAGTGTCACTCTGACGGACTACAGTCACACCCTCGACACTTAAGTCAAGGGGAAACCGCAGGCTTACACGCTCTATGCCGATGTCAAGACCCGTAGCCTCTGAAGCCTTCTTAGCCGTCTGCGACACCAACCACTGTTGCACCGGCGGCACATATATCAACAAGGGTGAAGCGAAAAGTAGCACCAACGCTCCCAACGCTCCCCACAAGGTATATCGCGCTTTCGTTTTCACGGTCCAAAGGTACAAATAATCGGGCTAACAACCAAACGAAAAGGGAAGTTTTTTAATATCCCAATGCATGGGTTAATGATTCGCATTAGTCCAATTCGTTTACAACAAAAAAAGAGGCCCTCTCATCTTATCGACGAAAGGGTCTCTCAGTAAAGATGGCGGCCTCCTACTCTCCCGCATTGCATTGCAGTACCATCGGCGCAGGTGGGCTTAACTTCTCTGTTCGGAATGGGAAGAGGTGGGACCCCACTGCAATAACCACCTAATAGTTCGTTCTAGAACTTCTAGCTTAACTAGAATATCTAGTATAAGGTTGACAATTGCACACAAGAACTGTAGTGCGAGACCGCTCTCGAAACAACTACATCTGAT
>DETM01000024.1:28066-28671 GCA_002361655.1 Prevotella sp. UBA3288 | reverse complement strand
GCAACTACAGCGGCACTGCCGAGAAAGCCTTCACCGTGGCCACGAACGAGGCGGTGGGGATAAACAGCCTCACCACCGACCCCTCTCGCTGGGCAGAGGGGAGTATATACACGCTCAGCGGCCGCAAGATTGACGGCACGCCGGCCCGCAAGGGCATGTACATCCGCAACGGCAAAAAGGTCGTGATTAAGTGAGCGAAGATTAAGTAAGAAGATAAAAAGACTCCCGACGCATCAGCGTCGGGAGTCTTTTTATTCTCTCAATGAGTGCTTACAGGATGGTCTTCACAGCCTCGAGCATGCCCTTCTGCTGAATCAGGTCGAGATACTGCTTCACCAGGGCGTTCAGACCAGCCACCTTGTTCAGGTCCTCCTGCCAAATGAACTCTGCTGCCAGCACGCCGTCGGCAACCTTCTGCGTGTCGCCGGTAGCCCACAGGTTCTGTAGCAGTTCGATGATCTTCGGATCATCGTTGGGCGTGATCTCAACACCGTCGAAGCGCTTGCCGCCCTTGTAGTAGGTGATGATGGCAGCCAGACCGAACACTAGGCCCTTGGGCAGTTCGCCCTTGCGCTCGAGATAGGTCTTCACGCCGGGCAGGTCGC
>DETM01000024.1:9884-27927 GCA_002361655.1 Prevotella sp. UBA3288 | reverse complement strand
TCGTCCATCGGCAGGTCGAGGGTCTGCATGAGTTCGTCGAACTGCACCTTGTGGATATACTTGCCGATGACCTCATGGTTGCAGGCATCGCGCACGATGTTCACACCGCTGAGGAAGGCTACGGGCGAGAGCACGGTGTGCGGGCCGTTGAGCAGCGTCACCTTACGCTTGTGGTAGGGCTCCTCGGACGGAACGAAGAGCACGTGCAGGCCGGCCTTGTCGGCGGGGAATTCCTGGGCCACTTCCTTTGGAGCCTCGATGACCCACAGGTGGAAGTTCTCGGCCTGTACCACCAGGTTGTCGCGATAGCCTAACTTCTCCTGAATCTGGGCTATCTCCTTGCGGGGGAAGCCCGGCACGATACGGTCGACGAGTGTAGCATAGACGCCGCACGACTCTTCGAACCACTTGCGGAAGCCATCGGGCAACTGCCACAGGTCGATGTACTTGAGGATGCAGTCCTTCAGCACGTGGCCGTTGAGGAAGATCAGTTCGCAGGGGAAGATGATCAGGCCCTTGGTGGGGTCGCCGTTGAAGGCCTGATAGCGGCGGTAGAGCAACTGCACCAGTTTGCCGGGGTACGACGAGGCGGGTTTGTCGTCCAACTTACAGGCGGGATCGAAGGCGATGCCGGCCTCGGTGGTGTTGGAGATGACGAAACGGATTTCGGGCTGTTCGGCCAGTGCCAGGAAGGCATCGTTCTGCGAGTAGGGATTCAGGCAGCGGCTAATGACGTCGATACGCTCGAGGGTGTTCACCGGCTTGCCGTTCTCGCGGCCCTGCAGGTTGACGTGGTACAGGCAGTCCTGGCCGTTGAGCCAGTCGATCATACCGCCATTGAGGGGCTGGACGACGACGACGGAACCATTGAAGTTTGTCTTCTGGTCCATGTTCCAGATGATCCAATCTACGAATGCGCGGAGGAAGTTGCCTTCGCCGAACTGAATGACCTTTTCGGGCATGACGCTCTTAGGAGCGAACTTTTTGTTTAGTGGTTTCAACATTGTCTTGTTTGTTTTAGATATATTGTTTAAAGTATTTGCCTGCAAAGTTACGATATATTTCGCAAACTACCAAATTCTTTCCTCTCCTCTTGTGTTAAAAGAAGAAAAAACTCCCATGGTCTGCGAAAAGACTATGGGAGTCTTGCTGAACACTGCGGCGGCGTTATCGGGCGCTGACGTACTTGTGGAGCGTCTGGCGCACGGCACCTTGACCGGCATAGAGTTCACGGACCATGCCTTCGATCTGTTGGCCAAGGCCGGCCTCGTAGAGGTCGACGCCGAAGACATCCTTGCGGCTGAAGAGGGACTTCAGGCAGGAGTAGTCCTGGTCGGGCCGGCCCAGTTGGAGAGGGGCCACGATGGCCTGCAGTTCGGCGAGCATGGGGTCGGGCGATGGCTCAAAGGGCTTGCCGTTGTCGTCGATGCCCTTCAGATAGCGGGCGTAGCCGGCCAGTGTGAGTGGTATGAGCACCAGATTGGACTTGTCGAGTCCGCGGGCCAGATATTTCTTGATGGTCTCGCCGAAGCGGATGGGCAGTTTCTGCGAGGTGTCCATGGCGATGCGCTGTGGGGCGTCGGGCATGAAGGGGTTGGGCAGACGGCGGTTGATGACGGCCCCGATGAATTCGTAGGGGTTGAGTACGCCGGGGTCGGTGACCACGGGCATGGCCTCGATATAGCCTATCTTCTGGATGAAGGCGCGCAGGTCGTCGTCTTTCATCTCGGCCGAGATGAGGGTGTAGCCCAGCATGCAGCCGTAGATGGCCATGGCAGTGTGGAGGGGGTTCAGACAGGTGGTCACCTTCATGGTCTCTACCTTGTCGACGGTCTCGCGGGTGGTGTAGAGTGCACCGCCCAAGTCGAGCGGTGGCCGGCCGTTGGTGTAGTGGTCCTCGATGACGAGGTACTGCACCTCCTCGGCGTTGACGAAGGGAGCGGTGAAGGTGTGACGCTCGGTCTCGATATAGTCGTTGTCGGCAAAGCCGTCGGCGGCGAGCATCTCCTTGACTTTCTGGTGGGGCCGCGGTGTGATCTTGTCAATCATCGACCAGGGGAAGGTGACCTTCGTCTCGTCGTTCAGATAGTCGAGGAAGGCGGCGGGCACCAGAGAGTCGGCCACCCAGCGCTTGGCATAGGCAAGGATACCGGCCTTGACTTTGTCGCCATTGTGCGAGCAGTTGTCCATCGACTGAACGGTGAGTGGCAACTGTCCGGCCTTCCAGCGCTCGTAGAGCAGTGCGCAGACCTTGCCCATGGCCAGTACGGGGGTGAGTCCGCGGGCCAGGTCGGCCTCGTTGTAGGTGTAGCCTTTCTCGGTGATGGTGAACGAGATCATCTGGAGGGTCTTTGCCTTGAATATCTCCACGAGCCGTTTCCAGTCATCGAACTGATAGTCAGCCTTTAACGCTTCTGTGACAGAGGCGATGACTTTTTTCTCGATGGAGCCGTCGGAACAGAGGTTCACACAGAGCGAGAGGTTGTTGTAAGGGGCGTAGGCCTTGTCGATGACTTCGAAGTCGAAGGTCTCGGCCACGATGACGCCACGGTCGTACTTGCCGGTGTTGAGTGCATCGTTGAGGATGGCGGCGGGGAAGGCACGGAAGATGTTGCCACCGCCGAAGTGTACCCATGTGGGCGCTTTGGCCGTCTTCTCACGCACGGCCTTGATGTCGAACTGTGGGAGTTGGTAGCCTTTCTGCTCCCACTCTGCGGCATTGAACTGGCCGCTCAGTATGTCATTCAGTTTCATTTTTTTGCTTTTTTACTTTTTCATCTTTTCACTTTTTGGCCTTTAATCAAAGAATCCGGGCTGTTTGTATTCGATGCCGAGTTCACGGTCGACGGTGGCCAGGATACCCTGCACCTGTCCGAGGGCGAACATACGGCCCAGCAGGGTGTAGCCGGCGTTGTGGCCGTGGCTCGACTCATCCATGATGCCGCCGGGTTCGTCGGTGAAGGTCATGCCGTGGTCGACACGCATTGGCAACTTGGAATTTTCTTTCTCAAAGATGCGGCACAACTCAATCAGGTTGGCACGGCCGCCCAGGTGGCTGGCTTCGGTGAAGTCGCCGTTGGGGAAGATGTGGCACGAGCGGAGGTGTACGAAGTGGGTGCGCGGTGCAAACTCGCGCGCCATCTCCACCACGTTGTTGTAAGCGCCGGCCGACAACGAGCCGGCACAGAAGGTCAGGCCGTTGTGCTTGTTGGGCACGGCATCGAGGAACCACCGGATGTCCTCTTCGGTGCGCACGATGCGGGGCAGTCCGAGAATCTCGATGGGAGGGTCGTCGGGGTGCACGCACATGTCCATGTCGCACTCGTCGCAGACCGGCATGATGGCTTCGAGGAAATACTTCATGTTCTGGCGCAACTGCTGCTTGTCGATGCCTTTGTAGAGGTCGAGGAACTCGCGGAACTTCTGTATGGGGGCCTCGTCGTTCTCCGAGAAGTTGCCGCTGACGAAGCCCTGCGTCTTGATGACGATGTTCTCCACGAGTTTGTGGTCCTTCTCGGGTGTCATGGTCTTGGCCAGTGCGTCGCATTCGGCCAGCACGTTGCGCCCTTCGCCCACGCCGGCAGGGAACGTGAACTGCGCCCACTCCTGGCGGGCACTGGGACGCTTCAGGATATAGATGTCGAAATAGGCAAATTCGGCATAGTTGAAGTAGAGGTTGGTCGAGCCGTTGGGGTTGTTGTGCAACAGGTCGGTTCGGGCCCAGTCGAGCACGGGCATGAAATTGTAGCAGATGCAGTGGATGCCCTCTGCCGAGAGGTTGCGCAGGCTCTGCTTGTAGACCTCGATCTGCTCGTCGCGGTCGGGACCGCCATACTTGATGGTCTCCACCACGGGCAGGCTCTCGACGACGCTCCAGCGCATGCCGTAACTCTCGATATACGCTTTCAGGTCGTGAATTTTCTCGCGTGTCCAGACCTGGCCCAGGGGCACGTCGTGCAGGGCGGTGACGATGCCTTCAACACCGATTTGTCTGAGCATGGCAAGGGTGATCTTGTCCTTCTTGCCAAACCATCTCCAAGTTCTTTCCATAAATGTTTTTTCGTTTTTAGATTACTAATTCTTGATATTTCTGCTGCAAAGATAATGCTTTTCTTTAATAAGTCGTCATAAAAAAGGTTCAAAAATATGTAAAATTGCCCATTATGTTTTTTTTACTATCGATTTGTGGCCGTTTCAAAAAAAATGATTACCTTTGCACGCTAAATAATAAAATAGGTAAAGAAAACAGATATGGCAAAGAGATTCGCCGAGCACAACGGCTTGAACCTGACACAGGTCAACAACGAGATTCTGGAAAAGTGGATGAAGGAAGACATCTTTCATCGCAGCATAGACGAGCGTGAGGGCTGTCCTCAGTTCATATTCTTTGAGGGACCGCCCTCGGCCAACGGCCACCCCGGCATCCACCATGTGCTTGGCCGCTCGCTGAAGGACACCTTCAACCGCTATAAGACCATGCAAGGCTACCAGGTGAAGCGTAAGGCCGGTTGGGACACGCACGGTCTGCCCGTGGAACTGGGTGTGGAGAAGGAACTGGGCATCACCAAGGCCGACATCGACAATAAGGAGTCGGAGAAATACATCTCGACGGAGGAATACAACAAGAAGTGCCGTGAGAACGTGATGAAGTTCACGGCCGAATGGCGCGAACTGACGGAGCGGATGGGCTATTTCGTCGACCTGGACAACCCCTACATCACCTACGACAACAAGTATATCGAGACGCTGTGGTGGCTGCTGAAGCAGTTCTATCAGAAAGGCCTGCTCTACAAGGGCTATACCATCCAGCCCTACAGCCCTGCTGCCGGCACGGGCCTGTCGAGCCACGAGTTGAACCAGCCCGGCTGCTACCGCGACGTGAAGGACACCACGTGCACAGCCCTCTTCCGCATGAAGCACCCGAAGCAGGAGATGACGGGGTGGGGTACGGCCTACTTCATGGCCTGGACCACCACGCCCTGGACGCTCGCTGCCAACACGGCGCTGTGTGTTGGTCCGAAGATCGACTATGTGGCACTGGAAACCTACAACCCCTATACGGCAGAGAAGATTGTCGTGGTGATGGCCGAGGCCCGTGTGGCAGCCTATTTCGACACCGCTGCCGAGATAACCGACGGCGGCGAGATGCCTGAGTTCAAGAAGGGCGAGAAATTCCTGCCTTATCGCACTGTGGGCCACTATAAGGGCAGCGACCTGGTGGGCATGGAATACGAGCAACTGTTGCCGATGATCAAGCCCATGGGTGATGCCTTCCGCGTCATACCCGGTGACTATGTGACCACGGAGGATGGTGCCGGTATCGTGCATATCGCCCCCAACTTCGGTGCCGACGATGCCTATGTGGCCAAGAAGGCCGGCATCTGTCCCATCGTGCTTATCGACAAGAAGGGTGCCGAGCGTCCGGTGGTCGACTTGCAGGGTAAATATTTCGTCGTGGACGACCTCGACCCGGCCTTTGTGACCCAATACGTGGACGTGGAGAAGTGGAACCGCTATGCGGGACGCTATGTGAAGAACGCCTACGACGAGACGCTCACCGACAAGGACGAGACGCTTGACGTCTCGATCTGCATGGACCTGAAAGCCGATGGCAAGGTGTTCAAGATAGAGAAGCATGTGCACAACTACCCGCACTGCTGGCGTACCGACAAGCCCGTGCTCTACTATCCCCTCGACTCGTGGTTCATCAAAAGTTCGGCCTGCAAGGAGCGTATGAGCGAACTGAACCGCACCATCGGCTGGCATCCCGAATCGACCGGCAGCGGCCGTTTCGGTAACTGGCTGGACAACCTGAACGACTGGAACCTGTCGCGCTCACGTTTCTGGGGCACACCGCTGCCCATCTGGCGCTCAGAGGATGGCGAGGAGAAATGCATCGGCTCGCTTGAGGAACTATATAAAGAGATAGAGAAGGCCGTGGCTGCCGGTGTGATGAAGAGCAACCCACTGAAGGAGAAAGGTTTCGTGCCGGGCGACATGTCGCAAGATAACTACAACCGTATCGACATGCACCGCCCCTACGTGGACTATATTATATTGGTGAGCGACAGCGGCAAGCCGATGAAGCGCGAGAGCGACCTGATCGACGTGTGGTTCGACTCCGGTTCTATGCCTTACGCACAGGTGCACTATCCTTTCGAGAATCGTGAACTCATTGAGCAGAACAAGGCCTTCCCCGCCGACTTCATCAACGAGGGTGTCGACCAGACACGCGGCTGGTTCTTCACGCTTCATGCCATCGCCACGATGATTTTCGACTCGGTGGCCTTCAAGAACGTCATCTCTACGGGCCTGGTGCTCGATGCCAAGGGCAACAAGATGTCGAAGCATGTGGGCAACGTGGTCAATCCCTTCGAGATGATTGAGAAGTATGGCTCGGATGCCGTGCGCTTCTACATGATGACCAACTCGGAGCCATGGGACAACCTGAAGTTCGACCCAGAGGGTGTGGCTGAAGTCAGCCGCAAGTTCTTCGGTACCTTATATAATACATACTCGCTCTTCGCAATGTATGCTAATGTGGACGGCTTCGACCCTGCCACACCGCAGATTCCCGTCGAAGAGCGGCCGGAGTTCGACCGATGGATACTCTCTTGCCTGAACACGCTCGTAAAGGATGTGCAGACAGAGATGGACGGTTTCGACCCTACACGTGCGGGCCGACTGATTGACACGTTCGTGGACGAAGACCTGAGCAACTGGTATGTGCGTCTGAACAAGAAGCGCTTTTGGGGTAAGGAGATGGATCAGGATAAACTGGCTGCCTATCAGACGCTGTACGAATGTCTGATGAGCGTGTCGAAACTGCTGGCACCCTTTGCTCCCTTCTTTGCCGACCGTCTCTACTGCGACTTGGGCGGGGCCTGCGACTCGGTACATCTGGAGACCTATCCCACGTTCAACGGGGCCTTGGTAAACAAGGACCTCGAGGAGCGTATGGCCATTGCCCAGCGCATCACCACCATCGTGCTGGCCCTGCGCCGCAAGGAGAGCATCAAGGTGAAGCAGCCACTGCAGACGCTGATGATTCCGCCGGTGGACAATGCCCAGCGCGAGGCCATCGAGAGTGTGAAGCCGATATTCCTGCAAGAGGTGAACGTCAAGGATGTTATGTTTGTAGAAGGGCAGGGCGTGCTGGTGAAGAAGGTGAAGTGCAACTTCCGTACCATGGGCAAGAAGTTCGGCAAACTGATGAAGGGCGTGGCTGCCGCTATGGACTCCCTTTCACAGGAGCAGATAGCACTGCTGGAGACACAAGGCACCATCGGCATCACCGTGGACGGTCAGGACCTGACGGTGGACGCCGGCGATGTGGACATCATCAGCGAGGATATACCCGGCTGGCTGGTGGGCAACGAGGGTAACCTGACGGTGGCCCTCGACATCACGCTGACCGACGAACTGCGCAACGAGGGCATGGCCCGCGAACTGGTCAACCGTATTCAGAATATGCGCAAGAAGAGCGGACTGGAAATCACCGATCGCATCAAGGTGCAGATAGAGCCTAATGACACCGTGACCAATGCCGTCAATGCCTTTGGCGACTATGTGGCCCGTCAGGTGCTGGCCGACAGCATCACACTGGAAGCCAACGACGGTCAGACTGTAGAGTTCGATGACTTTAACTTGCATATCAATATAACTAAATCTTAAGACTTATGACTGAAAAAACACGTTACACTGACGAGGAACTCGAGGAGTTCCGTCAGATTATCAATGAGAAACTGGCACTTGCCAAGCGTGACTACGACCAGATGATGGCCTCGCTGACTAACCAGGACTCCAACGATGTCGACGATACGTCGCCGACATACAAGGCTCTTGAGGAAGGCAGCGCCACACAGTCGAAAGAAGACCTCATCCAGTTCGCTGCCCGTCAGCAGAAGTTCATTCAGGGCTTGAAGGCTGCGCTGGTTCGTATAGAAAACAAGACTTACGGCATAGACCGCATCACCGGCAAACTGATACCTGCCGAGCGGCTGCGTGCCGTGCCCCATGCCACACTGAGCGTGGAGTCGAAACAACTGGAGAAGGGAAAGAAGTGAGTCTGAGGCGGCCGAACATCACAAGTGGCAGAATGGTGGTGCTGCTGATCATCGCCATTCTCCTAGTAGACCAGATTGTCAAGATATGGGTCAAGACACACATGGCTATCGGCGATGTGGCTTTCAACGTCAGCCTGTTGGGCGTTGACTGGTTCACTATGACCTTTCTGGAGAACAACGGGGCGGCCGGCGGCTTGCAGATCTTCGGAAACAAGATATTCCTTTCCGTCTTCCGCATCTTTGCCAGTCTCTTTGTGGGATACTATATCTGGCTGCTCACGCAAAAGAAGGAAGAGGTGCGCCGGGGCTATTTCGTCTGTATGGCTCTGATCTTTGCCGGTGCCGTCGGCAACCTCATCGACTGTATGTTCTACGGTCTCTGTTTCGATGCCTCTGCCGGCGACATGGTGGCCCGGTTCGTGGGCTTTGCCGGTGAAGGGCATTATGCAGGATTTCTGGAAGGCAGGGTGGTCGATATGTTCGAGATGCCGTTTACCTTCGTGTGGAACATAGCCGATGCTGTCATCACGATTGGCGTCGTTGTGCTTCTGGTGTTCTATAGGAAAGAGATGGGGCAAATATCCTTGAAGCGTGAGTAGATGGGCGATGATAGTAGGGGCGCTGGTGGTGCTGGTAATGAATTCTTGCCAGCCGGGCACGCCCAGTCAGTATATTCAGCCCGACGACATGGAGGATATCCTGGTCGACTATTTCCTGGCCAGGGGCATGAGCGACAATGCCATCAACCAGACCGGTGAAGGGAACTACATTCATGGGCTCTATATCGAGTCGGTTCTGAAGAAGCACGGCGTCACACAGGCAGAGTTCGATTCGTCGCTGGTCTATTACTATACCCGAGCCGACCGGTTTGAGGCAATCTATAATCATGTGGCCGAGCGGCTAGAAGCCCATGCCCTGGTGCTGGGTGCATCGGAAGGGGATATCGGCAAATATGCGTCACTGGATGCTACCGGCGATACGGCCAACATCTGGACGGACAGGCCCCATCTGCTGCTGCTGACGATGCCGCCCTACAACAGAAGGAACATAGAGGTGAACGTCGATTCGACATTCCGAAGGCGTGACAGTTTCCTCTTCCAGTTCATGAGCGATTTCATGTATCAGGATGGTGCCCGGACGGCTGTCGCCTATGTGGCTTTCGAATATACGGACACGGTCATCACCAAGGTGCTGCGGATATCGACATCGGGACTGAACCAGATGCGTGTGTACGAGCGCGATGCCGACCTGGTGAGCATCAAGGGCTATTTCTTCGCCGGCGAGGGGGCCGAGCGTTCTACGACAACACGTATGCTGTTTATGAACAACATCCAGTTCATACGTTTTCATAAGGAGGAAGTGGTCAGTGACAATGAAGACAATCAGAAAGATAGCGTGTCATCGGATACTATTGCCCGACGGGTCGAACCTGCCGTTTCCGGTAGTCGAAATAGAGGGGTCGGCAGTATTGAGGTGGTACCCCTTGACACAGGAAATGGCAAACACCGAATGGTGGAGCGGGGACATCGTCTTGAAAGATGACGACCAGGGTGTGATAAGATGTTACTATCAGGGCAAGATAGTAGAGTAAGGAATGACTTAAAACCTAAAGGATATGGAAACGAAAGTACGTTTAGCAGTGATGAACTTCCTGGAGTTTGCCGTGTGGGGCGCGTACCTCACATGTATGTCGAACTATCTGGGAAAGGCCGGCATGGGTGGTGAAGTGGCGTGGTTCTATGCCATCCAAGGCATAGTGTCTATCTTCATGCCAACGCTGATGGGTATTGTGGCCGACAAATACATCCAACCCCAGCGGTTGCTTGGCATCTGCCACCTGTTGGCAGGCGCTTTTATGCTGGGATGCTGGTGGCTGGGCTATTCGGCAGAGGCAGTATCGCAGTACGGACTGGTGCGCGATGCGGCAGGGCACGTGACGGAGATGAATGCCGTCAATGTTGTATATCCCGACAAGTCGCTGTTTATCACGCTGTATACGCTCAGCGTGGCATTCTTCATGCCGACCATCGCCTTGGCCAACACGACGGCCTTCTCGATTCTGAAGAAGAACGGTATGGACACGGTGAAGGACTTCCCGCCCATTCGTGTGTTAGGAACGGTGGGCTTCATTGCAACGATGTGGTTTGTCAACTGTGCCGTATGGGACGAGGGCTCTTTCGGCTTCACCCTTCAGAAAGACCTGATGAAGTTTCAGTTCACATCTATGCAGTTCTTCGTGTCCGGTCTGCTCAGCATCGTTCTGTTTGCCTATTGTCTGACCTTGCCTGAGTGTCGCCTGGCGAAGAAAGAGGGTGCTGCGTTGATGGATACGCTGGGTCTGAGTGCCTTCAAACTATTCAAGACCAAGAAGATGGCCCTGTTTTTCGTCTTCTCGGCATTGTTGGGAATGTGCCTGCAAGTGACCAATGGCTATGCCGGTCCTTTCATCAGCAGTTTCCAGGGCAGTGCAGACCCGGTTGTGGCCCAGTCGTTTGCCGCTACCAATGCTACCTTGCTGTCGTCGATATCTCAGATCAGTGAAGCACTTTGCATACTGATGATTCCTTTCTGCCTGAAGAAGTTCGGTATCAAAGGTGTCATGCTCATGTCGATGTTCGCATGGGTCTTTCGCTTCGGCTTCTTCGGTATAGGCAGTCCAGTCATGCCCGGTGTGCTGCTGTTCATCCTTTCATGCGTCGTCTATGGTGTGGCCTTCGACTTCTTCAACGTCTCCGGCGGCATCTTCGTCGACCAAGAGTGTGCTCCCAGCATCAAGGCTTCTGCACAGGGACTGTTCATGATGATGACTAACGGCATAGGTGCTACGATAGGCACACTGGCTGCCGGTGAGATAATCAATCGTTTCTGCAAGTGGGAGGGTGGTTTTCTGTTAGGTGACTGGCAGACCTGCTGGTTTGTCTTTGCTGGTTTTGCACTGGTTGTAGGTGTCGCCTTTGCATTGGTCTTTAATCCGGATATAAAGAAGAAATAAGCGGCGATGAAAGAGACACGCTACTTCTATGTGCCCTCGGCTGCCGGGCGCAGTGAGTTGCCCGACGACGAGGCTGCTCATGCCATCCGTGTGCTACGCATGAATGCCGGTGACGAGATGGTACTGATGGACGGTCAGGGCACGTTCTATAGGGCTGAGGTGACGATGGCCTCGGGCAAGCATTGTATCTATGCCATACGGGAGACGATGCCGCAGCAGCCGGCGTGGAGGGGCCATCTCCATCTGGCTATCGCTCCAACGAAGATGATGGAGCGCATGGAGTGGCTGGTAGAGAAGGCTACGGAGATGGGTGTCGACGAGTTCTCGTTTCTGGATTGCCGTTTCTCGGAGCGGCGTCAAGTGAAGTTGCCGCGTGTTGAAAGGGTTGTGGTCGCTGCCGTGAAGCAGAGCCGTAAGGCGTGGATGCCGATACTGAACGAAATGGAGGGTCTCAAGACGTTTATAGACCGCCATCAGACGGGGCGCCGTTATATAGCCCACTGTTATCAGGAGGTGCCCCGCGTCCATCTGTTTGATGAGTTGCGCAAAGGTGACGAACAGGATGCTCTGGTGCTGGTAGGTCCTGAGGGTGACTTCTCTATCGATGAGGTTCGCTATGCCGTAGAGCACGGCTATGTATCTGTAAATCTGGGAAATAGTCGGCTGCGCACAGAGACGGCAGGACTGGCTGCCGTGATGATGATGCAATTATCGAAACAATGAAAAGAATACTGTTATACCTCGCGCTGTGTGTGTCGCTACAGACGACGGCACAGTCGCAGCAGACAACCACGGTGAGGGATGCCTTCAAGGCCATGCCCGATTCGCTGCTTCCTTATCTGACTACCAACAATCGTCTGGACATGATGGACTTCATGGATGCGAAGATGAAATCCGTCGTCACCAATCTGCTGGATGGACAGACGGAGATGCTGTATCTGACGGACGACAGTCTGGCTGTCGCACTGAACAAGAGTGTGCTGATGCAGATGTGGCTGGAGCCTGTCGATACGGGCAGGGTGGTGTGTGTACGCAAAGTCTACCACGCTGGTGAACGACAGCGGCAGGTGGTGGAGGAACGCTATACCATGGATTGGCGGGTGCTGTCGGGAAAAGTAGTAGAGTCCACTTTGCTCCGACGGGATGAAGAGATAAAAGAGAAGTCTCATCTCTGAGGCTTCTCTCTCTGCGCTCATCTCTGAGGCTTCTCTTTTTGTTGGTTATATGGATAGTTTTTGTGTTTAGGCACTCCGTTGTGCCATCCCCTGAGCATACGGCGGTGGAAACGGTCTTCCGCATGAATAACGTCGTAGACCTTGGTGGCCGGGAGAATGTCGAAGAACTTGGCATGATAAGTCTGTTGAATGCGCTTCATCTCCAGTTCCAGTTCGTCTCGGTCTTGAATAGCCTTCTTGCAGCCGTTCTCGTCTTTCGGCTTCTGGCGTCCAAGGCTCATTTGCTTGCCATAGACCATGCGTTGCTTCTTCTGCATCTCCTTGTAAACAGGGAAGAAGACTTCTGCTTCTGTGGGGCTCAGATGGGCCTCGCGGGTAATAAATTCTTGTAAGTCGGCATCGAATTTCTCTGGCGAGAACTTCTGCGACGGCTGGTTGCCCTGTGCCATCACGGCGATGGCGAAGGCCAGTGTCATCATCATTGTTAAGCAGGCTCTTTTCATCATAACAGTTCCTCCATTTTTAAATGTCTGCCAGCAGACTGTAGTAGATTTCTTCATTATCGAGCATGGCATAGTCGGCAGCCTCGTCGATATAGGTGTCGGTATAATAGACATCCTGTTGCGGCGCATTGATGGCAGCCACTTGCTGCTGCTCGGCATCCTTGTGGTTGAAATAGATGGCAACGCTGAAGACAGCGATGCAGATGCATGCGGCGGCATAGAGCAGGGGGCGTAAGCGCTTGACGAGTGCCGGTTTCTGCTGGGTGCGCTCCTCGGGCAGTTGGCTCATGACCCTGGCGGTCAGTTGCTCGAAGTATCCGTCCGGTACACGGAAGGAACACTTGTTGCCCATTTTGTTTCTGATATACTCTTCTTCGTTCATCATATTGATTCCTTTTTGTTGTAATAGACGTGTTAGTAATGATATCGTTTAATCGTGTCGCCTAAAAAAATCTGTTATTTTCTTCACGGCGATATGGTAGGAGGCTTTCAGACCGCCCTCCGATGTGCCGAGCATCTGGCTGATCTCGCTATATTTCATCTCTTCGAAGTATCGTAGTGTGAAAACGGTTTTCTGCACATCGGGCAGTTGGGCGATGGCCTCTTGCAGTTGTGCCTCTGTCGTGTCGCCATCGAAGTATTCGTCGGCCATCAGACGGTTGGCAATGCCCAGGTCGCTGTCGTCGGCACTGATGGTGGGCTTGTTCTTCTGCTTGCGTAAGAAGTCGAGGGCTTCGTTGATGGCGATACGCGACAGCCAGGTGTAGATTTTCGAGTCACCATGGAACGTGTCGATGGAATTCCAGGCCTTGAGGAAGGTGTTCTGCAGCACATCGTCGGCATCTTCGTGTACGAGTACGATATGTCTGACCTGCCAGTACAGTTTCTCGCTGTATTGGCGCACCATGCGCTCGAATCCTTGGCGGGTGGTCTTGGGATTCTTGATGAGATGGATAATCTGACTATCGTCGAGTGTTTCTGTCATCATGGTTTTTGACGTTTCAAGGCAGGAAAGGTTTAATGGTCTTGATAATTTGGATGTCGTACTCGTAGCGGTCGCGCCATGTTTCCCATTCGCCGGTCTCTGGGTTGGGGTAGAGTGTGTAGTAGTCTATGATGACAGGCACCTCGGCTACGTGTCGCCAGCGCAGTCTCTCCATGTTGCTGATGATGCGGTGACGGTCATTGCCCGTAGAGTCGGCAGCCAATAAAGTCATCATCTGGCGGTAGAGTGGGTGACATCGGATAGCAGATGTAGTCGCTGCTGCGCTACTACTTCTGCCGGCGTTAAGTTGTTGTGGCAGGCTGTGGCCACTGACATCAGGGCCACGGTCATTAGGGCCGCTACTTGATGGTAACCTTTCTGACCGTTTTTCCTACTTTCAGAATATAACAACCTTTAGGCAGGTTTAGTTCAAATCGCTGTGAGGGATATTCTATCTTGTAAGATGCAACAGCCTTTCCTGTGAGAGATACGATTTCAAGTGTCTCACCGCTACCGCCATTCACGTAGACCGCATTGCCTTGAACGGTGATTGTGGGGGTTGCTTCCTCGATTTTCTCAGCCACCCCCATTTCGCTGACCATGGTCATGGCCATAGAGGGAACAGAGAAAGTGAGCATGGCAGCCGCAATAAATAGGAGTATCTTTTTCTGCATAAGCATTCGTTTTCGTCTATAATCTGTTGCAAAGATAGGCAAAACTCTTGGAATCTCCAAATAAATTGGCAGAAAAGTGATGATTAGATGTCGAAAAACGTGTTTTCGTTCGTCAAGTAGGCGTTTCCAAACACCTGGCGGGCTTCTTCCAGTAAGACCCGCTCATCGTTGTAGCGGGCGCTGTAGTGCCCCAGAAGCAGTTTGCCCACCTTGGCATCGCGTGCTACCATGGCCGCCTGTCGGGCCGTGGAGTGGTAGTACTTTTCGGCACTTGCCTGTTTGTCTTGTGCATAGGTGCTCTCATGATAGAGGGTGGTGACACCTTTGACTATTTGGTGCAGCGTGGGGATGTAGCGGGTGTCGGAGCAGTAGGCATAGGAGCGTGGCGCATCCGCCGGCGTGACCAACCGCTCGTGGGGAATCACCGTGCCGTCGTCGAGGATATAGTCCTGTCCTGCCTTGATGTTGTTGATTTGCGAGACAGGGATGTTGTATAATTCAATCATGTCGCGACGGATGTGGGGCAGCAGAGGCTTTTCGCGGAACAGGTATCCGGCACAGGGCATGCGATGTTCCAGAGGGATGGTCTCAACAGTGAGCGACCGGTCTTCGAAGATAACTTGTTGTCTGGTGGTGTCGACGGGATGGAACTCCACTCGATAGCCGATGTCGTAGTTGAAGAACATGTCGAGTTGTGCTTTCAGGATGGTTTCCATCTCGCCGGGGGCATAAATATGGAGTGCTGCTGTTCGTCCGAGCAGTCCCATGGTGCTGATCATGCCAATCAGTCCGAAACAATGGTCGCCATGCAGGTGGCTGATGAAGATATGTCCCAGTTTGTCGAACGACAGCGAGGAACGGCGCATCTGTACCTGCGCCCCCTCACCGCAGTCTACCATATACAGTTTACCGCGGCATTCGACCACCTGCATGGATGGCATGTGGTGAATGGTGGGCAGCGCTGACCCGCAACCAAGGATATGTACGCGAAATGTCTCCATCAAATTCTAAAGTCTTCTTCGTCAAATTCTGAAGTCTTCTTCATCGCCCCAGTCGAGTTCGATACCCAGGTCTTCTTCCTCTTCTATCGTCTGGCGCTCATATTCGAAAACATCATCCTCCTCGTCGACGAGGACCAGTGTGTTGGCTGTCAATTCTTTGATTGTGAAGTTGAGGTTCTCTTCCATATCGATGCCGTCATCGCGGGTGGCTGTCACCTGAAGTGTTCCGTTGAATAGTCGCCACGACTTATAGACGATGCTGCTTTGGTCGATACTCTCGGCCGTTCCGCCTTTGTTCAGGCTGATGCCTATTTCCGAACTGCCGTCGATGGGGTTGGGCATCACCCAATTGCCGAGCAACATCGATTTGTTGATAACCATCAGTGCCTTGCCGGCATCTTGTGTGGTGATGACGGCCATCTCGTCGCCGACGGAATAGTCACCGAATACCTTCTCTTGACTACGTGCCGACTCTACACTGACCATGATGGTGTCGCCTCCGTCGGTGATTAGTTGAAGGCTGTTCGTGGTCGAGCCTTGACCGCAAAGACCGTAGATGGTAGAGTCTTTCAGGATATAGTCAACATTTACTTCCTCGAAAGGCACTTTCTTTTCTCCGCTGCCACAACAAACCATGAGGGCGGCGGTCATCAGTGCAAGAATTGTCTTTTTCATTGTTGCTGTTTTCATTGATTGCTTTCTTTTTGTTTGGCCTCGTTCCAGAGGGCATCCATCTCTTCGAGCGACATTTCCGTCAGTGGGCGTCCGGCCTTGATACTGTGTGCTTCGATATAGTTGAAGCGGGAGATGAATTTCTGGTTCGTGCGTTCCAAGGCGTTCTCCGGATTCAGATGGTAGAGCCGGGCGGCGTTGATGACGGCAAAGAGGAAGTCGCCTAACTCAGCCTCTGACCGTGCCTTGTCCTCGCGGTTCAGTTCCTCTTCCAGTTCCTTCAGTTCCTCACGGACCTTATCCCATACGTCCTCTTTCTTCTCCCAGTCGAAACCCACGTTGCGGGCTTTGTCCTGGATGCGGTAGGCCTTGATGAGCGAGGGTAGGGAGGCCGGTACACCGGAGAGCACCGACTTGTTGCCGTCTTTCTCTTTCAGTTTAATCTGCTCCCAGTTCTTGAGCACCTGATCGCTGGTCTCGGCTTTAGAGAATTGGTCGTTCTCGCTGCCGGCATCTTCAGGTACATAGGGTAGAGGCTTGGGGTGCTCTGCCCCCACCTGACTGGGATGATATACGTGAGGATGACGGAAAATCAGTTTGTCGGTCTCTGTGTTCAGTACGTCGGCAATATCGTAGAGACCCTGTTCGCGGGCTATCATCGCATAGAAGCAGGTGTGCATCAGTACATCGCCCAGTTCCTTCTGCATCTCGTGCTGGTCGTTTTTCATGATGGCATCGCAGAGTTCGAATGTCTCTTCGATAGTGTTTGGACGCAGGCTCTCGATGGTCTGTTTCTTGTCCCAGGGACATTTCTGGCGCAGTTCATCCAGCACGTCCAGCAGTCGGCCGAAGGCCCGCATTTGTTCTTCTCGTGTATGCATTCGCTTGTCGTTCGGTTACAGAATGATGATGCAAAGGTACGAACTTTTTTCGAAACAGCCAAATTATTTTATGCTTAGCAACCATAAAAAATGACATAGTGTGATTAAGATACTGGCACTCCTCCTAAAGTAGTGGTTTGCTCCTTCCAAAGTAGTGGTTTGCTTCTTCCGAAGTCGGGGTTGTGCCGTCTAAAGTAGTGGACAGATATTTTTTAACTTCGATTAACACATAAGATTCTCACTTGTCTTCCCCATTCTCGAAAATTCTTTGTACCTTTGCACCCCGAAAGAGAAAGTATATATTAAATAGGTATGGAAATAGCTAGCAAATACGACCCGAAAGAGGTCGAAGGTAAATGGTACCAGTATTGGGTTGACAATAAGTTGTTCAGTTCGAAGCCCGATGGCCGCGAGCCCTACACGATTGTCATTCCGCCGCCCAATGTGACTGGTGTGCTCCACATGGGTCACATGCTCAACAATACAATTCAGGATATCCTTGTGCGTCGTGCACGGATGGAGGGCAAGAATGCCTGCTGGGTGCCCGGTACCGACCATGCGTCGATAGCCACCGAGGCCAAGGTGGTGAAGCGTTTGGCTGAACAGGGCATCAAGAAGCACGACCTGACCCGTGAGCAGTTCCTCAAGCATGCCTGGGACTGGACCGACGAGCATGGTGGCATCATACTGAAGCAGTTGCGCCGTCTGGGTGCTTCGTGCGACTGGGACCGCACGGCGTTCACGATGGACGCGACGCGATCGAAGAGTGTCATCAAGGTGTTCGTCGACCTCTATCGCAAAGGCTACATCTATCGTGGCCTGCGTATGGTCAACTGGGATCCGAAGGCGCTGACCGCTCTGAGCGATGAGGAGGTGGTCTACAAGGAGGAGCAGTCGAAACTTTATTACTTGAAGTACTATCTGGCTGATTCGGAGAATCCAGGCAATCCGGAAAATACAGATACTCCAGAAAATCCAGACAGTCCGAAAACTCCCGGCAACGTCATCCATAAGGATGCGAGGGGCTACTATGCTGTAGTGGCTACCACCCGCCCTGAGACCATTATGGGTGATACCGCCATGTGTATCAACCC
>DETM01000024.1:3535-9827 GCA_002361655.1 Prevotella sp. UBA3288 | reverse complement strand
AAGAACCAGTGGCTGCGCGGCAAGAAGGTCATCGTTCCTCTCGTGAACCGCGTGATTCCTGTTATCGAAGACCGCTACGTGGAAATAGAGTTCGGTACCGGCTGTCTGAAGGTGACTCCAGCCCACGACAAGAACGATAACATGTTGGGCAAGGTGCACCATCTGGAGACCATCGACATCTTCAATGCTGACGGCACCATCAGCGACCAGTCCACTCTCTATGTGGGCATGGACCGCTTCGAGTGCCGCAAGCAGATAGCCAGCGACCTTGAGGCTGCCGGTCTGATGGAGAAGGTCGAGGACTATACCAACAAGGTGGGCTATTCTGAGCGCAATCCCGATACTGCCATCGAGCCACGACTCTCGTTGCAATGGTTTCTTAAGATGCAGCATTTTGCCGACATCGCCCTGCCTCCCGTGCTCAACGGCGAGATGCATTTCTATCCCCAGAAGTATGTCAACACCTATAAGAACTGGCTGGAGAATATTCAGGACTGGTGTATCAGTCGCCAACTGTGGTGGGGACACCGCATTCCTGCCTATTATTATGCTGACGAGAAATTCGTGGTCGCAGAGACGGCCGACGAGGCCCTGCTGTTGGCTCGTCAGGAGAGTGGCAACCAGAACCTGCAACTCAGCGACCTGCACCAGGACGAGGATGCCCTCGACACCTGGTTCTCATCGTGGCTCTGGCCGGTCTCGCTCTTCGATGGCATCAATAATCCCGGCAATGAGGAGATTAACTATTACTATCCTACCAGCGACTTGGTGACCGGACCAGACATCATCTTCTTCTGGGTGGCCCGCATGATTATGGCTGGCGAGGAGTATATGGGTAAGTATCCCTTTAAGAATGTCTATTTCACCGGTATCGTGCGTGACAAATTGGGACGCAAGATGTCGAAGTCGTTAGGCAACAGTCCTGACCCTATCGGACTGATTGATAAGTATGGTGCCGACGGCGTGCGTATGGGTATGATGCTCTCTGCCCCTGCCGGCAACGATATTCTCTTCGACGAGGCTCTTTGCGAACAAGGCCGTAACTTCAACAACAAGATTTGGAATGCCTTCCGTCTTGTGAAGGGCTGGCAGGTCGGTACCGAAGGTATCACACCTGCTGCCAACCGGACGGCAGTACGCTGGATGGAAGCCCGCATCAAGCAGGCTAACGAGGAACTGGCCGACCACTTCTCGAAATATCGTATCAACGATGCCCTGATGACCGTCTATAAACTCTTCTGGGATGAGTTCTCGCAGTGGTATCTGGAGATGATCAAACCCGCATACCGAGACGGTCAGCAGCAGCCTATTGACCGTGAGACCTACGATGCCACGTTGCGCTTCTTCGAACTGCTGTTGAAGATGTTGCATCCCTTCATGCCTTTCATCACAGAGGAACTCTGGCAGGCCCTCTATGAGCGCAATGCCGGCGAGAGCATTATGCGCGACAAGTTGGAACTGCAGGCTCCTACTGCCAACGATCTCCGTCTTATTGCCGACATCGAACAGGTGAAGCAGGTTGTTTCGGGTGTGCGTACCGTTCGCAGTCAGAAGAACATTGCCCCCAAGGAGAAACTTACCTTGCATGCCATTGGCCAGAATCCTTACGAGGCTTATAACGACATCATCGCGAAGATGGCCGGTCTAACGGCCGTTCAGGTGGTCGATACCAAGGAAGCCACCGCCAGTGCCTTCATGGTAGGCACAGACGAGTATGCCGTACCTCTGGGTGACCTGATAGACGTGACAGCCGAGATTGAGAAGATGGAGGCTCAACTGAAGCATCTCGAGGGTTTCCTGGCTGGCGTACAGAAGAAACTTGGCAACGAGCGTTTCGTACAGAATGCCCCCGAGGCTGTCGTGGCCTTGGAACGCAAGAAGCAGAGCGATGCCGAGGAGAAGATTGCTGCCCTGAAAGCGTCGATTAATGCACTGAAGAACTAACAGAAAAAGAATCGCTATGGAAAATTGGTTTATAAAACTGTTCACCAATATTGAGAGTCCGGCCCATATCGCATTGCTCTATGCCATCGTCATAGCCATCGGGGTCTATCTGGGCAAGATAAAGGTCTTCGGCGTCTCGCTGGGCGTGACCTTCGTCCTCTTTGCAGGCATCGTCGTGGGGCATATCTATCAGTCACTGGGCTTTGCAGAGGCTGCACCTACTGCGACGCTGACCTTCATTCAGGACTTCGGCCTTGTACTCTTCGTCTTTATGATTGGTCTGCAGGTGGGTCCGGGCTTCTTCGAGAGTTTTGGCAAGGCCGGCATCCGTCTCAATGGCCTGGCAGCCGCAGCAATTCTGCTAAATATCGGTGTGATGTTTGCCTGCTGGGCTATCTTCTTCAATACCGGCGACAACACCACATTGCCCATGATGGTCGGTACGCTCTATGGTGCTGTCACCAACACCCCCGGTCTCGGTGCTGCCAATGAGGCCCTTAACTCGCTGTCTTCTCATTTCGCAGGCGGTACTCCTCAGATAGCATCAGCCTATGCCTGTGCCTATCCTCTCGGTGTGCTGGGCATTATCGGGGCCATCATCCTGATCCGTTATATATGCCGTGTCAAACTCGACAAGGAAGAAAAGGAACTGGAGGCAGCCTCAGAGACGAAGGCAACGCTAAAGCCCCACCACATGCACCTGGAGGTGTCGAACAATTACCTGGAGGGCAAGACGCTGCTGCAGGTCCACAACTTCCTGAATCGCGACTTCGTGGTGTCTCGCATTCTGCACGACGGGCATGTGTCGATACCCAATCGTGACACCGTGTTCCACATCGGTGACCAAATGTACATTGTATGTCCGGAAGCCGACTACGAGGCTATCGTGGCCTTCATCGGTCCTGTGGTAGAGGTAGACTGGGCACAGCAGGACCAGCCTTTGGTGTCGAAACGTATCCTGGTGACCAATCCGAAGATCAACGGCAAGTCGTTTGGCGACATGCATTTTTCCAGTGTCTATGGTGTCAACGTGACCCGTGTCACCCGTCACGGTATGGATATCTTCGCATCACCCTCGCTGCCCTTGCAGGTGGGCGACCGTATTATGGTCGTTGGTCCTCAGGATGCCGTCGACCGCGTTGCCAATAAGATGGGCAACAGTATCAAGCGTCTCGACGCGCCCAATATTGCCACCATCTTCGTGGGTATCATCGTGGGTATTATTTTCGGTTCACTGCCCTTCATACCTGCTATGCCGCTGATGAAACTGGGCATAGCCGGAGGTCCGCTGATCATCGCTATCCTCATTGGCCGTTATGGCTACAAGGTAAAACTGGTGACCTACACTACAACATCTGCCAATATGATGCTGCGCGAGATCGGTCTGGTGCTCTTCCTGGCCTCTGTCGGTATCAAGGCCGGCGCCAACTTCTGGGCTACGGTGTCTACGACGGCCGGTCCGCTATATGTGCTCACCGGTTTCCTGATTACCATTATACCTATATTAATAATAGGTCCCATCGCCCGCCGAATGAAGTTCAACTACTTCACAATCGCCGGCATGATAGCAGGAACCTATACCGATCCCCCTGCACTGGCCTATAGCAACAGCATCTGTTCGAAGGAGGCACCGGCCGTGGGCTATTCTACGGTCTATCCGCTCTCGATGTTCCTGCGCATTCTTACGGCACAACTCATCGTGATATTCTTCTGCGGATGAGTATAATCAATGAAAGAACTTATATAATCACACACGTATCTATAATATGGCTAACTTAAGACTTCTGCTCGGCGCGCTGGCATTCCTCAGCGTCACGACGGTGTTCGGACAAGGTGCCCGCAACATCGTGATCAGCGAGGTGATGACAGGCAATACGCAGAGCATTGAGGACGAGTACGGCGAACGGGAGGCTTGGATTGAACTGGCCAACACATCATATAGCACCTACAACGTGCGAGGGATGTATGTCACCACCGATCCGAAAGCACTTGACAAAACGCTTTCTGCCCCTGAACGTATCGCCTTGATGAGCGTCATCCCCAATGGCGATGATCGTACCTGTCTGGGAGCAAAGAAGCATCTGCTCCTCTTTTGTAATTCCGCCCCCTCAAAGGGTAAACTCCACCTGAAGGTGTCCCTTCAGGCCGGCGACTCTACGGTGGTGGCCCTCTTCAATGGCAATGGTGTCGAACTGATTGACAAAGTGGTGGTGCCTCCACTGCAGGACAACGAGTCGTATGCCCGTATCAACGGACAGTGGCAGGTGGTTGGAGCCGACCGTGTCACGCCCGGTCACAGCAACAAGATCCAGTCGAGCGGCGACGTCACGAAGATTGATCAGTTCAAGGCGAACGACCCTTATGGCTTTGCAATGGCCCTGATGGCTATGGGCATCGTGTTCCTCTGTCTGGCTCTGCTATGGCTTTTCTTCACCGTCTTCGGCATGATTATGCGTCATATCGATACGGCTAAGAAGGTGGCCAACACCCAACCCATCAAACCAATCACGCTGACCGTCGAGAAGACGGCAGAGATAGGCCATAAGACCAGTAATATCCTACAGGAAGGTTTCGACAAGAAAGGTATTGACATGGAGGTATATATGGCCGTTATCGGCATGGCTCTCCGTCAGTACGAAGATGATGTACACGACGTGGAGAGCGGCATCATCACCATCAAGCCCAAGAGCACGGGATGGGATGACGAATATGCGCAGATGACCCATGTCCACGATCCGTTCCTGCCTATCGACCACAGGGCACCTCATATCCCCACAACCCCAGAATTACATTAAAACATCACATAGACTTATGAACAAGTACCAATATAAAGTGAAGGGCGTTGACTACGAAGTAGAAATCGCCGAGGTAGAAGGCAATATCGCCAAAGTGAATGTCAACGGCATCCCGTTTGAGATTGAACTGCAGAAGCCTATCAATGCAGCCAAGCACCCCACGATGAATACTCCGAAGGTGCAGCCGCCACAGCCTGCTCCTGCCAGGCCGGTCGCTCCAGTCGCTGCCCAGCCGCAGCCCGCTCAACCGGCGGTGGCCGCCGGAGCCGGCACCCCGCTGAAGGCTCCCCTGCCCGGTACTATCACAGAAATAAAGGTTCAGGTGGGTCAGCAGGTCAGCGTGGGCGACACCGTTCTCGTGCTCGAGGCTATGAAGATGCAGAACAACATCGAGGCTGAGACTGCCGGACAGGTCACTTCAATCGTTGTCAAACAGGGCGACACGGTGATGGAAGGTGCCGTGCTGCTCACAATAGGATAAGCAGATATGAGTGAGTTTATTATACAGAACTTCAACGAGTTCCTCAGTTATACGGGTTTTGCCAATGCCTCTGTTGGCAACCTGATTATGATTATAGTGGGAGCGTTCTTCATCTATCTGGCCATCAAGAAAGACTTCGAACCTCTGTTGCTCGTGCCCATCGGGCTGGGCATCATCCTCGGCAATATCCCCTTCCGTGCAGATGCCGGTCTTGAGATAGGCCTCTACGAGGACAATTCTGTGCTCAACATCTTCTATCAGGGCGTGCGTCAGGGATGGTATCCGCCACTTATCTTCCTCGGCATCGGTGCCATGACCGACTTCTCGGCCCTGCTGGCCAATCCCAAGTTGATGCTCATCGGTGCCGCTGCCCAATTTGGCATCTTCGGTGCCTATATGCTGGCACTGGCCTTAGGCTTTGAACCCGACCAGGCAGCAGGCATCGCCATCATCGGTGGTGCCGACGGTCCTACCGCCATCTTCCTCTCTTCGAAGTTGTCGCCCAACCTTATGGGTGCCATAGCCGTCTGCGCCTATAGTTACATGGCTCTGGTACCCCTGATCCAGCCCCCGTTGATGCGTCTGCTCACCACCAAAAAGGAACGTGTCATCAAGATGAAACCCTCGCGTCAGGTCAGCCAGACGGAGCGCATTCTGTTCCCCATCATCGGCCTGCTCATCACCACCTTCATAGTGCCGTCGGCCTTGCCCCTGCTTGGTATGCTCTTCTTCGGCAACCTGCTCAAGGAGAGCGGTAAGACCACTCGTCTGGCCAAGACGGCCGGCAATGCCCTCAACGACATCGTCGTGGTGCTGCTGGGTTTGACCGTGGGCTGTTCCACACAGGCCTCTGAGTTCTTGACGCTCAACACCGTGTTCATCTTCGCCATCGGTGCCTTTGCCTTCGCCGTAGCCACGGCCAGTGGTGTCTGCTTTGTGAAGGTGATGAACCTATTCCTGCCGAAGGACAAGAAACTGAACCCCCTCATCGGCAATGCCGGTGTGAGTGCTGTGCCTATGGCTGCCCGTATCTCCAACAACCTCGGTTTGGAGTACGACCGCCACAACTTCC
>DETM01000024.1:0-3489 GCA_002361655.1 Prevotella sp. UBA3288 | reverse complement strand
TTCCTGCTGATGCATGCCATGGGGCCCAACGTGGCTGGTGTCATCGGTTCTGCCGTTGCTGCCGGTGCGCTGCTTGGTTTCCTGTCCTAATACTGCTCTGGATAAAAGCGGCTGCCCGGATAAAATAAGCATGCTTCTTGATAATAAATTGATAGAAAGTCCGTTTTATCTATGATATGATAAGACGGACTTTCTTCTTTCTGGCTTCGCTGCTGGCCCTTGTTGCCTGCTCCGACGATGATACGTTCACAACGAGCACATCGGCCAGACTCACATTCTCTACTGACTCGGTGAAGATGGACACCATCTTCTCCACCATCGGCTCGCGCACCTATGACTTCTGGGTTTACAACCAATCCAATGATGGCATCCGCCTGCAAAGCGTACGGCTGAAGCAGGGTAATCAGACGGGGTTCCGCGTGAATGTTGACGGTACCTATCTCGACAATACGCTCGGCTCGGTGGCTGGTGACCTGGAGGTACGCAAGGATGACAGTATCCGTGTGTTCGTAGAACTGACCACACCAGAGAACGGACAGCCGGAGCCCAAACTGATTCAGGACCTGCTGGTGTTCCGACTCGAGAGTGGGGTAGAGCAGTCCATTGTGCTTCAGGGATATTCGTGGGATGCCGTTTTTATGCGCGATGTGGTCGTCAGTCGGGATTCTGTGATTGAGAGCGACAAGCCCGTCGTCATCTATGGCGGACTGAAAGTGGAGCAGGGTGCTACGCTGACCATTCGGCATACGACTCTCTATTTCCACGATGGGCCAGGCATCGAGGTATTCGGCCGTCTGCTGACTGACAGCGTGATCTTGCGCGGCGACCGCCTGGACCATATGTTCGACTATCTGCCTTACGACCGTGTGAGCGGACAGTGGGGAAAGGACTACGGCATCGCTTTCCGCGAGACATCGACCGGCAATGTGCTGCGCAGCACGGAAATCCGCAATGCCGGTGCCTATGGCGTGGTGTGCGACTCTGCTGCCTACGATGCCGGCATGCTACGGCTTGATATGCAGCAATGTGTCGTCCACAACTGCACCGGTGTGGGTTTTGCCAGCATCAATAGCCATGTGCGGCTCACCGACTGCCTGATCAGCAACACGCTAGGCGGTTGTGTGGCTGTCAATGGCGGGCAGGTAGACATAAAACGCTGTACGTTGGCCCAGTTCTATCCCTTCTCAGCCATGCGAGGTGCTTCACTGACGTTCCTCAACGAGTCGCCCCTCTATGGACTGACCTGCGACAGTGTCATCGTTACCGGCTATGATGCCGACGAGGTGATGGGCATCCAGTCAGACACCACTCAGGTCTTCGAATATCAATTTCTCAATACCCTGCTTCGCACACCCCGTGTCGAGACGGCCGACTCCGTGCACTTTTCAAAAGTCATCTGGGAGACGCCCAAAGATTCCGTGCAGGGCAAACAGCATTTCCGTCTTGTAGACGAGACCAACCTGATCTACGATTTCCGTCTCGACTCCATATCACCCGCTCAAGGCTTGGGTTGGCAGGGAAGAGAAATCCGCTGAGCCGATATTTTGGAGATTGATACGGCTGATGACATGATGGTTACAGATGAAGACATACGCAGATTCCTGTTTCAGACGTACAATATCCATAACCCTCTGGAAATGCAGAACATGAGTAAAGAATTCAGAAATGTAATTATAAAAGCAGCCAAGGAGTATGGCGGAAGTATTCGTCAACTCTCAAGACTGACAGGACTCTCTTATGGTTTAATTCGTAAAGTTAACTGATTATGAATAGATTGAAAGTACTCACTGGTCCCCATGATTCTAGAGCAGATTACCATCTGGTTCATGCTGGGTACGCTGCTGATCCTGCTGGGCTTGTATTTGGCCGATAAGTACAGTAACATATTGGACGACTAATAGTTTCTCCTGCCTGTGAGAATCAGGTACTTGGTCTTGGCCTGCAGGTACTCGCTGACGGCTGTGGCCCGCTGGGTGAGTGCCGTCTGCTGCTGACGCTGGGCATCGAGCAGTATCGTCATATTGGTCAGACCATTACGATAGTACTCACGCTGTATGCGCAGGTTTTCTTCTGCTCGCACAATACTCTTCTCGGCAATCTGAGTCTGCCTGTACGCGCTCTCCAGATTGTCCCAGGCATCCATAATCTGCAGCGTGATGAGTTCACGCTTGTCCTGACGGAAGTCCAGGGCTTTCTGTTCTTCTATCTTCTTGCGCTTGTACTCATGGCGCTCGCTCCACAGGGCACTGATGGGCATCTGCAGCGTGGCAAAGGCAATAGCCTTGCCCTGCCAGTTGCTCAGGACCTTGCTGTAGTTCAGCGACCCGCCTACAAGGACGATGGGCAGCATGTTGGCCTTGGCTATCTTGCTCTCCAACTGGGACTTCTGAACCCAGATGTCCAGCAGTTGGGTCTCCGTACGGTTCAGGGTTGCCTCCAGCGGGCTGGTGCGCAACGTCTCGGGGTCTGAGATGTCGGTGTCAATCCGGGTATCTACATCGATGTTCTCATTGGCCATACCCATGTATTTGGCCAGGGCACGTCGCAGCAGCCGACAGGCGTTGGCCGTCTTGATGCGCAGTGCAGACACCTGGTCCTGCATCAGTTCTACGGACAGCACGTCGTTCTTGTTGACGATGCCGTTCTCGTAGATGTTGACGGCATCCTGATGGATACTTTTCAGCTCTTCCTCAATGCTTGCGAAGGTCTTGTCCAGGTCGTGCATCTCTACTATTTTGTAATAGAGGAACTGTGTGGTCTGCACGATCTGGTCGTCAGTGACGCTGATGAGCTTCTCACGGGCATCCACCTGCAGGTCGGCAAGTTTGTTGTAACTAGTCAGTCGGCCACCAGTATAGACGGGTTCAAGGGCTGTCAATCCCAAAAGGGTGCCGCTCTTGATAAATTCCAGATCGCCTACGAAGTCCATCTTGATGAGTTCGTCAATCTCCTGCAGTGCCTCACGAAAGTCATCGGAGAACAGCTGGGCTTTCACCAGATGGTCCGAGGACTGGAAGTGAGTGGCTGAGACGCCGAGCATGGGGTAGTATTTCGAGCGGGCATACTTCTGTTGTTCCACGGCAGCCAGCAGGTCGTTCTTGGCATCTTTGGCTGACGTGTTTCCAATACGTGCGGCAGCGATACACTCCTTCAGGTTCATGACGCGCTGGCTGTTGGCAGGCCATGCCAGCAGACAGCAGAAAGCGAGGGCGAACAGTCGCCATCCTTGTCTATTGCTGAAATTCATCTTCTCTATGTTCTTTAAACTTGTTTCTAATCAGACAGTAGCCTGTAGGAATCATGGTCAGTACGAGCAACATGGATACGAATGCTCCAACGAAGATGACCAGACCCATGGGGTGCCATAAGGGTGAGTCCTTGAACACCATTGTTATCACACCCATTGACGCGGCAGCAGAAGTCAGGAATACAGGACGGAAACGACGCTTGGCAGAGAGCAGTGCAGCTTCTGTAGGCGAGACCTGTCCT
>DETM01000016.1:78808-91591 GCA_002361655.1 Prevotella sp. UBA3288 | reverse complement strand
AGAGCTTCAACCTGATTGACGAACTGAACGTGGAGGAGAACGTCGAGCTTCCGCTGACCTATCTCGGTGTGCCCAAGAAGGAACGGCGGGCGAGGGTAGAGGAGGTGCTGCGCCGCATGGCTATCTCGCATCGCGCCCACCATTTCCCCCAGCAGCTTAGCGGCGGTCAGCAGCAGCGCGTGGCCATCGCCCGGGCCGTAGTGATGAATCCGAAGCTCATTCTCGCCGACGAGCCGACGGGAAACCTCGACTCGAAGAACGGCCTGGAGGTGATGCAGCTGCTCACCCAGCTGAACCAGGAGGGCACCACCGTGCTGATGGTGACCCACTCAGAGCGCGATGCCGGCTATGCCCAGCGCGTGGTGAATATGCTCGACGGCATGCTGGTGGAGGGGAATACCATTCTCTGATGCCACGCAGGCAGACTTCCTCGGGCGAGTAGAAAGGTGTGCACGAGCAAGCCTACTGTCGTCAGCCCCGGCATGGCCGGAACCGACGCTTCAAAGACGGCTGAGACGTCTATTCCTCCATGATAAACTCCAGCACGAGGCTCTGTCGGGGCTTCAGCGTAAGGTCATTCGACAGGTCGTAGTAGCGGCCCGTCGGGATGTCCTGCACGCGCCCCGTCTTGCCGATGACCTCGGCATAGCGTCTGACCTGCATTGTGGCCGGCCGGTTGGTGCCGTTGAGGATGGTCATCACCGTGTTGCGGTGCCAGCGGCGGGTGATGACATAGATGCCGTTGTAGGGGATGAACTGGGTCTGATAGCCGCGGATGATGGTCTCGTTACCTTGTCGCCAGTGCAACAGTCGGCTCAGCCAGTTGAACATGCTGTTCTCTGCCTTCGACCGGCCCTCATGGGTAAAACAGTTGTGGCTGTCGCCTGGGAAGCCGCCTGGGAAGTCCTTACGCACATTGCCGTCGGTCACCTCCTTGGTGCCGTTCATCAGCACCTCCGTGCCATAGTAGAGTTGGGGGATGCGGTTCACCGTGAGCAGCAGGGCCAGTGCCTGCTTGAGTATGAGGGTGTCGCGTCCGTTGCCTAGGAAACGGTCGGTATCGTGGTTCTCGATGAAGGCGAGTACGCTGGACGGGTTGGGATAGAGGTAGTCGTAGACAAACGAGTTGTAGAGTCGGTTGAGGCCCTTCCACCAGCCGTCGGTCTCTTCGCCCTTCGCCTGGTTGAGTTTGTCGAAGAACGAGAAGTCCATGACAGTCTTCAAATAACTGTTTGGCGAACCAACAGCCACATGGCTGTCTTTCTGCCACGCGGCGGTATAGGCGGGCTCGGTGACCCACGTCTCGCCCACGGTATTGAAGTTCGGGTACTCCTGGTCCAATTCCTTCATCCACTGTGCCATGGGCTCACGGAAGGCATAGGGATAGGTGTCCATGCGGATGCCGTCGATGGCGGCCGTCTCTATCCACCAGATGCTGTTTTGTATAAGGTAACGCATGAGGTGCGGGTTGCGCTGGTTGAGGTCGGGCATGGAGGGCACGAACCAGCCCTCTACTGTCTCGCGAAGGTCCACCTCTGAGGCGTATGGGTCGACGACGGGCGTCAGTTTATAACTGGTCTGCAGATAGGCTGACTTGGCGGGTTCTGAGCCGTCGGCATTGGCAGTGAAGCCGGTCATGTGGTCGCGTCCGGAGTTCTTTTCGGAGAGCCATTCGGGGGTGTTGAACCAGTCCTTCGAAGGCATGTCGCTCACCCAGGGATGCTCGAAGCCGCAATGGTTGAAAATCATGTCCATCACCACCTTTAGCCCTCGGCTATGGGCTTCACGTATCAATTGGCAATACTCTTCGTTCGTGCCAAAGCGGGGATCCACGCGGTAGTAGTCGGTGGTGGCATAGCCGTGATAGGTGGAGAAACCGTTCTCAGAGTCGGGCGAGTTGTTCTCCAGCACGGGGGTGAACCAGAGGGCCGTCACGCCCAGGTCGGTGAAATAGTCCAGATGCTGGCGGATGCCCTCCATGTCGCCACCATGTCGCAGCGAGGGCTTCGAGCGGTCGTTGACGTAGGTGCGGAGCCCTGCTATCTGGTCGTTGTCCTGTCGGCCGGAGGCAAAGCGGTCGGGCATGAGCAGATAGAGCACGTCGCTGATATCAAAGCCCACATGCTCATCGCCTTTCATCTGTCGCTGTTTGAGCACATAGTTCACCTTCTGCATCTTTTTTCCTGTGTTGAAGTTCAGCGTCATGGTGCCTGGCCGTGCATCGCGCAAGTTGAGATAGACAAGCAGGTAGTTGGGCGAGTCGAGTCGCACCAGACTGTCGATGGTGACGCCGGGATAGTCGGTGGTGACGTTGTTCACCCGACGGACCCCCTGTCCGTAGACCATCAGTTGCAGACAGGTGTTCTTCATGCCCACATACCAGTCGGTGGGATCGATGCGACTCACGGTCGGCTTCACGTTCTTCGCAGCACTCATAGTCATTACGCTCGTCAACAGAGCAAGGATAAAGCAAATGCGTTTCATAAGTTTCTTGATGAATAATTGCGACAAAGATACGAAATAATCCTGACGTAGGAACCACCATTGAATAGGAAATTTGTCTTCTGAAATGAAATCGTTTGCACAATTCGTTGGAAGTGTCGTTTTTTATTGCTAACTTTGCAAGCGAACGATGAGAATTAAACATTAAATAGTAACCAATAAACAATTGACAATTTATGAAACTGACGAAGACATTGATTACACTGGGCATGGCATCGGCCCTGATGCTGCAGATGACGGCATGCAAGAACAGTGAGACCGGCGGCAACCCGCTGCTCGAGGAGAGCACGCTGCCCTACGGTGCCCCTGACTTCAGTCGCATCAAGACCAGCGACTATGTGCCGGCTGTCAAGGCTGCCATCGAGGAGAAACGGGCTAACATCAAGACCATCACCGACAACGAGGAGGCTCCCACCTTCGAGAACACCATCGTGGCCTACGAGGAGAGCGGCCGTCTGCTGGAGCGTGTGACCAACGTGCTCTACGCACTGGTCAGTGCCGACAAGACGCCTGAGATAGCCGAGGCCGAGAAGGAAGTCACGCCGCTGCTGACCGACCTGGACAACGAGGTGATGTTCAACAAGGCCCTCTTCGAGCGTATCAAGACCGTCTACGACAACCAGCGCGACCAGTTGGAGGGCGAAGACCAGCGACTGCTCGACGAGACCTACAAGCAGTTTGTCCGTTCCGGTGCACTGCTCTCTGACGAGGATGCCGCCGAGATGAAGAAAATTAACCTGCGCATCGCCGACCTGCAGCAGCAGTGGGGCGACGCCCTGCAGGCTGCCACCAACGATGCCGCCGTGTGGGTGGAGACAAAAGAGGAACTAGCCGGTCTCTCCGAGGCCGACATCGCCCAGTGCAAGGAGGATGCAGCAAGCCGTGGCGGCAAGGCTCCCTACTGCATCGTCATTGTCAACACCACACAGCAGGCCCTGTTGGCCAGTCTCGACAACCGCGACCTGCGCCGTCGCGTCTTCGAGGCCAGTATCCACCGTGCCGACGGCAATGGGAAGCACAATACCTTCGCCATCTGCACCGAGATAGCACAGTTGCGGGCTCGTCAGGCCCAACTCATGGGCTACGACACCTACGCCGCCTACTCGCTGGAGAAGACCATGGCTAAGACACCCGACAATGTCTATGCCTTCCTGCGCCAACTCATCGCCGCCTACACGCCGAAGGCCGATGCCGAGACAAAGGCTATCGAAGCCTACGCCAAATTGAAGGAAGGCAGCGACTTCACCCTGGAGCCCTATGACCGCTTCTACTATTCAGCCAAGATGAAGAAAGAAATGCTGAACATCAGTGACGAGGAGGTGAAGCCCTACTTTAATGCTGACAGCGTGCGCCAGAACGGCGTGTTCTATGCCGCCAACCGCGTTTACGGCCTCACGTTCAAGGAGCGCACCGACATTCCCGTCTACCACCCTGACGTGAAGGTCTACGAGGTGTTCGACAAAGACGGCCAGCCCATGGCCCTGTTCTACAGCGACCTCTACCGCCGTCCCACGAAACGCGGCGGAGCCTGGATGAGCGAATTCCTCAACCAGAGCCGTCAGCGCCAGCAGAAGCCCGTCATCTATAATGTATGCAACAGTGCCAAAGCCCCCGAGGGTCAGCCCTCGCTGCTCACATGGGACGAGGTGACCACCATGTTCCACGAGTTCGGCCACGCCCTGCACGCCCTGCTCTCCGACTGCCAGTACAACTCGCTGGCCGGCACTTCGGTGGCCCGCGACTTTGTAGAGATGCCGTCACAGTTCAACGAGTCGTTCGCCTCCATCCCCGAGATCTTCGACCACTATGCCAAACACGCCGTCACCGGCGAGCCCATGCCCGCCGAACTGAAGGAGCGGATGCTGAAGAGCATCAACTTCCAGACAGCCTATGCGCTGGGCGAGAACCTCGGTGCCACCTGTGTCGACATGGCCTGGCACATGTTGCCTGCCGACCAGATCCCTTCAGTAGAAGAGGCTCAGCAGTTCGAAATTAACGCCTTGGAGCATGTAGGGCTGCTCAACCGTCAGGTGCCCCCGCGCTACATGACCAGTTACTTCAACCACATCTGGGGCAGCGGCTATGCCGCTGGTTACTACAGTTACCTGTGGACGGAGGTGCTGGCTGTCAACATCGCCGACTGCTTCGCCCAGCGCGGTGCACTGAATCCCGAAGTGGGCCAGGATATGCGCGATAAGATTCTGAGCCGCGGCAACACCCGCGACCTGATGCAGATATTCACCGACTTCACCGGCATGGAGCACCCCGATGCTTCCGGTCTGCTGAAGGCCCGCGGACTGTAACCCACAAGTGGAAGTGTTACAGGTTAGGGCAGGAATGGACGCTTAGTCTGCCAACATTGTAAAAGAAATCCCCCGAAAGCCAAGCGGCTTTCGGGGGATTCCTTTTAGTACTCTGTACGAGCAAAGATTACTTCGTGGTGTCAACGAACATGGCGACACGGTTGAAGTCGATCTCGTCAGATAGTTTGTCGGTTGCGCCAAGACCCTCGACAGTGATGCGGTCGGCGGCAATCTTATAACGGTTGATGAGAGCGGTCTTCACCGACTCGGCACGAGCGACAGACAGTTTCTGGTTCAGTTCTGCGTTGCCCTCGGGAGAAGCGTAGCCACGAACGAGCACCTTAGCCTCGGGGTGATTCTTCATGTACTTTGCAATCATCTCGATGTTAGCATACTGGGCGGCATCGATGGTGCTCTTGCCCTGACGGAAGATCACGATGGGCTGCAGAACAGTCTCCTTCTTCACTTCCTCGACAATCTGGGTGGGACGAGCCTCGCAGTCGGCCAACTTCTTCTTCAAGTCAGCGTTGTCCTTCTCCAAAGCAGCAATCTGGCTGGCCTTAGCGTCGTTGGCAGCACGCAGGTTGTTGATGTTGGCGTTCAAAGCATCAATCTCGGCCTGGTCGCGGAGTTGCTCCTTAGCGAAGTTGTGGGTGCCGTTGCTGGTGCCGAACTTATAGTTCACACCGAGGTTCAACTGGAACAGACCATTCAACTTATTCTTGTCTTTAGATGCATCGTAGAGGTTGTTGCGGAAGGGGTTTGCATACTGGGGCAGGGGCTGGCCGAAGATAGCAGCGGGCTCGATGTAAATCTGCCAAGCCTTTTTGGCACCCAGGTTGAAAGCGAAGTCCAGCGCACCTTTCACGTTGATACCACCGCCGTGGTTCTCACCGAACGAACGGCTGTAGCCGGGACCGGCCAGAGCGATTACCTCGAAAGTGCGGGGTTCGCCTTTATAACCTGCAAAGAGGTTGCTCAGGTTAAATGTACCCATGATGTTGGCATTCATGCCGTCGATGAAGGTCTTTTTCTTCATGCCCGACTTCTCGTTAGCCTCGAAATAGGTGTTGACATCCAAAGCCAGACCGAACACTGTGGTCAGGTTCTTACCGGCGCGGATACCAAAACTGGGAGCGAAACCCTTCATAAAACCGGCATCGCCGTTGTTCCACTTCACCATCGGTGTGCCGGCACCGGCGTTAATACCTACGTACCAGTTGTCACCGGCCTTGCTGGCGGTGGTGACCGTCTTCTGTGCGCTTGCTGAGACAGTCAGCATAGCAGCAGCAAGCATTAGTAAATACTTTCTCATATTAAAATTTGTTTAAAATATAAAATTTTGTTTGTTTATTTGAATTCGCGTGCAAAGGTAGACTTTTTCTTGGAAACAGCCAACGAAATGATAAAAAAATGTTCCTTTTTAAGGTAATACTTCATATTTGTCAAGGCTAAGGGCCTTATTTATTACGACAGAGGGCTTTATTTGTCACTGCTTAGAGCCTCGTTGAGCGCTTGAATGTCCTCTTCGGTGGTGGCCCAACTGGTGACGAAACGGCAAATCGTGCGATGTTGGGGAGCCTGGGCGAAATGGGTGAACTCGATTCGTTGTGACAGCCGCTCTACATGTTCGTTGTCAAGTATGATAAACTGTTGGTTGGTGGGTGAATCGACGTAGAACTCATAGCCTTTGTCACGGAAAATCTGCTTCATACGCATCGCCATCCGGATGGCATGACCGGCGAGTTTGAAGTAGAGATCGTCGGTGAAAAGCGCCTCGAATTGTAGCCCGATGAGTGCGCCTTTGGCAATGACGGCTCCATGCTGCTTCTGAATGGAGAAGAAATGCTTATGGGCGCGGCGGTTGGTGAATACGACAGCCTCGCCACACAGGGCTCCGATTTTTGTGCCGCCGATATAGAATACGTCGCAGTGGCGGGCTAGGTAGGGCAGGGTGATGTCGGCTCCTTCGGCCATTATGCCATATCCCAGACGGGCTCCGTCGATATAGAGGGGGATGTCGTATTTCTTACATACCTGGTAGATGTCGTCCAGTTCCTTGGCCGTGTAGATGGTTCCCAACTCGGTGGGGTGGGTGATATAGACCAAACCGGGATGCACGGCATGGTCGCGGTTGCCGTCGTGGTAGAAGGCATCGAGATAGTCGTGCAGCGTGCGGGCTTCCATCTTTCCCTGATTGCTTGGCAGAGAGATGATTTTGTGCTCGGTAAACTCTACGGCTCCGGCTTCATGCACATTGATATGGCCGGAATCTACGCAGATGACGCCCTCATACTGGTAGAGCATGGAGTCGATGGTGGTAGCATTGGTCTGTGTGCCGCCGGTCAGGAAGAATATCTGTGCCTCGGGCATCCCGATGGCTTCGCGGATACGCTCCTTTGCCCGGTCGGAATAGGTATCAAAGCCGTAGGGTGTCGGCTTGGCATCGTTGTGTATGATAAGATTTTCCAGCACCTTAGGATGGGCGCCGTTGTTATAGTCGCATTCAAAGGATATCATGATAGTTCGTGCTTTTTTCTATTTTTACTTACAGCGATTCCGGCATGTACAGCGATTCCGGCATGCTTTCTTACAGTGATTCCAGCATGCGCTTGATGACCACGGAGCAAGATATCTCACGATTGGCCGCCTCGGGGATGACGATTGAGTCGGGCGACTCGATGACATCGTCGGTGACGATAAGGTTGCGGCGCACGGGCAGACAGTGCATGAACTTGGCGTTGTTGGTCCACGACATGTGTTCGGTGTCGACGGTCCACGAGCGGTCTTCGCAGGTAATCTTGCCGTAGTCGGCAGCATTGGTGACACCGGGGTTGGACCAGTTCTTGGCATAGATGAAGTCGGCCCCCTGGAAGGCTTTGCGCTGGTCGTACTCGACAGGGGCATCGCCTAGGAATTTCGGGTCGAGTTCATAACCCTTGGGATGGGTGACGACAAAGTCGACGTCGGCGGCATTCATCCACTGGGCGAACGAGTTGGGCACGGCCTGTGGCAAAGGGCGGCAGTGGGGAGCCCAGGTGAGTACTACCTTGGGCTTGGCAGCGGGTAAACCGCTGCCCACGCGATTTTTGCGGTATTCCTGGATGGTGATTAGGTCGGCAAAGGCCTGCAAGGGATGGACGGTGGCAGTCTCCATGGCGAAGACAGGGCGTCCGCTGTACTTGATGAACTGGTTGAGGACGGTCTCGGCATAGTCGTACTGGCGGTCGGTGAGTGCGGCGAATGATCGGACGCCGATGATGTCGCAGTAGCATCCCATGACGGGTATGGCCTCGAGCAGGTGCTCGCTCTTGTCGCCATCCATGATGACGCCGCGCTCGGTCTCCAGTTTCCAGGCTCCGGCATTGACGTCGAGCACGATGACATTCATGCCCAGGTTGATGGCTGCCTTCTGTGTGGAAAGGCGGGTGCGGAGCGAGTTGTTGAAGAATATCATCATGAGCGTCTTGTTCTTGCCGAGATGCTGGTATTTGAAACGGTCGTTCTTGATTTCCTGTGCTTCGGCGAGTGCTTGACGGAGGTCGCCGATGTCCTCCACATTAATAAAGGTATGCATATATGTGTAATTGTAATTTCTATTTTTTTAAATTCGTAATTGGGCTTGGCAGCGGGTAAACCGCTGCCCACACTATTCTCTCAACTTCTGATCTGCTGCCCACGCTATTCTCTCAACTTCTGATTTGCCCTTCGCCCTCGATAAGCCATTTGTAGGTGCAGATTTCTTCGAGAGCCATCGGACCGCGAGGGCCAAGTTTCTGTGTGGAGATGCCTATCTCAGCGCCAAGACCGAACTGGGCACCATCAGTGAATGACGTGGGAGCATTCCAGTAGACGCAGGCCGCATCTACATGGGCCTGGAAGCGGCGGGCAGCCTGCTCATCGTTGGTGATGATGGCTTCGCTGTGTCCAGAGCCGTTGGCATCGATATGCTCTAGGGCCTGCTCGAGAGAGACTACAGTCTTGATGGCCATCTTGTAGTCCATGAACTCTGTGCCGAAACTCTCTTCTGTGGCATGCTTTAGGAGTGAAGAGTGAAGAGTGAAGAGTGAAGAATTGGCTAGCGCTGCGTAGGCTTTCTCGTCGGCATAGATGGTGACGGGGGGTGTGTGCTCTACGAGGGGCCTGACCAACTCGGGCAGGTCGGGGAGGCGGCTCTCGTGGATGATGAGACAGTCGAGGGCGTTGCAGACGGAGACGCGGCGCGTCTTGGCATTGTTGATGATGGCACGGCCCATCTGCAGATCGCCGTCCTTGTCGAAGTAGGTATTCACTACTCCTGCTCCCGTCTCGATGACGGGCACGCGGGCCGTATGTCGGACAAAGTCAATAAGGCGACGGCCGCCACGGGGGATGCAGAGGTCGATGTAGCCCACTGCGTTGAGCATCTCGCCGGTGGCTTCATGGGTTGCTGGCAGCAGCGCTACCACATCAGGACTGACTCCGAACTTTGCGAGTATCTGATGAATGAGCGTCACCTCCTCGCGGTTGGAGCAGTCGGCATCCTTGCCGCCCTTCAGCACACAGGCATTGCCGCTCTTGAAACAAAGTGAGAAGACATCGAACGTCACGTTGGGGCGCGCCTCGTAGATCATGCCAATTACACCGAAGGGCACTGACACACGGCAGAGTCGCAAACCGTTGGGCAGGGTCTTCTGTTTGGTGATATGTCCGAGTGGTGTGGGGAGTGTGGCCACGTTGCGCATATCGCTGGCGATACCCTGCAGCCGGCTGTCGGTCAGTTGCAGCCGGTCGTAGAGGGGGTTGTCCTTCGACATCTTGGCCAGATCCTGGGCGTTTGCTTTCAGTATTCTCTCTTTATTATTGATGATAGCGTCAGCAACGGCATTGAGTATCTCGTTGCGCTGCTTGTCGTTGAGCAGGGCCAGCCCCTTGCTGGCACGCTTCACCCGTTGGAATGTCTCTTTCAGTTGCATTATTGTAAGTTTTTTAAATTCATAATTGGGCTTGGCAGCGGGTAAACCGCTGCCCACACTATTCTCTCAACTTCTGATCCGCTGCCCACGCTATACTCTCAACTTCTGATGTTTCTGTCCGCAATGCATGTTAGTTAGACTTCTGATGGCATGGCGTAAATTCTGTGTGCTGCGTTGCTTCTGGTTGCTCGATCAGGTCGATGAGGATATTCTCCCGCTCACCGTTGGCGATGATGACGCGTATACCTGCCTGTGACACTTTCGAGGCTGTGGTGTACTTTGAGTGCATGCCGCCGCGGCCGAAGGCACTCTTCTCTGGCTGGATATACTCGCTGAGGTCACGGCCGGGAGCCACCTCACGGATGAGTTGTGCCGACGGGTCGTCGGGGTGGCGGTCGAAGATGCCGTCGATGTTGGAGAGCAGGATGAGCGTGTCGGCCTTCATCATCTGTGCGATGAGGCCGGAGAGTTCGTCATTGTCGGTAAACATCAACTCGGTGACGCTCACTGTGTCGTTCTCGTTGACGATAGGCAGCACGCCATTCTCCAGCATCACTTTCATGCAGGCCTGCTGGTTTCGGTACTGCTCGCCTGGCTCGAAGTTCTCTTTCATCGTGAGCACCTGTCCAACGTGGATGCCGTATTCGCGGAACAAGTCATAATACAGGCCGACAAGTTTCACCTGTCCTACGGCCGAGAACAACTGGCGCTGCTCCACACTGTCGAGAGTGTGGTCGACTGTCAGTTCGCGACGTCCGCAGGCCACGGCGCCCGATGATACTAGGATAACTTCGATGTTCTGGCGACGCAGCCATGCCACCTGGTCGACAAGTGCCGACATACGGGTGACATCGAGTTTTCCGTCTTTCCGTGTCAGTACGTTCGAACCAATCTTGATAACAATTCTTCTCTTCATTTCTAACACTTTTCTCTTGTCGTCTGCAAAATTACGAAAATTCTTTGTAATTTTGCACGCTGATTCATAAAAATGTAATTAAAGGAATACTTTTGCACAATGTATGCAGTGATGATCACACTTTTTGCCATTGTCATCGTGGGTTACGTGGCAGGCAAACTGGGTTATATGGGAGGAACATTCGACAAGCGGCTGTCGAAACTGGTCATTGATATCACCTGTCCGTCACTGATCCTGTCGTCAGCGATGGGAGGCGAACTGCCCGACCGCAGTCTTATCCTGCCGTTGCTGGGCATCAGCGTGTTGACCTATCTGGTGTTGACGGGGCTGGCTATGTTGCTGTCGCGTTTTGTGGCCCGCCGTCCGGAGGATGTCGGTGTCGTCGCCTTTGCGATGATTTTCGGCAATGTGGGCTTCATGGGCTATCCCGTCGTTGCCAGTATCTTCGGTCATCAGGCTGTGTTCTATGCCGCTGTGCTGAATGTGGTCAATACCTTTACAGTCTTTACCATCGGCACAGTGATGGTCACTGGCGGAGAAGGTCCCACTCGTGAGAAATTTAACCGTAAGGTCCTTTATGGCACACCGATGTTGTCGGCCTATGCGGCCATGCTCATCGTAGCACTAGGTATCGAGCATATTCCTGCTGTTGTCAGTCAGCCGTTGACGATGATCGGCAATATCACCGTGCCTGCTGCCCTGCTCATCATTGGCTCGTCGATGTCAGAACTGTCCTTGCGGTCGTTGCTGGGCAACATGACGGTCTATGTCACCACGCTGCTGCGACTGGTGGTACTGCCTGTTGGTATGTATTTCCTCTGTCTGGCCTTAGGCTTCGACACTTTCGTCACGGGCATCAATACCGTGGTCATCGCCATGCCTGTAGCCACCTACGGAACCATCCTCTGCCTGCGCTATGGACGTGATACCACGCTAATGGCTGAGATTACGTTCGTCACCACACTACTCTCGATGGTGACCATCCCGTTGTTGGTGACGCTACTTCGATAATAGTGTCTTGATCAGGTAGTGCGACACCAAGTCGGTAGCATGACCGATGTTCTGTGAAAAGCCGTGGTCGTAGTGTTCCAGCATGACATACTCGCTGCCCGGCCACAGTTGATGGAAGCGCTCACCATAGGTGTAAGGTACCACACGGTCGGCATTACCATGAATGATGAGTGCAGGCCCCTGATATTTGGCTGCTGTCTCATAAATAGGTAGCGAGAAGGCAGTCAGGATATAATTGCGCCCCAGGTGCTTACCCCAGATGTCTACATATTCCGGCGGGTCGAGCGGGTCGTACTGTTTGCCCATTGTGGAACCGCGGATAGCATCGTCGCGCAGCACGGCAGCAGGTGCCATCAAAGCCACGGCCTTGATTACATGATGTTCCAGTTCGCCAGCCGTCATGGCGGCAACGACACCACCCTGTGAATGGCCTACGATAGCCAGACTGCCCACATAGCGCAGGTCACGAACATAGTCAATCACCTTTTTTGCATCCTCAATCTCGTTGGGTACGGTCATGTCTTTGAAGTCGCCCTCGCTCTGGCCGTGGCCATTGAAGTCGAAACGGATGCTGGCGATACCATGGGCCTGCAGCGTGTCGGCGATGAGTTCGAACAGCGGCCCATCTTTAGAACCGCCAAAACCATGACAGAGCACCACCATGGGGCACTGCTGTCCTTCCTGCAGTTCGGGCTTCTGAATGATGGCGGCCAGTAGGCCGTGGTCTCCGTCGATGGTGATGGCTTGGCCGTGCTTGGGAGACACTTTCGCGTCTATGGGCATCTGTGCCCTGACAATAGTCGCTGCTCCTATCAGTAGCATGACAGCACTGAATAGCCTGAGTCTTTTCATGGTTGTTTATAACAGATGGTTGTTCATTGTTTATTGCTATCTTTCTGACGAATCTCTACACGGCGTATCTTGCCACTGATGGTTTTTGGCAGTTCATCGACGAACTCGACGATGCGCGGATATTTGTAAGGGGCCGTCTCTTTCTTGACGTGTTGTTGCAACTCTTTCACGAGGGCGTCACCAGCCTTAGCCTTCCATTCCTTACCCAGCACCACGGTAGCCTTGACCACCATGCCGCGGATGT
>DETM01000016.1:298-78756 GCA_002361655.1 Prevotella sp. UBA3288 | reverse complement strand
TCGGGCACACCGGTGATGGCACACTCCACAACGGCGGGATGGGTCATCAGCGCACTCTCCACCTCGAAGGGGCCGATGCGGTAGCCGCTGGATTTGATTACATCGTCGATGCGCCCTTCGAACCAATAGTAGCCGTCCTCGTCGCGCCATGCCATATCGCCGGTATGGTAGATGCCGTCGTGCCAGGCCTCGCGGGTTTTCTCTTCGTCACGGTAGTAGCCTTTGAACAGGCCAATGGGCTTCTTGTAGCCTACACGAATCACTATTTCTCCTTTCTCACCATCCTCACATGGCGTACCGTCGGCACGCAGCAGGTCAATGTTGTACTGGGCGTTGGGGATGCCCATCGAACCGGGTTTGGGTTCCATCCAGGGGAAGGTGCCCAGTGTCATGGTAGTCTCCGTCTGGCCGAAACCTTCCATCATGCGGATGCCTGTTTTTTCAAGGAATTTGTCGAAGACTGCGGGGTTCAGCGCCTCGCCGGCAGTGCAGCAGTATTGCAGTGCCGAAAGGTCGTACTTCGACAGATCCTCGCGAATCATGAAACGGTAGATGGTAGGCGGCGCACAGAACGATGTCACGTGGTATTTCTCCATCTGCCGCAGCAACGTGTCGGCATCGAATTTCTCATGGTCGAAGACGAACACGGTGGCACCGGCAAACCACTGGCCGTAGAACTTACCCCATACGGCCTTGCCCCAGCCTGTGTCAGCCACGGTGAGATGCAGGGAACCCGGGTGCAGGTTGTGCCAGAAGACGCCAGTCGTCAGATGTCCCATGGCGTAGAGATAGTCGTGCGCCACCATCTTGGGTTCGCCACTGGTACCCGAGGTGAAATACATCAGCATTGTGTCATCGTTGGTATTGACGAAGGCGGGCCGTACAAATGGTGGAACCTTTTGCCACTCTTTCAGGTAGTCGTGGAAACCCTCGGGCACATGGTTGCCAATGGCCACCAGTGCTTTGATGGTAGGACTCTCGGGCATGGCGGCCTCCACCTGGCTCATCACATAGGTATCGTCGACGCAGATAATAGCCTTGACACTGGCTCTCGTGTTACGGTACACGATGTCGTGTTTGGTCAGCATGTGGGTAGCAGGAATGACGATGGCACCAATCTTACACAGGGCTAGCATCACCACCCACCACTCGTAACGGCGCTTCAGAATGAGCATCACAGGGTCGTTCTTGCCGATGCCGAGCGACTGCAGGTAGGCGGCAGCCTGGTCTGACTGTTCTTTCAGTTGAGCGAAGGTGGTGCGTATCTCAGCGCCCTGGTCGTTGGTCCAGAGCAGTGCCAGTCCGTCCGGTTTCTCTTTGGCCCACGCGTCCATCACGTCGTAGGCGAAATTGAAGTTCTCGGGAATAATGAACTCCAGGTTCTTGTTGTAGTCCTCCACTGAGGTGAAACTGGTCTGTTTCAGGAATCTTTCAATCATGTTTGTCTAGTTTATTCAACGGTAAAAGCGAGGAATTTCACGGCTTTGTCGCCAACGGCGAGCATACCGTGAGGCTTAGTGGAGTCGAAATAGATTGAGTCGCCCTCCTCCAGCAGGATGGTCTTGCCGCCGATGTATAGTTCCATCTTTCCCTCCAGCACGAGGTTGAACTCTTGACCGGCATGGCTGTTTTTGTACACGGTATGTGCCCCGGGTTTCGGTTCTACCGTGACGATGAACACATCGGCCTTGTGGTTCACGAATCCGCTGACAAGACTTTGGTATTTGTATGCTTTCGTTCGTTCAATACTCACGCCCTGTCCGTTGCGCACTACGAAGTATGACTTCATGTGGGGCGTCTCGGCGAAGATCAGTTCCTCGGTCGATATGCCGTATTTCTTGGCTATCTTCATCAGGTTCGAAATGGTGATGTCGGCTTCGCCCCGTTCTATCTGTTCATATTTCTCCGATGCGATGCCGATAGTCTCGGCCATCTCGCTCACCGGAATGTCGAGTACGTCGCGCAGTCCGCGCAGCCGTTCTCCTATCTGTTTCAGTTGTTCATCCATAATAATAAGTTGTGTCTAAACCATAACTAATACTTTCTCTCTGTCGCTCTCTCCTCGGGGAGAGTCGGGAAGGAGGTTATTTGGCTCCCGCTTTCAGTCCGCTGATGACGGCCGTGGTGAAGCCGGCATGCTCCATCTCGTTCAGACCCTTGATGGTCAGTCCGCCGGGTGTCGTCACCAGGTCGATGGCCTGTTCGGGGTGCATGCCGCTGGCCTGCAGCAACTTAACGGCGCCGAGCATGGTCTGCATCACGATGTCCTTGGCCTGATCGGCTTTGAAGCCCAGTTCCACGCCGCCTTCTGAGGCGGCACGAATATAGCGCATGGCATAGGCGATGCCGCACGAGGCTAGGGTGGTGGCGCTGGACAGATGCTGCTCGTCGGTGAGCAGCGACTGGCCCATCTCGTCGAAGATACCTTTCACCAGTTCAGTCTGGTGACGTGCCACGTCACCGCACGGCACGATGAAGGTCATCGATGCCAATTCGGCAATGGCGATATTGGGGATAACCAGGAACAGTGGCGGGCACTGCTCGCCCAGCCATTCCTTGATGCTGGCCGACGGCACGCCGGCAGCGATGACGATGAGTATCTGCTTCTTGGGCTTGAGCGTGTCCTTGATGCCTTTCAGTACGTGCTCCACCAACCAGGGTTTCACACAGACGCACACGATGTCAGCCCCCTCGGCAGCCACGCTGTTATCGGTGGTCACCGACACCCCTTTCAGGGCGAATTTCTCCAGTACCGTCTGCGAGGGGTCGCTCACGGTGATATCCTCGTTCTTAAACGACTCTCCCTTGATGAGTCCTTCCACGGTGGCACCGCCCATGGCGCCGGCACCTATCATTGAAATTTTCATAAGTTTTCTAGTTCTTTTAATCCTTCCCTTTGGGAGGGTTGGGGTGGCCTTATAATGCTTTCTGTAATCGTTCAACAAATTCGTCGGCTTCAGCCTTGGTGAAGGTCAGCGGCGGCAACAGGCGGAGTACGTTCTCGCCCGAGCAGCCAGTGAAGACATGCTGCTCGTAGACCAGGCGCTGGCGCACCGGCTTCTGCGGTGTGTACAGTTCGATGCCGATCATCAGACCGCGACCGCGTACCTCCTTAATCTTGTCGTTTTTCAGGTTGCGGATTTTCTCCATCAGATAATCGCCCACCTCGCTGGCATTTTCCACCAGGTTCTCCTGCTCCATCACGTCGAGCACAGCCAGTGCTGCCGAGCAGGCGAGGTGGTTGCCGCCGAAGGTGGTGCCCAATTGGCCGTAGACGGGCTTGAACTCAGGACTGATAAGCACAGCCGACATCGGGAAACCGTTGGCGATGCCTTTTGCCACGGTGATGATGTCGGGCTTGATGCCGAGCCATTGGTGGGCAAAGAATTTGCCGCTGCGCCCGTAGCCGCATTGTATCTCGTCGCAGATGAGCACAGCCCCGTAGCGTTTGCAGGCATAGGCCAGTTTCTGTGCAAACTCCGGTGTGGCCATCTGTATGCCACCTACGCCCTGGATGCACTCCAGTATGACGGCAGCGATGCCGCCGCGGGTCAGTTCGCGAACCCACGGCTCAATGTCGTTTAGTGGCAGGAAGCGTACGTGGTGGTTATCGTTGATGGGAGCCACAATCTTGGGGTTGTTGGTCACTTCGACTGCCAGACTGGTACGCCCGTGGAAAGCCTTCTCGCATGACAGTACACGGATATTGCCGGTCTTGAACGAGGCCAGTTTCAGCGCGTTCTCGTTGGCTTCGGCACCACTGTTCACCAGGAACAAATGGTAGTCCTCATAGCCCGATATCTTTCCAAGACGCTCAGCCAGTTCCACCTGCAACTTGTTCTGTACCGAGTTGGAGTAGAAGCCAATCTGCTGCAACTGCTCCGTCACCTTGTTTATATAATGGGGATGTGAGTGGCCTATGCTGATGACGGCATGACCACCGTACAGGTCCATATATTCCTGGCCTTTCTCGTCCCACACCTTACAACCTTCGCCCTTCGTGATGTTTACGTCGAACAGGGGATAAACGTCGAATAATTTCATAACTTATACATTTTAATTCAAAACGCACTTGCTTTAAGTCTGAGGCCGGCCTTTTCGTCGATGCCGAACATCAGGTTCATGTTCTGTACGGCCTGACCGACGGCACCCTTTAGCAGGTTATCGATACAGGAGACCATCAATAGTTGGTCTTCGTATTTCTCGACATACACCACGGCCTTGTTGGTGTTGACCACCTGCTTGATGTCAGGACTCTTGGTCACTACATGTGTGAAGGCAGCATCGCGGTAGTAGTCGGCGTAGGTTTGCTGTATCTCTTCAATGGGCTTGTCACACTTGGCATAGGCGGTGACGAAGATGCCTCTTGTGAAGCAGCCTCGCTGAGGGATGAAGAGCACGCGACCAGCATATCCGGGACACAGTTCCTGCACCGTCTGGTTGATTTCCAGCAGGTGCTGGTGGGTGAAGGTCTTGTAGACGGAGATATTGTCGTTGCGCCACGAGAAGTGGGTGGTGGCCCCGGGCTTCTGTCCGGCTCCAGTGCTGCCCGTGATGCCGTTCACATGGATGTCGCCGCTGATGATGCCGGCTTTCAGGGCTGGCAGCAGGGCCAACTGAATGCAGGTGGCGAAGCAGCCGGGGTTGGCCAGATGTTGACAGTCGGCAATCATGCTCTTGTGCGTTTCCGGCAGTCCGTAGACGTAGTCGTGGTCACCCTTGATGCGGAAGTCCTGTGCCAGGTCGATAATCTTTACGTTCCCGGGGATGGTGTGCTCTTTCAGGAACGCCTCGCTCTTCCCGTGTCCGAAGCAGAAGAACACCACGTCGACATCTTCAAACGGCATCTGATCTGTAAACTTCAATTCCGTTTCTCCGAGCAATCCTTCATGCACGTCGCTCACCAAATTGCCAGCATTTGACTCCGAGTTGGCAAACACGATGTCCGCCTCAGGGTGGTTTAGCAGCAGGCGGATGAGTTCTCCGCCCGTATAGCCAGCCGCACCTAATATTCCTACTCTTATCATACTTCACTACGAATTATACGAATTTCACGAATTGACTGCACATCGTAATTAGTATAATTCGTGAAATTCGTAGTCGTTAATCATTATTACCTCTTTTCGTCTTTGTGGATACCGTAGTAGACGCGGAGTGGGGTAGACGACACCTTGATGAAGCCCTTGGCCTCGTCGGCGGTCCAGCCGGTCTGCGTCTCACCGTACTCGCCGAGTTTCGACTTCGTCAGGTCGTTGTCGCTGTCGATGCCCACGGTCTCGAAGCTGTAGGGGCGCAGTTTCAGGATGGCCGTGCCCGTCACGTTGCGCTGGCTCGAGGTGAGCATGGCCTCGATGTCGGGCATCACCGGCTCAAGATACTGGCTTTCGTGCAGGAACATACCGTACCAGTTGGCCACCTGGTCTTTCCAGTACTGTTGCCACTTCGAGAGTGTCGACTTCTCCAGCAGGCGGTGCGCTTCGATAATCAGTTTCGGGGCGGCAGCCTCGAAGCCCACGCGTCCCTTGATGCCGATGATGGTGTCGCCCACGTTGGCATCGCGGCCGATGGCATACGAGGCACCGATTTCCTCAATCTTTTGGATGGCCTTGATGCGGTCGGTGAATTTCTCACCGTTCACACCCACTATCTCGCCCTTCTCAAACTCAATCTTCAACAGAACCTCCTGCTCCTTGGCGGTGACGTGCTTCAGGTAGGCCTCTTCGGGCAGTCCCTGTGTGGGGTCAAGCAGTTCGCCTCCGCAGATGCTGGTGCCCCAGATGCCCACGTTGTACGAGTATTTCAGTTTGGTGAAATCAGCGAAATAGCCATTGGCATTCAGGTAGTCCACTTCCTCCTTGCGCGTCAGGTTGCGGTCGCGTGTCAGGGTGATAATCTCCACGCCGGGAGCCATCACCAGGAAGGTCATGTCGAAACGGATCTGGTCGTTGCCGGCACCGGTGCTTCCGTGGGCGATGGCATCAGCCCCGATCTCTTTGGCATAGCGGGCGATGGCGATGGCCTGGAAGATACGCTCGCTGCTGACGGAGATGGGATAGCAATTGTTACGCAGCACATTGCCGAAGATCATGTATTTCAGCGACTTGGCATAGTACTCCTGCGTCACGTCAAGGGTCACATATTTGACAGCGCCCAACTTATAGGCGTTCTCCTCGTTTTTCTTCAACTGCTCTGCCGAGAAACCGCCGGTATTGGCGCAGGCAGCATACACTTCATACCCTAACTCCTTGGTCAGGTACATCACGTTGTAACTGGTGTCAAGTCCACCACTGAATGCTACTACGACTTTCTTTTTGCTCATTTTTCTAACTCCCCTAAGTTAGGGGGATGGGGTCTGAACAAGCGTAAAAATCAGACCGGTTTGTTGGTTAATTAGATTGTTGGGGTGTCTGCGCTTGTTCAGACACCCATCCTCCTAATTTAGGGGGGCTAAGACTCCTCCAACTCCTCAAGATGGCGGATGCGTACCAGCACTTCATCGGGAATCTTAACAGGCAGATGCTCCGTCGGGTCGAAAAGCATTGCCGTACAAATGCAGAATTTGCGATGGCGCTCGCGGAGAACAGGATAGTTCACACACCCCTCGCAACCTTTCCAAAACGCCTCGTCGTCGGTGAGGTCGTCGAAAGTGACAGGCTGGTAACCAAGGGCTGTGTTCATCTTCATCACCGCTGCACCGCTGGTAAGCGAGAAAATCTTGGCGTGGGGCCAGCGGGTGCGGGCCAGCGAGAAGGTGAGGTCCTTGATGCGTTTGGCCAGTCCCAGTCCGCGGAAGTCCGGATGGACGATGAGGCCAGAGGTTGTGACATACTGCTGGTTCTCCCAGGTCTCGATATAACTGAATCCTGCAAAACGGCCGTCGCTCTTCCTGAGGGCGATGACAGCCTTGGCTTCCATCATCTTCTTGGCCAGGTACTCATGGGTGCGCTTGGCAATGCCGGTACCCCGTACCTTAGCGGCCTCGGCTATTGTGTCGAGAATGGTGTCTACATAGATCTCATGTTCAGGGCTGGCTACAAGAACTTCTATCTCTTCCTTCTCCATTTCGTTTGTCTGTTTATATGGTGTCATTTTAAGTTTGGTACTACTGCGTTCAGGGCACTGGTCACTTCTGTATGGCTGCTACCCTCTCTGATGACAATGAATATGTTGTCATCACCGGCTATGGTGCCTAGTATATAGGGAATGTTGCCGTGGTCGATGTTCCAGGCGATGGCACTGGCATAGCCGGGACGGGTCTTGATGACACCGAGATTGCCGGAGAATTGGATGCTCAGAAAACCGGGCATCTGCATCATCTCACGAACCGTCGACGGTGTGCTGACACGTTTGTACATGGTCTCATTGGGCAAGACATACACATAGTTGCCGCCCATTGTAGCAGCCTTGGCGACCTTCAGTTGCTTCAGGTCGCGGCTCAGGGTGGCTTGTGTCAGTTTGAAACCTTCCTTTTGCAGGGCTGCCAACAGTTCGTCTTGGCTGCCTAGTTGCTGGCTCGAAATAATCAGGCGCAAGGCCTCAAGACGTTGGTTCTTTTCTTTCATCTTGGTATATTTATTCAACTTTGGGCTGCAAAAGTACAAAATAATTTGTATATAGCCAAATCTTTTTGCATATATTTTCATGAACTGTTTAAAAGTGGATGATTTGTTTGGCTAATTGCCTGTTTTTCTTTACCTTTGCAAACCAAATAAAGAAACTGATGCGTGTATGGAGAATCAAGTGAGTGCAGTCCAAGACAGTGGATGGCAGTCTTTGTTGGCCGCCTTTGGTGGAAAAGTCCGGCTGAAGGACGAACTGCTGCGCAAGGAGCAGGCGTATGCTGATCCTGTCAGTGAAGAGCAACTGTTGCGTCTGGCCGCTCATCTGCGGTCGATAGTACCCGTGGCAACACTGGAGCAGGTAGTCGGTCCGCAAGTGACAGAAGTGCGGCCCACGGAGTTGGAGTGCGATGTGGTACGGTTCCAGAACAATAAGGAGAAGTGGGTGGCTTTGGTGGGTCTGCTCGATGGCTATCCTTACGAGATTTTTACGGGTCTGCAAGACGATGACGAAGGTATCATGCTGCCCAAGTCGGTGACGAAAGGGAAGATTATCAAGCAGACGAATGCCGATGGTACCAAGCGCTACGATTTCCAGTTTGTCAATACTCGTGGCTATAAGATTACGGTCGAGGGACTCTCGGAACGCTTCAATCCTGAGTATTGGAACTATGCCAAACTGATCTCCGGTGTCCTGCGTTACCGAATGCCCATAGCCCATGTCATTAGGTTGGTTGGCTCTTTGCAGTTGCAGAGCGAGAACATCAACACGTGGAAGAATGGTGTGGAGCGTGCTCTGAAGAAGTACCTGCCTGGCAGTACGGATGTCGACGAGACACCACAGGAGGATGGCGTATGATGCAGTGTTCCGACAGCGTGGTGTCCATCGACCGCGTGCGCCTCTATGCCTTCCACGGCGTGCTGCCACAGGAACGCAGGGTAGGCGGTTGGTTTGTGGTCACCCTTCGCGTACATTATTATAATATACTAAGGGCCTGCGAGACCGACGAGGTGGCCGATACGCTCAACTATGCCGATTTGTTGACCATCGTCAGGCGTGAGATGGCGCAGTCGTCACGACTTCTGGAACATGTGGCCGCGCGGATGGCTCAGAGCGTCTTCGACCGCTATCCTGAAGCCAATGCCATCGATGTCAGCGTCATAAAGGAAAACCCGCCGATGGGGAGCGCAATGGCTGGTGCCGGCATAGAACTACATTTAATAAATAATAAAACTAAGGGCTGACTTGTGGCCTTATGACTAGAAAAAAGTAATTTTGCATCCGATACAAAGACGTATGGCAAAAAGATTCATTCTGTTTCTGCTTCTAGCGATGTGCTGTATGGCGGCCGGTGCTGCCGATAAGCATCGGTTTACGCTGGTCATCGACGCCGGTCATGGCGGCAAGGATGCCGGCGCTTTGGGCAAACGGTCCAAGGAGAAGGATATCAACCTGAATGTGGCACTGGCTTTTGGACGCTATGTGGAGAACAATTGTCCTGACGTGCGAGTCATCTATACACGGAAGACCGATGTCTTTATCCCCCTCCATCAGCGTGCCTCTATTGCCAATAAGAACAAGGCCGATGTCTTTATTAGCATACATACCAACTCGGTGGCGAGCAGAAAGCCTATCAGCGGACTGGAGACCTACACCATGGGTATGCGGCGTTCTGACGAAAAACTTAGTGCTGCCATGCGTGAGAACGATGTGGTGCTGATAGAGAGTGACTACCAACAGCATTATTCGGGTTTCGACCCGCGCTCGCCGGAGAGTTATATCATCTTTGAGGTGCTCAACGATGCCAACATGGTGGAAAGCGTTGAATTGGCCAAGGCCATACAGAAGTATGTGTGCCGTACGGCCAACAGACCCAACAAGGGTGTCAAGCAGGACGCTTTCTTGGTGCTGCGCGAGACGTCGATGCCTGCCTGTCTGATAGAACTGGGATATATCACTACGGCTTCGGAAGAGGCTTATCTGAATGACAGGAAAAATATCGATGCCATGGGTAGAGGCATCTACCAGGCTTTTGTGGAGTATAAGAACAAACGCCAAGGCCGGTTGCCAAAATCGGAGCCGGTCAAGGCTGCACCTGTCAGGCCGGATCCGGTAAAACAAGAGTCAGCCAAGCAGGAGCCGGTAAAGCGGGAGTCGGCCAAACCGGAGTCGGTAAAACGGGAGCCAGCCAAGGCAGACACGGTTCGACAGGCACTCCCTTCTGCCCCCGAACCGGTCAAGGCTGATACCGTCCAGATAGCAGATACCGTCACTCGGGAGCCCATAGCCCCCGTGCCACCGGCCGTACAGAGCGATGCACCCGTATTCAAAGTGCAGTTTCTGACCAGCAACCGGCGGTTACAGCCGAATGACAGCCGGATGAAAGGGCTCAGCGGCGTGGAAGCCTACAAAGACGGCAACCTGTGGAAATATACCGTGGGCTCATCTACCGACTATCGTGAGATACATAGCCTGCGTAAGACGGTGGTGGAGAAATTCCCGCAGGCCTTTATCATCGCTTTTCGAAATGGGGAGCGCATGGACACGCAGGCCGCCATTCAGGAGTTTAGGAGGAATGTGAAAAGGTGACAGGTGCTTAGAAATAGAGTAAGACACTAGGTGTCTAGAAATAGTGTAAGAAATTAAAAAGAAGAGATATGAAGTTTCTGACGAATGAAGTGAAGATTGCACTGGTGGCCATTGCCGGCATCGTGATATTGTTTTTCGGGTTGCAGTTTCTCAAGGGACTGACCATGTTCTCGTCCGACAACAACTACTATGCGCGGTTTGCCGATGTGAGCGGACTCTCGGCCTCCAGCCCCGTCTATGCCAACGGCTATAAGGTGGGCGTCGTCGAGGGCATCAACTACGACTATCGCAATCCGGAGAATATCGTGGCCGTGATTGGCCTTGACAGCAAACTGAACCTGCCGAAGGGAACGACGGCCGAGATTTCCAGCGACTTGTTGGGCAATGTGAAACTGGAACTTAAGTTCGGTCCCAACCCTGTCGACTTTATCGGCAAGGGCGACACCATCATTGGTGGCACCCAGCAGGGACTGATGGCCAAAGCCGGCAACATGATTCCGCAGGTGGAGAAGATGCTACCCAAGTTAGACTCCATCCTGGTCTCGCTCAACACACTGCTGGCCGACCCTGCCATCAAGAACTCACTGCACAACGTCGACCAGATCACGTCCAACCTGACCACGACGACGCATGAACTCAACCAACTGTCGGCATCGCTCAACCTGCAAATGCCGCAGATGCTGACCAAGGCCGACGGCGTGCTGACCAATACCGAAGGATTTACTCGTCAGTTGAACGACCTGAACATCGCCTCGACCATGCAGAAGGTCGATGCCACAATGTCGAATGTAGAACAGATGACGGCCTCGCTGAACAGCAACGATGGCACTTTGGGATTACTCATGCGCGACCCGGGACTCTATATGAACCTCAACTCCACCATGCGCAGTGCCGACTCGCTGCTCATCGATTTGAGGCAGCATCCCAAGCGCTATGTACACTTCTCTATTTTTGGCAAAAAAGATAAGTAAATGGATTTCGTCTAAATAGTAAATCTTGTTGAAATGCGCATTTGCCGGTCTGTAACTCATTGAAAATGAGAAAAAGAGAAACGCGCAAGTGCACTTCTTGGCGAAAAATCGTGAAACATCCTAATCTCCCTAAAGATAGCCACTTACAGAGATTGTAAACACAATTGACATTTTTGAACGATTTGCAGGATTCAAAAATATTTGCGAACTTTGCATCCTGAAAGCAATAACTGAGCAAGCATCATCTTGTGCTTACAACTTAATAATAATGAACGCCCGCGATGCAAAAAAGTCATAAGGCGCTTTGGGACAACTGCCTCCATCTCATCAGGCAGAACGTCACAGAGCAGATATATAAAACGTGGTTCGAGCCCATTGTCTTCGAGTCCTACAACGAGCAGGAGAAGACAGTGCTGGTGCAGGTTCCAAGTCCGTACATCTACGAGTACTTGGAGCAGTACTACGTGCGACTGATGGCGTGGGCATTGGCCAATAGTTTCAAGGCAAACATTAAACTGACCTATCGGCTGGTAATCGACAGCGAGCACAAGAAGTATCAGGAGGTGGAAGGCGAGCGTCCTGACGACGTGGAGGCTCCACGCCAGACCGCAAGGGGTAACAAGACGCCCACTGTGCTCGATGCTGCCATACCTCAGGACCTCAACCCCCAGTTGGATCCAAAGAAGACCTTCGAGGGATTCATCGAGGGCGACTCCAACAAACTGCCGCGCACCGTGGGACTGTCCATCGCCGAGCACCCTGGAAAGTCGACCTTCAACCCCTTCTTCGTCTTCGGACCGTCGGGCTGTGGCAAGACCCATCTGATCAATGCCATCGGTGTGCGCAGCAAGAAACTGTTCCCTCAGAAGCGTGTCCTTTATGTATCGGCCCGCCTCTTCCAGGTGCAGTTTACCGACTCTGTACGACAGAACACCACCAACGACTTCATCAATTTCTACCAGACCATCGATGTGCTCATCGTCGACGATATTCAGGAGTGGGTCAACTCACCCAAGACCCTCGACACCTTCTTCCATATCTTCGACCACCTGTTCCGTTTGGGCAAGCAGATTATCCTCGCCAGCGACCGTCCGCCGGTCGACCTCAACGGTGTGAAGGACCGTTTGCTTACGCGTTTCTCCTGTGGGCTGATCGCTGAGTTGGAGAAGCCCAACGTGCAACTCTGTATCGATATCCTCAATGCCAAATGCCGTCGTGACGGTCTGAAGATTCCGGCAGAAGTCATTCTCTACATCGCACAGACAGCCAACGGCTCCGTGCGCGACCTGGAAGGCGTGCTCAATTCACTCATGGCCTATAGCATCGTCTACAACTCCAATGTCGACATACATCTGGCCGAGCGTGTCATCAAGCGCTCCGTCAAAATTGACAACCACCCCCTGACTGTCGACGACATCCTGACGGCCGTCTGCCAGCACTATGGCGTGTCGCAGCAGAGCGTGTTCAGCAAGAGCCGCAAGCGCCAGTTCGTGCAAGTACGCCAAGTGGCCATGTATCTGGCCCAGAAGCACACCAAGATGCCGGCCTCGCGCATCGGTCAACTCATTGGCGGTCGCGACCACAGCACCGTGCTCCACAGTTGCTCCGCCGTGGAGCAGCGCTTGAAGGTTGACCAGACTTTCGTCGCCGATATGAACAGCATCGAGCAGACTTTTAAGTTAAAACATTAGGGTCCTGTCACTTAGGCGGTCTCTTCGGGCCGTCCGATTGTTTGTTAAGCGAAGTTAAATACCTGTGTTTGCAGTGGGTGTAAAGTAGCATTTTTGACTTGATTGTTTTGTCAAGTCGGCAAATACGCTTACCTTTGCACCCGAAAAAACTTACATGAAATAATAGAATAGCGAAAAGAGATGAAAAAACAGGAGTTTATCGCCATGGATCATACGGTTCTCGAGCGTTGGCTGATGGAGAAAGAGAAGAAAAATGCCGACTCCTCTGGCAGACGAATTGTGATGCTGATGCTGCTCGTGCTGGCTGTGAGCCACCTGTGGGCAGGAAGTATTGAGGATATCCGCCGTGCACTGGAGCAGGGCTCGCAGACGCAGGTGCAGGAGAAGGTGTATGTGCATACCGACAACGGTTGCTACTTCGTGGGCGACACGCTGTGGTACAAAGCCTACGTGGTGCGGGCCGACAACCTGCAGCCCACCGACATGAGCCGTATACTCTATGTGGAACTGCTCTCGCCCGACGGCCTGCTCGTGGAGCGCCAGCAGGTGGTGGTCAGCGGCAAGGGCTATACCTGCGGACAGTTCGTGCTCGAGGACTCGCTCTACAGCGGCTACTACGAACTACGAGCCTACACCCGCTGGATGCTCAACTTCAATGTGCGCCACCATCGCTATTCGACTCACGACACATGGCATTTCTACAACAAGCAGATGGCCGCCGACTATTTCCGTATCTGGGATGGTCTCTACTCGCGCGTGTTTCCTATATATAGTAAGCCGGAGCAGCCCGGCAACTATGATGCCCGCCGGATGTACCAGCGGCCGAAGACCCGGTTGCCTCAGCGGAAGAAGGACGACCTCGTGGTGACCTTCTATCCCGAGGGTGGCCATCTGGTGCAGGGTGTGGAAAACCGTGTGGCCTTCGATGTCTGCGACCAGCATGGCGAAGCCGTCAATATCCGTGGCACCGTCGACGGCCATGGACAGACGCTCTCTATCAAGACCGACTATATGGGGCGCGGCTCGTTTGTGGTGACGCCTACCGATAAACGGCTGAAGGCCCATTTCACCTTCCGTGGCAAGAACTATAATGTCGATCTGCCAAAGGCCGAGGCTCAGGGCATGGCCATCCGGCTGGACGGCGACCGTCTGACGCTCTCTGCCGTCGGCCTGCCACAGGATAAGGAGTACGGACTCTCTGTGCTGAGCGGTGGCACCCTGCGCTGGTTCTCTCCATTCTCCGCTCTTAATTCTCAATTCCCCATTCCCCATTCCCAATTCTCAATTCCCCTCGACTCTCTCCCCACCGGTGTGAACGACCTGACCGTCTTCGACAGCGACGGCCGCATTTGGGCTGACCGCCTCTTTTTCGTGAACCACCACGAGTATGAGAAGACACAGATACCGTCACCGATAGTGCCCACGCAGACCTATGCCCCCTACGAAAAGATAGAGGTGCCGGTCACGCTGCCCGGTGTCACCGAACCGACAGTCTTCTCGCTGTCTATTCACGACCGCAATACCGACGAGCCGTCGTACGACGACGGCAACCTGATGACTTCGATGCTGCTGAGCAGCGAACTGCGCGGCTTCATCGCCCGTCCGGCCTATTATTTCGAGAAAGACGACGAGCAGCATCGCCGTCATCTGGACCTGCTGATGATGGTGCAGGGCTGGCGCAAGTATAAGTGGCAGGAACTGAGCGACACGGCCCACCGGATGCGCTACGAACCGGAGAAGACCATGACCATCGAGGGGGCTGTGTATAAAATGCTCAGCATCAATCCTGTCGAGCCCGACGAGGTGGGCAACTGGCAGGATGGGGTAGGGATGCTCGCCCGCAAGGCGAACATCGATGAGGAGACCACCGACCCCTTTGCCGACGAGACCACTGGCGACGGTATGACTGAACTCGGCACTGCCACCACTGCCTCTTCCGCCTTCTCAGACGATAACATCGAATATGGCGATATCGGTGCTGCCAACGACCATGTGGGCGTGAACCACGGTAATCTGAAGCGTGAGGTGCTCGTCGAAGCCGAAATCTCGGTCGGTGGCAAGTTTGCAGGCTCCGTCCAGAAGACCGAGGGCGGGCGGTTCCTCTTCCAGGTGCCCCCCTTCTATGGCATCGCCTATCTGAATATGAAAGCCTACAAAGAGAACGACTCCATCAAGAAGAGCATGGCCTCCCGTCAGGACACGAAGATCATGGACGAAGATTCGTGGCCCGACTTCTACGTGAAGCGTGACCTGTTCTATCCCGCCCTGTCGCGCGACTATGACTATTATGAGAAACATCAGCCCGACTACGATGCCGAGATGCTCGTCGATACCCTGTCCGACTTGTCGATGGAGAACGATGTGCACGAACTGGGCAATGTCACGGTGAAAGGGCGTCGGCGTGGCCGTCGTGCCATCGACTGGAAGAAACCGGCCTATGTGGTGGATGCCTACGAGGTGTATAATGAGATGACCGACCGCGGCCTGTCGTTCGGCAAACTGGACATGCGCCAGTTTCCTGTGCAAGTGTGCCGCCTGCTCTATGGCAATATGAATCGCTATAACTCGTTCCGTGTGGACGGCCGTATCGATGGGGCCATCTACTATCGCAACTATTCGCCGCTGGCCGGCGGTAGCGAGGCCGAGGCTGCCAGTCTGTTCCGTGCCAACCGTACGTCGCAGTCTGTCTACAGGAACTTGAAGTTGAAGCGTCTGCAGAATATCCGTGTGTTCAGCGACTACGAACCTCGCACCGAGGATTCCACCATGTTTCAGAGTCACTATATCGCCGATGCGACGGTTGAGTTGGAGACGATTGCCGACGATGGTGTGCAACCCACCTTCCGCGACCGTCATATCGTGCTGCCCGGCATCAACCTGCCTGAACAGTTCTATCAGCCCGACTACAGCCACCGTACCCCCGGCGTGGACGGCGCTTCCCCCGCCGACACCCCTGCTGACTACCGCCGCACGCTCTACTGGAATCCCAATGCCGTGACCGACGAAAATGGCCGTTTTATCGCCACTTTCTATAATAATGGCAAGGAGACCCGCATAAAAATGACCGCCGCCGGGGTTACCGGCGACGGTCGACTGCTGTATCGTTAGTGGAACCTATGAGCCTAATTGGCCCTATGAGGCTTATTGGCCCTATGAGGCTTATTGGCCCTATGAGGCTTATTGGCCCTATTTGACAACCTTCCTGGTGCGGCCGTTCTGCCGGATGATGTAAATCTCGCCCGAGCGCATCTCGTTGCACTTGCGGCCCTGCAGGTCATAAATTTGGGACGGCTCATTGTCGGTCTTGGCATTGACCGTCTCGATACCCGTAGTGTTTACTGAGTGGATGACGAGGGTGTCTGGCGTACTGCCACTGCCTAAGGCATTGAGGCCGATGGCGATGCGGTAGTCGCCCTCTTGGTCGGCCGTGCCTTTCACGGTCAGCACTTTCGTGCTTGAGTCGAACGAACGGCTCATGCCGGTGGGCATGACGAGAGTCTTCTTGGTGCCGTCAGGCAAGAACGAAGCCTTGATAGATACCGACTTCGCATACTTGGTCTGTATGCTGAATTCAAATTTCTCGCCCATAGACACGGTGAACTCATTCTTGTCGATGCTCGGCATAAAGGCATCGGGCAGGTAGTAGCCCAGGTGGGGCGGCTGGTTGTAAGCCACGTTCTGCCAGCAGATGCCCATGCGGTAGGTATGGTCGTGCATCAGGGTCGGCACACGGTAGCCCGTCTCTGTGTTGGTACTGTAGATATAAATCTCGTCGCTGCCGTTGTGCAGGATCACCTCCTCGCGCCAGTCGCCCAAGATGTCGGCCTGCAGGTTGGGCGTATTCTTCGTGCTGTTGCAGGTGTTGCCGCTGAGGGTGGCAAGGCGGCTCGTGCCGTCACCGTTCCATTTGTCTATTTTGTTGCCGTCGAGCAGTTCGTCCTGCAGGTCGCCGTCCCAATAGATGCGGAAATTGCTTGATCCGTGCTTGGAGGATACGACATCGCCCGTTACGGCACTGCGGGCTGATCCGTCGTTTGACGACCAGAAGAGGGAGCCGCGCACATTGGCGTCAAACTGTCCGGCAATACCGCGGCCATTGTCTCCCGAGCCATTGGCACTATGTATGATTTGGCCCGTAGCAGCATCGTGCAAGTCCCATCCATAATGTGAACCTTCTTCGTGTATCTGGAATAGTTCTAATCCTGGACGGTCTGGACAATGGTCGGCCAGGTGGATGGCATCGCCGTGGCCGAAGCCGGTGCCGTAGAGCAGGGTGCCGTCGTGGTCCAGTGCGGCCGAGCCCCATACCACCTCGTCGCATCCGTCGCCGTCGACATCGGCCATCGACATATTGTGGTTGCCGTTTGCAAACATGGTGCCGCTGCCACTGCCTCGGGTAGGCTTGATGTTGCTGTAGTTCTTCTTCGTGCCCTTGCCGTCGGCATCATAGGTGGTCACCGAGTAGGACGTGCCGTTGCGGTGCTCACTGAACCAGCGTGGGATGAGATGCTGTCCGTCGAAACTGACGGCCCAGATGAAGGCATAACTATAATAGCCGCGGCAGAAAATGCCGCTGGCCGGTCGGTCGGGCCCGTCGATATAGCCCACGCCGGCCAGGTAGCGGTCGCCGCGGTTGTAGCCGTGGGTGTCGGTCTTGCCTATGGCCCAGTTGAAGGTGCCTGCTGCCTCGCTCAGTGCCGAGGTGGCATTGCGGTTGGGGTTGTAGGCGATGGTGTTGACGGCCTCGCCGGTCTGTCCGTTGAACACCGTCAGGTATTCATGTCCGCCGTCCATGCGTCCGCTGCTGGTAATCCACGACTTGGTGTTGTTGGCAGCCTTGATGGTGGCGTTGTCGGTGGCCTGGTTGACATAATTGCCCTTGCTGTCTTTCGAACCGGGGGCTGTCTTGCACATCATCTCGGCCTTGCCGTCGCCGTCGAAGTCATAGACCATATACTGTGTATAGTGGGCACCGGCACGGATGTTCTGCCCCAGGTCTACGCGCCAGAGCAGTTGCGGCGAGCCATTGCCGGCGGCACCGTTGCTCCAGTCCACCTTGTAGCAGTCGATGATGACATTGCCCGTGACACCGTCTTGCGAGTTGTCTTTCGAGTTGGACGGATCCCATTTCAGGAACAGTTCATACTGTCCGTCGCCGTCCACATCGCCTACGCTCATGTCGTTGGGACTGTAGGTGTAGGCTCCGCTGCTGGTGCTGCCGCCGGCCGGCCGGTTCAGTTGTAAAGTCTTGCTGGCGGCACCCCAGGCCTGTACGGCGGTGCTGGTTTCTATGACCTCGCCGTTCACCTTGGTGACGACCTGATAGGTAGAAGTGGCCTTGCCCGACTTGTCGGTGTAGTTGGTGGCATAGAGGTCGGAGGCAATCTTGGTACCGTTGCGCAGCAGGTCGAATGTAGTGGTGTTCTCATCGTCGGTACCCAGGAAACGCCAACTGACGAAATTGCCGCTGCCGGCAGACAGGGCTACCACGCCTCGGTCCAGGCGTTCCATCTGGCTGACGGGGGTGTTCTGTGCACTGGCAGCCGTAGCCATTGCCGTGCATAGCAACATGGTGTAAAGTCGAAGTTTGTTCATAAGTGTATTTTGATTGTTAGTATGATGCTTTTAAAGCAGTCGTTTCGGATGCAAAGATACGTCTTTTCCTCGGATTGTAGTCGGCCTGATATGTTTTTTTATGTTAAAACATTTAATTTTGTGGCTGTATTTGTGTGTGCATTAGGAATTTTTTGTATTTTTGCAGCGTGTTGTGTATGTATGTGCCGATGCAAAGACGTCTACGAACAAAAATATCTTTTATAATATCTAACAAAAATTTAAGTGTATGAAGAAAATTTTTACTTTAGCCTTTATGGCATTCTTCTGCAGTCTTGGCGCAATGGCTGAGATTGTGCTGGGTGACATTCAGTTCAGCCTTGGTGAAGGCAAGAAGATTAGTCCTACCACCGGTGCGATCAGCATTCTCTTTCCCAATGTCACGGGTGTGGACGATCCTACAGCGGTGAATTTCGTGATTGAAGGTAATTTCAACGACAACCCCGACTGGCGTTTCGATGGGCTGGAGGGTTCTTTTGCTTCTGGTGTCACGCTGGAACTAGCCGATTTCGAGTTGACTCCCTCTACCGACATCACGCTGACCGTCACTTCCGTGAAGGTGAATGACGTGGAATATGCTCCCGCTGAGGGCTATGTGCTCCATTTCAAGACCCGTGGGGCACAGCGCAAGTCGTCGTGGAACTTTACTATTGATGCAGAGTCTGCTGCACAGATTGTGGCAGAAGGTTCTGCCAATCCTGCCGGTAGTGATGCTGATGAAACCAAGTATATGGACATTCAGAAGAATGGTGCCACGACCCATCGTTACTACGTTCCTGCCCGTAACTACGAGGAGATTATGCTTCCTGATGGAACGGCACTGCCTATGACTGAAGACTTGCTCTTCAAGTTTGGCAAGCAGGTGTTCTATGTCGGTGACACCGAGGGTTCTTACAAGGATTTGATTGCTTTTAATGGCCAAAATCAGTATATGACCATCCCTGATGTGAAGGTCGGTGATGTGATTACATTCTATGCCAACCGTGCTACGAAGGGAACTGCCAGCAAGCAGACTTGTATCCAGGCTATGAACAGTGCTGCCATTGCTACCGATGGTCTTGTGTCTACTACCGGACTTGCTGACTCTATTTGGTTGGGCGACAAATATGCCTATTATAAGTTTGAGGCTCAGGAGGCTGGTGACATCAATTTCCGCTTTAGTAATTGCCTGTTGAAGACGATTGAAATTGAAGAGGCCCAGCCGAAGTTGCCGCGCAACTATAATGTTGTGGCAGGATATGTTGATGGTGACAATGTGACCGTACTGAAAGAACTGGTCGCTAAGACAGAAGGCTTGACAGGCTCGAACGTAAAAGTTGACTATTCGTATTGGCTTACCGACAGTGAAGGTCATGCCTACACTTATGGCGCAAAGGGAAGCCCATTTACAGAATCCTTCGAGTTGAAGAATGGTGAGGGTGACACCACGTTCGTAATCCCTTATAAGAAGATGGATATCGACGGTGTCGTCTACGCTTCGGAAGGTGAGGATATCGCAGGTGCAGCCCTCTGTACTTCAGGCAACTTCGCAATACGCTCTTCTATGTGCAAGGCAGCCTATTTCGAGGAAAATGTAAAACTTGTAACTCTGCAGCCCGGTTCTTATAAGATTCGTGCTATCCTCTTTGACAAGAAACCTGCAAGTTATGTTTGTACTTTGACGAAGGGTGAGGGTGAACAGAATGAGATATACCTTGCTGCAACTGCAGACAACTGGACGGAAGCAGAGTCAGAACTCCTGGAGATCACCTCGCCTACCGACATCACGCTGTTGGCAGGTGGTGATGCCAGCATGGGACTTGACTGCATCATGATCTACGCCTCTACCGACGCTCCTGATGACCCCGAAGATCCCGCTGGTATCAACGAGGTGAATGGCAGTGCCCAGAAGGCTGCTACCCGCAAGGTGATGAAGGACGGCAAGATTGTCATCGTGACCGAGGCCGGCACCTTCAACGCCATCGGTGTTCAGGTGAAGTAAGAAAAGTTTCTATATGTTAAAATCGGTAAGTTTCGCACTTGTTAGGCGAAACTTACCGATTTTTTTTTGTACTTTTGCAGCGTGATATGTACTATGTGAAGGTACGTGCGTAAAAGAACTCTAACTAATCAGAAGACGATATGAAGAAACTACTTATCCTAATTGCTTCCGTACTTTTTGCGTCTGGTGTGATGGCTGCCGATGGCGATGTGACGATGACCGTCAGCGGCATGACCACCACGATGAGCGACGGCACATGGAGCATAAAAATAGGCAGTAACGGCCGCATCAGTTCGCTGCAGCGCAAGGGTACTGAGTTGCTGGGTGGACAGACCATCTATTTCGACTATACCACAGTCAATGGCAACCAGGGTCTGAACCCCTCGACCCTGAAGGTGGTTAAGCATACCGCCGACTATTGCGAGGTGCTCTACAGCGCTACGGGTGGCAATACCATCTTCGAGCAGGGCTACATCATGCGCAAGGGTGCTCCCGGCATCTATACCTATGTCATTGCCACCGGCACGGCCACCTCGGCCAGCGAGCCCATCAAGGAGGCCCGTGTCTGCTCACGCCTCGACGGCGCGATGCTCAACGGTTATGTGGACTACCGCATGAACGGCCGCATCCCGTCCAACAGCGAGATGGCCGAGGCAGAGAAAGAAGAGGTTCAGGATGCCACCTACCGTCTCTCCGACGGCAGCATCTACACAAAGTACAATTGGGCCAACTATGTGGAGCGTGACACCCTGCACGGTCTCTGCGGTCTGAGCAACAATTATTACGGCCTGTACAATATCCCCGTCAGTTACGAATGGATTAACGGCGGCCCGGAGCGTCAGGAACTCACCGTCCATGCCACCAGTAAGTCGCCTATCACCATCCAGATGTTGCAAGGTGAGCACTTCGGCGGACAGGCCATGGTGCTCGATGAGGGCGAGAAGAAACTGTACGGCCCGTTTCTCATCTTCCCCTGCTATAGCACCAAACCTGTGGTCAGTGCCCGCAACCGTGCCGTTCAGGAGGCTGCCGAATGGCCTTATCAGTGGTTTGAGAACGAACTCTATCCCCGTGAGCGTGGCACCGTGAGGGGCCGCCTCAATGTGACCACCGGCCAGCGCAACGACAGCGTACGCATCATCCTGGCACAGGAGAAAGGCAAAGACCCCATCGCCATGATGCATGGCTATCAATTCTGGACGATGACCGACGCTAACGGCGATTTCGAGATTAAGAACGTACGTCCCGGCACCTACAACCTCTTTGCCTACGCCAAGGCAGGCGAAGTGACCGACATGCTCGAGCAGGATGATGTCACGGTTGCCGCAGGCGATAACGACTTGGGCATCATCACGTGGGCTCCTAAGAAGTATGAACAGATGTTGTGGATGATCGGTAAGAACGACCGTCGAAGCAGCGAGTTCCGCTTCAGTGATGCCCTGCGTCAGTATGGTCTGTGGGAACAGGTACCTGCCAACCTCACTTATACCATCGGGCAGAGCTGCGAGAAGAACGACTGGTACTATGCCCAGACCCAGAAAGGCGGCACTTGGACCATCAAGTTCAACCTCGACGAGCGTCCTTCGTCGGGGCGCGTCTATCTGACGGCCTCGTTGGCAGGCTGTTCGGGTACGGGCTCTACCATCACGGTGAAAGTCAACGGCACACAGCGCGCCCAATGGAAACCGGGTGTCAACGATGCCTGCGTCTACCGCAGTGCCATCAATAGCGGCCGTCACTATGTCTACACCTGCGACTTCCTCTATACGGGACTGAAAGCGGGCGAGAATACCGTCGCCCTGACCTACTCCGGCGGTGGCAGCAAAGACGGCGTCATGTACGACTGCATCAAGATGGAGGCAGGCGAGCAGGTGGTCTCCGGCATTGCTGATGCCACCATAGGCAGCACTTATGATGCCAAACCTGTGAAGTATATCCACCAGGGCCGCCTCGTCATTGAGAAGGATGGGGTGCGCTATGGCGTTGATGGCAGGAAGATGTAATTGAAAGGTTTAAAAGTTGAAAGGTTTAAAAGTTGAAAAGTAGGAAGATAAAAAGTAATAATAACTAAAATACTGAACAATGAAAAAACTATTCATGATTCTCATGATGGGAATGTTGGCCGTGAGTGCCGGCGCACAGCGTGTCACTGACAGGCTGACGCGTGGTCTGGTGGCCATCCCACAAGGTGACAAAACCGGCCAGGATGACCGTTTCGGTTATAACGGCAGCGGTATTTTCGTTTCGTGGCGCAAATTGCCAACGGACTATTTCGACACGAAGTACAATCTCTATCGTAACGGCACCAAGGTGAATGATGAGCCCCTCGCTGTGACGAACTATGAAGACAAGAGCGGCACGAAGACCGCCAAGTATCAGGTCATTCCGGTCGTCCGTGGCACGGAGCGTACCGACCTGAAGTCGGAAGAGGTGACCCCTTGGGAGCACCAGTACTGGGATATCAACGTGGCCAATGTCATCAACCGTGCAGGCGTGGATGTCACCAGTCAATATACTCTCAACGACTGCTCGGTGGCAGATGTCGATGGCGACGGACAGATGGAGTTTGTGGTGAAGCGCCGCAACGACAGTGGCTTGAATGTGAGCGGCAATACCACTACGTTTAACCGCCATGAGTGCTATAAGATGGACGGCACGCTGCTCTGGTACATCGATATGGGTCCTAATCTGATGGCCGGTCCTGACGAGCAGTTCGACCTCATCCTCTATGACTGGGATATGGACGGCAAGGCCGAGGCACTGATGCGCGGTGCAGACAACATGATTATCCACACGGCATCGGGTAAGGAGATCAAGATTGGCAATATGAACTACTATGCCCCGCGTGATGAATATACGAAGGAGGGGGCAGAGTATCTGCTCTATCTGAACGGTGAGACCGGTGAGCCTTATGCCTGGGACGGTTCCGACAACTGGACTCCCGAAGCCTATCCCCTGCCTCGTTTCGAGACGGGTGAGAGCAACTACGCCACCGTCTGGGGAACGTCAGACACGGGTCACCGTGCCACCAAGCACTATTTCGGTGCGCCCTATCTGGACGGCCGTCATCCCAGCATCTTCCTGGGTCGTGGCTGTTACACGCGTCACAAGTTCTGTGCACTGAATGTTGATCCCGCAACACATAAACTGACCCAGATATGGCGCTGGAACTGTTATGACTCTAAGTCGCCGTGGTTTGGCAACGGCTTCCACAACTTCGCTATCGCCGATGTCGACATGGATGGCCGCGATGAGATTGTGTTCGGCTCGATGATCATCGATGATACGGGCTATGGCTTGTCGACGACCGGTTTCGGCCATGGCGATGCCCAGCATTGTGGCGATCTGGATCCTTATCGTTGGGGCTTGGAGCAGTTTGTCTGTCTGGAGAATCCTGCTGTGCCCGGCATAGCCTATACCGACGCTACTACGTCGACATTGCGCTATACCACCGGTTCCGGTGGCGACAACGGCCGCTGCATGGCCGGCAACTTCGATGGCAACCATCCCGGTGCCATCGGTATCACCTTTGGCTACGATGCCTTCAGTCTGGTGTCCGACAAGACCATCAACGGTCTCTCGGGCTGGAGTGATGACCACATGAATATGCGCGTCTATTGGGACGGCGACCTGCTCGACGAGTTTATGGACTCACCGGGTACGGCAGGCACCCCCGCTGTCTATAAGCATGGCAGCGAGGTGGGTACCAATCGTACTTACTATGCCGGCCGTTGCTGGATGGGTAGTGGCAACCTGAACAACTCGTCGAAGAACAACCCCGGTTTTCTGGGCGATATCATCGGCGACTGGCGCGAGGAGATTATCAATCCTGTGAATGGTAACAAGACCCTCCGCATCAATATCTCCAGTTATCCTACGCCTCATGGCATCACCTCGCTGTGGTACGATCATGAATATCGTAATGCCATGACCTGGCAGTCGGTGGGCTACAACCAGCCGCCTCATACCAGTTTCTTCCTCGGCGAACTGGAGGGCATCACCAAGGAGCCCCCTGCCAACACGCTGGAGGGTCGTACGGAAGTGACCGGCACCATCGGTACAACCAGCGACCACCTGCTGATCTCCGGCTATGAGAACAAGACGATTGCCGTGACCGATGGCGCTTCTCCCTGGGTATTGACGGTCAATGCACCGGCATGGCTGAAGGGTAGCGGAGCGCAGCAGGCCGTGGCATCGACACCGAAACAGCCTGCTCAGAGCATTGAGGTCTATACTACTACACTGACCGGCGGTGCCTTCGGCGGTGCCACCCATATTGTCAAGCAGGGTGAGGGCGTGCTTGTGTTGCCCAAGGTTGTCGAGAAGCATACAGGAAATACCGATGTATGGAACGGTACATTGAAATTTGACGGCACCATGGAGGCATCGCCTGTCTGGTTGAATCGTCATACTACGCTCATTTCCGATGGCGGTCAGTTCAAGGGTGGTATTCAGGCTGACTATAATGCGACTATTTATCCCGGTGGTCAGAACAGCGTGGGCACTATCTCTGCTTCGACCTTGGCACTGGGCTTCGGCTCACGTGTCGTCTATGATTTTGCTGGCGGCAACTTCGATCAGGTGAACGCCGACAAGATGACCATTGAAGCGAAAACCTCTGACGAGTGGGTCACCTATGGACCGCGCTATAAGGCTCCTGTTCTGCAATTTACGGGTGTCGGCAATCTGGCTGACGGTGTCTATACGCTCGGAACGGTTGCTGCGATTGAGGGTGATCTCGCACAGGTTGTCCTGGAAGGCTTCGGTAACGATAAGAAAGTGTCGTTGGCTTATGCAGACGGCAAACTGCAACTGGTGGTCGGAGCCATGCGTCCGGCCGGTGAAGTGACATGGAACGGAACAGCCGCCCTCAATACCTGGCAGCAGGCTGTCAGCGAGGCATTCCTCGCCGGTGGTAACACGACCTATTCGGTCCATGGCGACCGGGTGGTGTTCGACGACCATGCTTCCAGCACGGCTGTCATCATCAAGGGAGCCGTCAGTCCTGCCTCGGTTGTCTTCAACAACGAGACGACCAACTATGTCGTCAGTGGCGACAGTATCGTAGGCGGCGCTCCTATCACGAAGAACGGCGCAGGCATGCTGACTCTGAACAACGAGAATCATACCGGCAATACCGTCATCAATGGCGGTACGCTGTCTGTGGCGATGTTGGCCAACAACAGCGGACAGCAGTATGGCTCGCTGGGCAGTGCCTCATCGACGATTACCCTGAACGATGGTGCCACGCTGGAGACTAACGGGACCATTATCACCGACCAGTCACTGACGGTCAGTGGGGAGGTGACGGTGAGCGTGCCTCAGGGTAAGAGCGTCATCTTCAACAAGTCTATCAAGGGCAGCGGCGCTACCATCACGAAGGCGGGCAATGGTTCCATGGAGATAGGAACACAGACCAACTCCTTCAAGAAATTCATCATCGAAGCAGGTACCGTGGCCTCGAACTATAATTCATCCTACACGGAGACTTTACCTTCTGTAGTGGAGTTCCAGGGTGGTACCCTGTGGGGGGCCAACAACGAGAGCACGAATATCAACAACTCGACGGCATTCGTCGTGCCACAGGGTAAGACGGGTACCTTCTACAGTGGCTACCGCTCCACCTATACCGGTGCGCTGACGGGTGCAGGCACGTTCAATGTCTATACCGGCGGTGTGCGTGCCTATTTCAACGGCAACTGGAGCGGTTTCGAGGGAACCATCAATATCGGTAAAAACAACCGTCAGAACAAGAAGAGTTACGACCCGACCTTCTTGCTGGGCAACGCCAGCGGTATGCCGAAGGCCACGGTCAACGTGAACGCAAAGGCTCGGCTGGACAATCAGGGCAGGAGTATCCGTGTGAAGAAATTCGGCGGCAGCGGTGCACTGGTGGGCTCCGGTCAATGGATTGTAGACTGTGACGAGGATTTCGATCTGACCACTGAGGTCGGCATCACCTCCGAACGTACTGATGACTACGGTGGCACCATCGGCGTCAGCGCCTCGCCGCTGACCAAGCGCGGTACGGGTAAGATGAAGATGACCGAGGGCAAGATGAACGGAGCCCTGACCATTGAGAATGGTACGGTGGCAATATATAAATATAAGCCTGCAGTACCCATGAACGGCAATTATGCCGTTACGGTCAAGGGTAGTGGACGCTTAGTGGGCCAGGCCATCGTCCATGGGCTGAATGCGCAGAGTGGCGCAGAGATTGTTCCTTGTGCCTCTGCCGTCAACGAGACGTCTCCCGGCACCATCACCTGCAACAACACCATCACTGTCAGCGATGGCGCTACGGTTAACTTCCTCGTGAACAAGACGAAGAATTCTCAACTTTCCGCGAAGAACCTGACATTCAACGGTACGGTGAAACTGACATTTACCGCTGAGCGTCAGTTGGAGGTAGGCGATGAGTTGACCCTTTGGACGGTCAGCGGCACGTTCAGCGGCACGCCGAAGTTCGAACTGCCTGCGATGTTCACCTGGGACACCAGCCGTATCAACGAGGGCATCCTTAAAATAACGGGTGTCGACACGGGTGTCAAGACTACATTAGTGGATAGCGATCCGATGAACGTCTACGACCTCAGTGGCCGTCTGGTGAAGCGGATGGCAACAGTCTCCGACACGCAGGGCCTGCCCGCCGGCATCTATATCCGGGGCGGCAAGAAGGTCGTCGTGAAGTAGTTTGAAGCCTCCGGACAAGTGGTTTGAAGCCTCCAAACGGGGCGTTTGAAGCCTCCAAACACCCCGTTTGGAGGCTTCAAACTGTTTAAAGGGAGCCTTCCGGCAATTTGCGCGTCATTATTCCTCCTCCTGTAGAGACCCTCATACCATACCCTCCCCCTCTATTATATAGAGGAGGGGGAGGTATGTATGGAGGGGGCTCGTAAGGAGAGGGATTCATGACGGAGGGGCTTATGAGAAGTGGCGAGTATTAAAAAATATTAAATAGTGTCATAAAAAAAGAGAATTTTCCACTTTTTGCCGTATATTTGCACCACCTATCGGGCAGCCTGCTCTTGGCGGTGTGCAGAAATGCGCCGGTCGTGAGTTAGACTGTTGAAGAAAACAGACAAGAACCTACTTACTTTATTTTATTTATTAACAAACTAAAAACAAACTGTTATGAAAAAACGATTACTTATGAGCCTGGTGGCTATTTGCATGGCCGTTTCAGGTTTTGCCCTGACTCAGGGTGAGTACGTCTACACACCACAGGGCCGTTTCCAGATTCTAGGCCCCAATGTGGCTAGCAGCAATTTTGCTGACTTGACAGGATGGACACTCGTCAGTGCATCGACAGAGCAGACATTGAATCTCCTGTTTAACATTAATACCGATGGCTGTGCCCCCGGCATCAACTCCGTCCAGAGCACAGATGGCACTGCCGGTGAGGGTATGTACTTCCAGTTTGCCCCCGCTACTGCAAACGATACTTATGTCGTCAGTTACAAGATGAAGGGCGCTGCTCAGACTACTATCCGTATCAAGACCGATGCGCTCAAGACTAATCTTGTGAGAGTGGCCGGTAATGGTGATGGCGTATATGACGGTGCAACAGACGTGGTGTATGCCAATACCGCAGAGGAACTGAAGGAAGAATGGCAGACCTTTAATTATGCTATCGTTGGTGACGGTACGGCTCGTACCTATTTCATCTCCTTCACAGGAATGGACCCCAGCATTGAGATTGCCGACCTGCAGATTGCTCCTGCTTCTCAGTTTGCCGACCTGCGTCAGCGTGATGCAATGCTTAACAAATTGAAGATTTACAAGGAGTGCTATAAGTGGGATGAGAGCCTGCTTGAAGATATGAATGCCTTCATCGAAGGCCTGGAGGCCATTGGTGATGAGTCTAGCCAGGAAGATCTTGACGAGGCACTGACGACTGCAGAGGAAGGACTTGCTGAGTTCCTTGACACTAATATGGATGACTATCTGGCAGGAAACAACGACAACTATTTCAGAGTGTGGAATGGAACAAAGACGCAAAAGGCCGAAACTTTTGGTGTGTGGAGCGGTTATCCCTATAAGCGTCTGTTCTGGGAGAACAATGGCACTCCTTTCGACTTGGGTCATTATCAGCAGACCGCTACATGGGCCGGTGGTTCTCCTGCATCGCCAATGGGTGTTTACACATCGAAGACTTTGACAAAGGGCTCTTATGTCTTCGCTATCGAGGCTGGCGGTGTTTTCCGCGAGAACCTGAAGCAGACGTGGGCTAATGACGACGGCATGAAGCCTTGCTATGGTATCGCCTATGTTCGGAAGATGGTTGACGGCGTTGCCGGTGACACGATTGTATTCCAGAAGCAAGATGTTTCTAACGGCTTTAAGGTTGTTGATCCTGAGGGAGCCGACAGAAAGTATCTTGGTCTGACTCCTTTCATCATTAATGCGCAGATTCCTGAGGATGGAACCTATGAGTTCGGTATGATGATTTATTGTAAGGATGAATACCAAACGCTGGCTCGTGGTTCTGCGGCTTATATCTACAATGCTTCTATCTGGGGTAAGAACGACAACAAGTACAACCAGAAGCAGTACGGTTATGAGGCTGATGTACGTGAGCAGATTACGACGGGTCGTACCGAACTCACTACTGCTACCGAGAACCTTGCTAAGGCAGACTATTTCTGGGGTAAGGCAGAACTTAAGGCCTGTGTGGATACTGTAGAGGTGGCTATTGCCGGTTACGAAGCGATGAGCCAGGATGACATTATTGCAACCTTTGATCCGGGAATATACAACAAGGCCAATAGTACTAAGACTGCCGAAGAGGGACTTCTGGTATTTGAAGTTTATAATAACGGTGTTCGTGACATCCTTGCAGCCAACAGGAAGTTTATCGCTGTCAATGACACACTGAACTCTATACAGACTGGTATTGATGCTGCAAATGCTGTTCTGGCCAACCGCCTCTATGCTGCTGCTACTGGTGCAGATGCCTTGAAGGCTGCTATCGCCACCGCAGAGGGCGTACAGGCTGAGATGAAGGCCACAGACTATAGCGAGGAGAATGCTGCCAAGATCAAGGAGGCTAATGCTGCCCTGGCTGCTGCCGTTGAGACCTTCAAGACCACTGTTCCTGCTTCTGCTTTGACGACTGTTGTTGACATCGACTTTGAGCAGGATGCTGTGCAGAATGCCGAGACCTCTACCTATAGCGTAACCGGTGCTGCCGGTACGATGGAATTCACCAACTGGTCAACTGATGGCTCTGGCAGCCAGCCGTTCGAGCAGGGCTACTGGTCGAATGCTGTTCAGATGTGGAAGGGCTACATTCGCGTGGGTAATGGTACCGGTACGGTGCTCTTCAACGCCGGTGAGATGAACAATGACATTCTGAAAGTGAATTGCGACTTCTTCCTGCAGGGTCTGAGCGGTCGTTTTGTTGGTTTCTATCTGAAGAATGAGACTGACTCTGTCATCGCCGGATTCTATGCAAACTACTACGATAACAAGATTGATGCTTCATCGAGTCTGCCTATTGAACTCGGTAGCCTGAAGTATGGTTCTGGTAGTTCTTATAATAATGCTTCGCCAGAGGGTGCTGAGGAAGCCACGGCAACAACTTGTGCCAAGAACTCGTTTGAGGTCGTCTTGGACTTCGGCGAAGCCTCAATCTACGCTATCACGACTTCTGCCAAGGGTGTTGTCACCACTGTGAAGAGAGGTTTCGACAAGACTGTTCCTACCAAGTTCGTCCTGCAGTCTAACTACAACAACGACGCCCGTCGCGTGTGGTTCGACAATCTGAAGATTCAGCGTATTGCTGCCGGTCCTACAGAGCAGTTCGTCGATGGTATCCAGGAAATCGTTACGCCTGCTGCTCAGGTGAAGGCTCCTACCAAGGTGCTGAAGAACGGCCGCATCATCATCAACGGCAAGTACGGCATCAACGGCGTGCTGATTAAGTAAGCATCTATAGTTATTCTTAAATAAGAGAGCCCCCATCGCCTTAGCGGTGGGGGCTCACTTTTTTTGTCAACCATCCTTTGATATTTGGGAAAAATAAACTTTTTTTGAAATTAGTTTGTTAAAAAGTTGCAAGTATCAATAATTTTTTGTTATTTTGCAGGTTGATATATTGCCTTTGCCATGCATTGGCATGTTTCAAGCGTGGATACTAACTGACAAATCAATAAATATTTAATAACAACAAACCACAATTTATGAAAAAACTCTTTTTGTATGCATCCCTTTTGTGCTTAGGCCTGGGGTCCTGTACGAAGGACTACGTCGTGCCCGAGGGAGAATTGCCATCATGGCTTGGCGAGAGTATCTACAAAGAGCTTCAGTCACCTAAAGAACTCCAGGGTACGTTCAACACGTATTGCCGGTTGGTCAACGACCTGGGGTATGCTGAGGTGCTTGGCAAAACTGGTAGTAAGACCATCTTCCCGGCCAACGATGAGGCTTTCGAGAGATTCTTTGCAGGCGGGAACAATAAGTTCGGCGTCAGCAGTTATGAACAATTGACCCATGCCCAGAAGGCGGAGTTGCTGTTCTCTTCGATGCTTGACAACGCCATCCTGATCGGTACATTGTCGAACAAGCAGAATGCTGCCGGCAATATGTTGCAGGGCGAGAATGTGAAGCACGCCACCAATATGAGTCTCTACTACTCGGTGACGCCGTTCCTCGCTGAGGATATGCCTGCCAACAACAAGTATTTCTCGCGCTTCAAGACGGAAGGCCGCAATTCGATGCTGGCTGTGTTTGATAATACAGTGGCCCCGATGGTGCATTTCACGGGTGAATACATGCTGGTCAATAATATGACCGTGACGGGCGATGACAGTGACTTCAAGGTGCTGACCGGTCATGAATACGTCGATGGCGATGCCTACATCTTCGACCGTAAAGTGATTAAGGGCGATGTGGTCTGCCAGAATGGCTATATCCACCAGTTGGACGAGGTGCTTGTCAACCCCGGCAATATGTCACAGATCCTCCGCAGTAATAGCGACTTCCACTATATCTCGCGTCTGCTGGACTATTATGCCTTCCCCGATCCCGATATGACGCTGACCCAGCAATACAAGGACTCGGCAAGCGGTGCCACCGATACCGTCTTTGCCATCCGCTACCTCAGCAAGAACTCGCACCGTGCAAAGGCAGCACAGCCGTCACGTGGTGTGACAGTGGCCGACAACCGACTGCTGAACTTCGACCCGGGTTGGAACTATTATAATCCCACTTTGATTGGCGGTTCCAGCGACAACGATGCTGAGATTGCTGCTTTCCTGGCCCCCAATGATAAGGCTATGGAAGACTATTTCCTCGGCGAGGGTGCCTATATACTGAAGAACCTGGGCGTCCCCTCACTCCCCATCACTGCCGACAACCTCGATGCACACTTCGATGCTGTGTACAACAACGACCCGTCGGTCTTCGCCAGTGTGCTGAACAATGTGATGAAGCCCTATCTGACCAAGACGGTGCCCAGCAATTTCTCAACGGTGCAGAACGATGCCTTCGAATTCCTTGACGTAACGAAGAATGACCTTGTCAAGAAAGACGATGGTAACTACGATGTCACGATTGCCAACAATGGTGTCATTTATAAGATGAATAAACTGTTCGGTCCGAAACTGTATAATTCCGTGCTCGGTCCTGCTTCGGTGTATAACGACATGCGCACCATGGGCGAAATGCTCAACGACCACCAGGTCACGGCAGGTACCCCCTCAAAACTCGGTGCCGACATGTACTACTATCTGCTCTCCATGAAAGCACGCTACGGCGTCTTTGTGCCGACAGACAACGAGACCCAGTTCATCGTCATCGACCCCACATCAGTAAAAGATGAGGATGGACTGAAAGGATTGCGTTTCCGCTTCGACCCGACAGCCACGGGCTCGTTCCACATCCTTGTCAAGCGTTACATCTACCAGTCAGGACCCTACAATGAACTGAGTTCTTACGTGGAAGATGCCGGTGCCGAGGATGTCAATATCGAAACAGGCTATTTCAATTCCCAGATCAAGGATTTGCTTGACTACTGCACCATTGTGCTGGCAGACTCTACCGAAACCGGTAAGGGCAATCCACAGTATGGCCTCTATGGCAACCGCTATTATAAGACAAAGCACGGCGGTGCCATTGTCGTCGATGGCGACAAGGTGGCCGGTGGCCTGCAGTTGTCAGACCCCTCGCAGTGGTCGACCATCACCGAGACCTTCGACGAAAACAGTGCTGACGCCAAGATTGAGAATGGTACTGTCTATCGTTTGAATTACCCTCTGCAGCCCACTGTCAGAAGCGTGATGAAGACGCTGGAGGAGCGTAAAGAGTTCAATGATCCCGATGCCGACTACGATAATGATGCGACGGCTCCGGAGAACGACCACTTCCTGAACTTCTGCATGGTGCTTGGCGATGAGGAAATATACAGTTTTGCCGGCATACTCACCGGTGCAAAAGATGAAAACATCGAAGGCAAGTTGAAGCCCTATCGCATCTTTGACACCAACGACAACTGGGGTATGTTCAGTGCTTACAACTACACCATCTACGCTCCGACATACGAGGCAATGATCGAGGCCCAGAGCAAGGGTCTGCCCAGGTGCAAGGACGTGATGTTTATTGTCAAGAATAGTGAGAACAACTGGGACGAGGTGGCTGCCCGTTATGGCTTTGCCGATATTTCGGAAGCCAAAAATGCAGTGAGGACGATGGTAGAGAAGATGGCACGCTTTGTGCGCTATCACTCTCAGAACAGTTCGCTCTTCGCTGACCGCTACTTCAAGAACTACGACCCGAACACAGGCCTGACATCACCGGAACCCTCGTTCTCTACGTTCAGTTCGACTCCTCTGGGTATTGCCCAGACCCTGACAGTCACCGGCGGTAATAATCAACTCAAGGTGAAGGACGCCTCTGGTGCTGTGGTGACGATCAACGCGTCTTCCGAGACGGCAAATCTCCTTGCACGCGACATCACAACGGCTCCTCACAAGACCAATGCCAATTACAAGACTATTGAGTCTTCGTCATTCGTGGTTGTTCATGGCATCACTAAGCCGTTGTGCTATAACCAGAACGGCCAGTATTAGAATTAAGAATTAAGAATTAAGAATGAAGATACTTATGTCAAAATCAAAAATCCTATTGACGCTCCTGTTTGCCTTCGTCGCCCAGGTGATGATGGCACAGGGAACTGTCATATCGGGTTCGGTGGAAGATTCCATGGGACCGGTCATGTTTGCCAACGTGACGGAGCGTGACGGTAACAACCGTATCGTCAACGCTACTCAGACTGATATGATGGGTAACTTCTCTATGAAGGTCTCTAACACGAAGAACAAACTCGTCGTCTCCTACGTAGGCAGTAAAGATAAGGTGATGACGATTGGTAGTCAGAAAACTTTCAAGGTGAGGTTGGACGACTCGAAGACTACGCTGAGCGAGGTGACCGTAAAAGGACGCCGCACTAACAGTGGCGGTCTGAATATCGACAAGCGCGAGATTTCCGTATCTTCGCAGACCATGAACATGGCCGATGTGGAAGGTATGGCCTTCACCTCTGCCGACGAGGCTCTGCAGGGTGAGATTGCCGGTCTGGATATCGTGTCTAACTCGGGTAACCTCGGCGCCGGTACGTCGATGCGCCTGCGTGGTGTCTCTACCCTGAATGGTAGTGCCGAGCCGCTGATTGTCGTCGACGACAAGATCTTTGAGTATGATGCTGCCGACTTCGATCCGGAGAACATGGACGAAGAGAAGTTCTCGTCGATGCTGGCCGTCAGTGTGGACGATATCGCCAACATCGAAGTGCTCAAGGATGCTGCCGCAACGGCTATCTGGGGTTCGCAAGGTGCTAACGGTGTCATCCAGATTACCACCAAGCGTGGTGTGCGCGGCAAACCCAAGGTGACCCTTGGCTATAAGTTTACCGGTACCTGGATGCCGGCCGGCTACGACCTGCTGAACGGTGACAACTACACCATGATGCTGAAGGAGGAGTTCTTCAATCAGGCGCAGGATCCCGATGCAACGCGTACCATTAATGAGATTAACTATCGTACACCCGAAGAGTGGGCAGAGGCCAATAACTGGAATAAGAATACCGATTGGGTGGATGCTGTCAAGCAGTTTGGTGAGCAGCACGAGGCCAACTTCAATATTTCCGGTGGCGGCCAGAAGGCTCAGTTCCGTATCTCCGGTAGTTACAACCACCAGACCGGTACCGTCATCAAGCAGCGTCTGGATCGTCTGACCACACGCCTGGTGTTGGACTATAACGTCAGTGACCGTATCCGTTTCTCTACCAACTTCGCGTTGACCTATACGGATAACCTGAAAAACTATACCTACGGCAGTAGTAAGAACTCCGGTTCCAACAACAACCTGCTGGCCATGGCTCTGGCTCAGGCTCCTAACTCCAGCATCTATCGTTACGACCGCTTTAATAACAATACCGGTGAATATTTCCTGATGAATCCCATTGGCGGAACCATCACGGAGAATGGTGTCGTGCGTGAATTGACACCTGATGACGGTAACTATACCTCTAATAAACTGCGCGATGTCGTGGCCATCGGCAACCCCATCGCCTATGCAAATAACTCGTGGCAGAAGGAACAGACCTACAGCATCGTGCCTGACTTCAATATCAAGTACGAACTGCTGGGCACCGAGGTCGGCAAGCATCGTCTGACCTTCAACGGTCGTGTGTACTTCGATATTTATGCCTATTCGAAGCCGACCTTCATGCCGGGTAGCCTCTCCAATGGCAGTTATATCGATGGCAATTACAACTTCATCACCAATACGGAGACCAACCAGTTTAAGATGGGCTCCCGTCTGGAACTGATCTATACGCCTGCTTTCAAGAACGAGGACTTGTTCCTGACGATGCTGGCTCGCTATGAAGCCGGTACGCAGAAGAACACCTATCAGTATATTGCCCAGAACTCCGTGCCTAACGGTATTGAGTCGGCAACTATCGATGCCCGCATGGTAGGTATGGACAACCAGCCCAGTTCGACGAAGTCGGCTTGGCAGGACTGGGTTTACAATGCTCACTTCTCCTATAAGAAGCGCTACATCGCCAGTTTCTCTGTGCGTGGCGACGGCAACTCGAAATTCGGTCCGAAGAATCCTTGGTTCTACTCTCCCTCTGTTTCGTTGCGTTACAACATCAGCGACGAGTCGTTCTTCAAGCCCCTGCAGAAAGTGGTGTCGTTGCTCGGCATCCGCGCTTCGTGGGGTATCACCGGTAGCAGCAACGTGTCGGTGGACAACTACTTCAACCAGTACGCTTCGCGTGCCGGCCGTTATGGCGAGACTTATTTTACAACGATGAGCGGTATGAAACTTGACGATCTGCGTCCTCAGAAGAAGGTTGGTATGAACCTCGGTTTCAATATCAATTTGTTGGACGATAAGTTCCAGATTGACCTGAACCTCTATAAGGAGAATACCAAAGACCTGATCATGAGGGGAATCCCCATTCCCACCACCGCTTCGTGGAACGGCGGTACAACCCTCTCGTTCGGTAATGTCGGTGAAATGGGAAACAGAGGTTGGGAAATGTCTATCTCTGCTATCAAGTTCCTACAGTACAAGAAATTCTCTGTTTCTGCCAGTTTCAACATGGCACAGAACATCAACAAACTGTTGGAGATGGACCAGCGCGTGCTGGACAACCTGAACTCGAAACCCAATGCCAGTAACCGTGGCGCCGGTTCAATCCTGAGCCGCGTCGTGGTGGGCGACCCCCTTTGCTCCATCTACGGTTTCAACAACTTGGGCGTCTTCCAGTACTCTTATGATTATCTGGCCAATTATAATAAGAAGCAGTTGCAGTTGCAGTCGCAGGCTGTTGCCAATGGCGAAGACTACGAATGGAACTACGAGGCTTGGATCAACCAGCAGTTGGCCGAGGGTAAGACCTTCCCTGTGGCTACCGATGAGAATGGCCATGTCATCATGACCAATACCGGCGAGCCCAAGCATCTGGCCTATTATCATGGTGATACAGAGTATGAGTTCAGGGGTGGTGATGCCATCTACGAGGATGTGAACCACGATGGTAACATCAACGAACTGGACATCAAGTATCTGGGCAATTCGCTGCCGAAGATGCAGGGCGGTTTCAGCCTGACCTTCCAGTACGAGAACTGGAAACTGGTGGCCCGCTTCAACTATCGTTGGGGCAACAAGATTATCAATACAGCCCGCATGGGTCTGGAAAGCATGTATGGCACCGAGAACCAGGTGTCTACAGTGACCTATCGCTGGCGTAAGGATGGTGATGTGACACCCATTCCACGTGCACTCTATGGTGCCGGCTACAACTATCAGATTAGTTCGCGCTTCGTGGAAGATGGCTCTTTCCTGCGCTTGAACAACCTTCAGTTGTCTTATAGCGTGCCCAAGAAGAGCCTTAAGAAAATCGGTCTGAATTCCCTGTCAGCCTACGTCACGATGAACAACCTCTTCTGTTGGACGAAGTACACCGGTATCGACCCGGAAATCGCTTCGGGTACTTACACACCGGCAAGAGACGGTGCTACCACACCAAGGTCTAAGTCTATCACGGCCAGCCTCAACTTTGGCTTCTAAACGAATTGATAATTGATAATAGACAACTGATAATTATGAAAAAGATATTTTCGATTTTATTAGCAAGCATCGCGATGACATCTTGTGTCGACACGGTCATCCTGCCCGACAACAAGACTGTTGATGACGACTTCTGGCAGAAGAAGGGCGAGGTGGAGGCTGTTGTGGCTACTGCCTATGCTCAGTTGCGTGATGCGGCTGCCATCCGCAATATGATTGTCTGGGGCGACTTCCGCTCTGACGAACTCTCGATTCCCTCGACGGTTCCGGCCACTTCTGCCTACAAGACATCATTGTCGCAGATCTACTCTATGAACATTGAGACGGAGAACGCCTTTACCTCATGGTATCCCTTCTACTCGGCCATCAACTATTGTAACCTGGTACTTGAGAAGGGCGAAGGTGTCATAGCCCTTGACCCCGACTATACCCGTGGCGACTTTGATGCCAACAGGGCACAGGTCCTGGCTCTGCGTGCTTTCTGCTATTTCTACCTCACACGGGTGTTCCACGACATTCCCGTGACGCCGCATGCTTATCTGAACAGCAGTGATAATCTGAATGTGCCTCAGTACACTCCCGACTCCGTGCTGACCATGTGTATCGACGACCTGGTGGCTGCCGAGAAGGTGGCCGTATCGGGCTCTACCTATGGTGACTGGCGCGACAAGGGCTATCTGAACAAGGACGGCATCAATGCCATTCTGGCCGATATCTACCTCTGGCGTGCATCCATCAATCGCAGTGAGAGTGACTATCAGACCTGTGTGGACTATTGCGACAAGGTGATCAAGGCCAAGAAAGAGGCTTACGAGGCTGACCCCAGAAACCGTCGCTTCGGGGATACTGACACCGAGCAGGAGTACTATCTCTCGGACTGTACCAATATGTATTATGACATCTTCGGACGTCAGAATGCCGATGAGAGCATCTTCGAACTTCAGTTCCGCAACAGCAATGTCGCTAATGCAGGTATTGATGCAATGTATTTCCGCTATACCGGTACCAACGCTTCAACACCGGCCTATCTGAATGCTACGACAGCGTATGGTACCATCAGCAGTTCCGGCAAGACGATGTGGAGCAATGACAAGGACCAGCGCCTCTATGAGTATGTCTATAATGCCAAGGCAACGGCCGACCAGTTCCCCGTCCGCAAGTTCGTGGCTCAGGAGTCCGCCGGTGTGAGTACTGTCGACGGCAACCGCAGTGCACGTAATGTGTTCCAGAACTGGATTTTCTACCGTCTTACCGACGTCATGCTGATGAAGGCTGAGGCTCTTGTGCAGATTTACAATATGCGTGTCCAGGCCGCAAAGGATGCCAATGACGGTACGACGGTCAGTGATTCGCTGAATCAGGTGGCATTCAATATTTGCCAGTTTGTCAACGACCGTGCATTGCCTGAAGCCAGCAAGCCGGGTCTCTCGCTGAAGTACAATGTCTATCGCGACAATATGGAGCAACTGGTGTTGGCAGAGCGTGGCCGTGAATTGTGCTTCGAAGGCAAGCGCTGGTTCGACCTGATGCGCTATAACTATCGTCATACCACGACCAAGGCTGACCTGACGAAGAAACTGACCGAGAGTTACATCACGAATAGTAACGACTTCTTTGACTTGGCACTGAGCAAATATCCTGTGCCTGCGTCGATGAGGGCCAAGATGCGCGACGAGCGCTACCTCTATATGCCTATCAACCAGAGTGAGGTTGAACTGAATCCTCTGCTTGTGCAGAATCCTGTCTATAAGTCTGCTGCCAAGTATTAATACCTCGAAAGTTTAACAATCTCAAACTATCACGAAGATATGAATAAGACGATATTTAACATGGGAAAGATGTTAGTGCTGGGGGTTCTTGGCATGATAGGCCTCGCATCCTGCACCGAGGAGCCTGATGGTTCTAACCTTTTCTCTACTGACGATAAGACCATTGCTGAGTTGTTGCGTGAAAGGCCTCAGTTGAGTGCTTTCTATCTCATTCTCGAGAAGAGCGGCTTCGACAAGTATATGGGTACTTATGGTGAATATACTTGTTTCGCCCCGTTGAACGAGGGTGTCAACGCTTATATTGACAGCCTTTATAAGGATGAGTCGTATCTCATCTCCAAAGCCAAGGTAAAGCATAACGGTATCAAGGAAGATGCTAACTGGAACAACCTTGACGTGATGGCCCGAGTGGCTTTGATGTCCGACTCGCTGTGCGACGACCTGGCGCGCTATCATCTCTCCGGCGAAGCCCACAGGCAGGTGGATGTCGTCGGTGATGGCACGTGGACGACGATGAAGGTGGGCAGAAGCATCACCGTAGGCACGTTCGAGGAGGATGCCGAAAATCCGGAGTATATTGGTTATACCAGTCTAAATAACGAGGCCGCTATTATCGAGGGCGATATTGAGGCCATCAACGGTATCCTGCATATTTGCTCGACCGTCATCCCGCGTTCCGACCGTACCACCGACGACCAGTTGCGTGTTGAGGGCGAGAAGGACTTGCGTATCTTCTATGCAGCCTTAGAGGCCACCGGCTTTACTGACAGTCTGTTGATTGAGAAGAAAGTCAATGCCGACGGTACGACCAAGACCTATAGCCTCGAGTCGCATAACGACCGTGACGGCAACCCGCTCTATTACCCCAAGGAGTGCCTGGTCAAATGGACGGTCTTTGCCGAGACCGACGACGTGTTTGAGGCAGAGGGCATCACCGACCTGGAAAGCCTGAGAGCCAAGTGTGCAGAGTGGTACGGCAACTGCGCTCAGTGGTATGACTATATCAATGAGAAGAATATCACCATCAGCACAGGCACAGACTATACCAATCCTTTCAATGTGGTGAATATGTTTGTGGCCTATCACATCCTGCGTGCCGGTATGCCTATTGATAAAATAGTGTATGAGGATGCCGCTTATTCTGCCGGAACGTGGAACTTCTGTTTTGGCTACGAGCCTCAGGAGTATTTCGAGACATTGTTGCCAAATACCCTGCTGAAGGTTTGGGAGACCAGCCCGAAGAAGAGCAGCGGCACCAAGGATTTGTGGCTGAACCGCTATCTGACGAATAACACGCTGACGGCCAAACTCGGTCTCTTCGGTATGCCTGGTGATGGCGACCATGACCTGAAGTTTGCCGGTGTCCCCGTGAACCGTAAGGGAAGCGTGGAGACCCTGAACGGCTATATCCACCGTATCAAGGGTATCTTGAAATACGACCAGAATGCCCGAGATGCCCTCCGTGAACGTCTGCGTCTGGATTCGTCGACCTTCCTTTATGAGTTGGTCAACAACGGTTTGCGCTTTGCCACTCCTGCCGAGGTCAGTACGCTTAATGGTGGCGGCGACGGTAACCGTGCCGCTTTCGAGAATACGTTCTTCGACAATATCGTATGCTACAATCCCGGTACGCTGCTCCGCTTCAACGTGATGGGTGCTTGGCGTGCTCACAACAGTGACCAGTTCCAAGGCTGGGATGTCTACGACTTCGCCATCAAACTGCCTCACGTTCCTACAGACCAGTATGAGTTGCGTATCATCTATCCGCCTATGGCACGTGGTGGACTGATGCAGTTCTACATCGGCAACTCGCCCAGACAGTCGGATATGGTGGCCGTCGGCATTCCTTTCGATGCCTGCGCTAACCCCAACGAGGATGCTACGATGGGTTATGAGCCCATCCAGACACGTGACGAGAACGAATTGTCGGACTTCGGTGTTGAGGCCGGACAGCGTATGCATGTTCGTGGCTATATGTATGCTCCTGCTTCTTTCTCACGCGGCGGTAACAACAGTGTGACCGACCCGTTGAGTTACAGCGAGGACGACATTTATTCGGCAGCCAGTCAGATTGTCGGCGGCAACAACTGCCGCTCCGAGCAGGGCTATGGTACCATGATGCTGCGCCGTATTATTACCACCCAGCAGTTTGACCAGAGCAAGGACTACTGGCTGCGCATCAAGAACCTGGTGAACGATGCTAACCTGGGTTGGTCGTTCGACTTCATTGAACTAGTGCCGCTGAATGTGGTCAACAGTCAGAACATGACCGAGGACTGGTACTAAGGCAATTGATAATGGACAATTGATAATAGAAAATTGAAAATCGTAAATGATTATGAAATTAAACAAGTATATAGGAATCTCGATGCTGTCAGCAGGCCTGGTGCTTGCTGCAGCATCCTGCACCGACTATTCCGACTACAATACGGCACCTGTTGACGGACTGACACCGGGAGCCAACACCACGTTGTGGGAGAATATCTCTAACGACCCGCAGTTGACCAAGTTCACTGCCCTTGCCAAGAAGTGCAACTTCTCGGAGGCTCTCAACAGTCCGCGGTTCTACACCGTCTGGGCTCCCGTTGATGCTGCTTTCAGCGATGACGACTACAACCGTCTGATGGCCAGCGACAGTGCTACTGTCCTGAAGCAGTTCATCCAACACCATATCACGGAGTTCAACTACCCCGTATCGGCTGCCCTTGACAGCATGACCATTGTCTCGCTCAACTCCAAGCACCATCCCTTCACGATGGACGATTTCGACGGTTTCAGATATGCCGCCATCAACCTGCCGTCGAGTAACGGTCTGATGCATAAGATCAACGGCATGTCGGAGTTCTACAACAATCTCTACGAGAATGTGGATGATCTTACCGACTGTGACCATATCAAGGCGTACATCCAGAAGTACGACCAGTACTTCCTCGATCCGAGTGCTTCTGTCATTGGTCCGCTCGTCGACGGCAAGCAGACCTACCTCGACTCGGTGCTGCGAAAGACCAACAATGTGGTGCGTTCTATCATGAATGCCGACTTGGAGAATGAAGACAGTACCTACTGCATGCTGATTCCCAACGACAAAGCCTGGGAGGCTGCCTACGAAGCCATCAGACCCTGCTACAACTATATCTCCACCATGGACTATATGGATGTGACGAAGAAGACGCAGGTGGCTTCTAACGCAACGTCGACCACAGCAAAGGCAGAAAAGCCCGCCACCCTGCCGACGTCTATGTCAAGGGATGAATACAATGACTCTTTGACCTATCACAACATTGTCAGCCGTCTGGTGTTCTCTCGTTCCTACCAGCGCAACAGTCCGCTGTTCGGCGAAGGCATTTTTGCAGAAGACGATTCTGCCTATGCCACTTCGCGCCGTTACCTGACCAATATGCCGGAAGTGCTGGATCATACGACAGATGTCAGCGAGATGAGCAACGGTATTGCCCGTGTCGTCGACTCACTGGCCTTCTTCCCGTGGGAGACCTATAATCCGGTGATTTCCGTCAGGGTTCCTGACAATACATTGAAAGTGGCGAAGTTAACGACTCACAGTATTTATGCAAAGACAGGAAGACTCCAGGATTTCCCCATATTCAGCAAGGTGCCCGAGATGTTCAAGCAGTGGCTCTTCCCTGCCAATTCTCCGTACTTTACCTATGTGGCAGTCGACAGTACCGATGTCGAAGGTTCTTCAGGAAAGCCGGAGTTCAACTTTGCACTGCGAGGTGTCCGTTCGACGACTTACCACATCTATGTGGTGACGGTGCCCGCTCAGATAGAAGAAGATGCTGATCACCTTGTGCGCCCCTACTACTTGCGCTTCTACCTCAGTTGGACGGATGCCTCCAACAAGCAGCAATATACCGTGTTGCCTCAGGGTGCCAGAAACGACTCTGAAATCTCTACTGATTTTGGCGAAAATACAAACAAGTCGACCTTTGTCGGTGATCCCGATAAAGTGAATGTCCTCGACCTGGGCGAGTTTACCTTCCCCGCTTGCTACTATGGCCTGGATGCCTATCCCAGTCTGATGATGATGCATACCAAGTCCTATGCCTCTGCTTCCAACCGTAGCAAATACGACCAGCAGATGCGTGTGGCTGGTGTCTATCTCGTTCCGAAAGAATATAACGACAAATGGTCTAACTCTGCTAATGAATAATGACAACGATGAAAAGTACAATCTATAACTACCTACAGCGTCAGAGTCTCAGACTCTCACTCTGTGCCATTGCTTTGACCATCTGCTCCGTGGCTTTCGCTCAGGACGATGTCGATGACGAAGAAGTCACTGAAGCCATCAAGGCTCCAAAGCGCGCCAAGGTTGTCGATACCAATCCCACCATCATGGTGAGCGGTATCATTGTCGATGAAGCCACCAAGGCACCATTGGCTGGTGTGCGTCTGCAGACTCTCAATGATAACCGCTATGCAGCCATGACCGACGAGGATGGTAAGTTCACCATTAAAGTGCCCACGTTTGCAACATCTCTCTTTGTGCAGGCACCGGAATATCTGTCACAGCAGGTGGCCATCATTCCCGGCGACGAGAAGCAGACGGTTCGTATCAGTATGCTGAGCGATGCCTTTGCCTCGATGTATGAAAACGGTACCACGATTACCGCCAAGAACGGATTCGTCTCCAAAGGTGGCGGTATCACCATCGACGAGGAGATGACGGAGCGTTTGGGTGGCGATATCCACATGACCATGCACTCGGGCAACCTTGACCAAGGTGCAGCGATGTTCATCCGTGGTATCAGTTCAATCAATGCCAATGCCCAGCCGCTTATCATCCTCGATGGTGTGGAACTGGATATGCAGCGCAACCGCGAGTCGCTCCATCTGGGTGACATCTTCAATATGCTGTCGACCATCTCGCCCGAAGACATCGACAAGGTGACGGTGCTGAAGAACGCCACTGCCCTCTATGGTGCCCGTGGTGCCAACGGCGTCATTCTGATTGATACCAAGCGCGGACATTCGATGGCTACCCGTATCGATGCCAACATCGGAGTGGGCTGGACTTTCGTGCCCCATTATCCTACAATGATGAACGACCAGCAGTATCGTAACTACGCTGTCGAGCAACTGGGCACGATTGCTGAAGTACAGGAACGTATCGGCTCTATCAACAATGCCCTGCAGTTCAACTTCCTCAACGACTCGAAGGACGGTTACTACTATTACGATTATCATAATAACACGAACTGGAGCGACTATGTCTATCGTACCGCTCTGACCCACAACTACAGCATCAATGTGCAGGGTGGTGACGACATCGGTATGTACAACCTTTCGGTGGCCTACATCCAGACCATGAAGAATATCAATGCTACCAGTTTCGACCGTATCAATGTGCGCTTCAATACCGACATCAACCTGCTGTACAACCTCTCCACGAAGTTTGACATGTCGTTCTCGCGTTCCAACACGAACCTCTTCGACGACGGTGTCCCTGCAGACCTGAACAGCGGTACCATCACCTCACCGGGATTTCTGGCACTGATCAAGAGCCCCCTGCTCAACCCCTATCAGTACAACCAGAATATCAAGGCTTTCACATCGCTGCTCGCTGATGCCGACAAACTCTATGATACGCTGGATAACGGCAACTATTCGCTGGCCAACCCTGTGGCACTGATTCATAATGGTGCCGGTGAGCGTAAGAACCGCAACGAGAATACGTTCTTCAATGTGACGATTACCCCGACCTGGCAGATCAGCAACGACTGGAAAATTTCCTCGCACTTCAGTTACTATCTGAACCGTAACTCTCAGGCCTACTATCGTCCTAACCTGGGCTTGCCTTCGTTTGCCATCGAGAATCTGGGAACGGTCTATTCAAAGACGGCCTCCATCTTCTCGAAGGAGACCAACATCTTGAGCAACACCCACATCGACTGGAATAAGAAGTTCGGTGCTCATACCGTCGCTGCCACAGCAGGTTTCCGCTTCAATTATTTCTCTTACGACAACAGCGACCTTGCCACCGAATATTCTACCAAGGGCGAGGACGACAAGAACCCGAAGATGGCTACCGGCGACGATGTCTATTCTACAGTGACCGGTGCCGACGATGTGTGGAAGAATGTGCAGTGGTACCTCTCCGGCGATTACAACTACATGAACAAGTATTTCGCTACCGTATCCGTATTGGCAGAGGCTAACAGCCGTTTCGGTTCCAATGCCAAGGGCGGCGTGAAGGCCTTCGGCACCAAGTGGGCCATCTTCCCCAGTGTGCAACTGGGCTGGGTGCTGACTAACGAGAAGTGGTTCCCGAAGAATGCCGGTATCAACTACCTACGTCTGAACGCAGGTTTCGATATGAGCGGTAACGACGGCATCAGCAACTATGCGGCCCGCACATCGTTCAACACCGTGCGCTACAACTATACGGAGATCGGTATGCAACTCACCAATGTGGGTAACGAGGAGATCAAGTGGGAGACCACCACGAAATACAATGTCGGTCTGCAGGCCCATTTCCTACAGAACCGTTTGAGCATGAATGTGGACTACTATATCCACAACACCAAGGACCTGCTGGCTCTGAAGAGTTTCGAGAACCCCATCGGTGGTATCAACAACTATTGGACGAATGACGGCAAGATCCAGAACACCGGTTTTGAGTTTGGCCTCAGCGGCAAGCCCGTTGCACTGAAAGACTGGCATCTGGAGATCGGCGCCACTGTCGGTCACTACGTGAACAAGGTGAAGGCTCTGGCCAATGGCGACTTCACCACCTCTATTTATGGCGACAAGAATATCCTGACGTCGGTGGGTAATCCCGTGGGAGCATTCTATGGCTATAAGACCAAGGGTGTGTTTGCCAATACGGCTGCCGCTCAAGCAGCAGGTCTCTATATGGTAGATGAGACCGGTGCTCGTCAGCCCTTCAAGGCCGGTGATGTCATCTTCGAGGATGTGAACTCTTACAATGCCAAGGGCGAGGAAGCCCCCGGCCAGATTGACGAGGCCGACAAGGTCATCATCGGCGACCCCAATCCCGACATCTATGGTAATCTGTTCCTCAACCTCAACTGGAAGCGCTTCACACTCGGGGCCGTGTTCAACTATAGCCTGGGCAACGATGTCTACAACTACCAGCGCTCTATCCTGAACAGCGCCTCTACCCTCTACAACCAGCAGGTGGCAGAGGTTGGCCGTTGGCGCTACGAGGGCCAGCAGACCGACCTGCCTCGTGTCAATATGGGCGACCCGATGGGCAACAACCGTTTCTCTGACCGATGGATTGAGGATGGCTCTTACCTGCGACTGAAGAATGTGAAACTCTCTTATCAGGTGCCTATTCCTGAGGCTTGGCAGTCGTGGCTGCAGGGCATCTCTGTATGGGCTTCAGGCAGCAACCTCTTTACGCTCACCAAGTACACAGGCAGCGACCCCGAGTTCTCTGTCAGCAACCATCAACTCTATCAAGGTATCGACTGCGGCACGCTTGCTCAGGGACGCATCTTCTCAATGGGTGTGAAGATTAACCTCTAATGGAATAAAGAATAAAGAACAAAAAATTATGATTACCATCAATATTAGAAAATATCTTGCCGCAGGTCTGATGTGCTGCGGTTTGGCAGTGGGCATGACCGGTTGCGAAGATGTGCTTGAGTCTGAGAGTTCGCGTCAGTTGTTTGACCCGGCCCTCAACCAGAAGACCGACTCCGTCTTCTATGCATACGGCATCATGCAGGCTATGCAGCAACTGGCTGATCAGTATTATTTCCAGAATGAGATGCGGGGCGACCTGGTGAGGACTACCGACAAGGCTTCTACCCACTTGCAGGCGCTGGCTGCCTTCAGGGCCGATGCTACCAACAAGTACGACAGTGTGTATCTGTACTACAAGGTCATCAACAACTGTAACTACTATCTGGCTCATCGCGACACGACCTTGGCTACGGGTACTCGCAATGTCGTTATCAACGAGTATGCCGCTGTGGCCACCTTCCGTGCGTGGGCCTATCTGCAGTTGACCCGACAGTATGGTAAGGTGCCCTATATCCAGGAGCCTGTTACCACTATTGGCCAGATTAATGCCAATACCTCGATGACCGATTATCAGACCATCTTGGCCGGAGAGGCCCAGATGTTGGAAAACCTCAAGTCGCGCTATACCGAAGACCAACTGTCGGTGCCTACGTTCAACTTGACATCGCGTTCTATCGGTAAATTGAACTGGGGTGATGAGACTAAGTATATCAACCCTCGCAAGTGTTTCCTGCCGCTGAATGTGGTGTTGGGCGATATCTATCTTGAACTGGGCGAGTATGCCAAGGCTGCGAAGTGCTTCTACCAGTACCTCCGCTACACCGGTCAGTCCGGTGTAGCCAATATCTCTGTCAACTATGTCAATACTTTGTCGCCGTATTATAGTCAATACTGTCCTATCTTCAAGAACTTCACCGAGTGGCCTGCTGACTATCAGCCGTCACCGAATGCCTCATTGTATGGCGGGGTACCGGTATGGTGGAATTCATTTACCCATTCGCCCTCTCCCGGTGATGTGATATCATATATTCCGATGGCAGTCAACTACACCACCGGACAGACTACGGATATTCCTGCGGCCTTCGGCTACGACTACTATGGTACAGAGCGTCGGGGTAATGTGATCTCAGAGTTGACTTTCGGATTTAATTGTCCCAAGACCGAAAACATCCAGGTGGTGCCGTCGCAGGCCTATTGCGACCTTGCACGTACTGCCCAGTACTACTATTATGCCGATTATATCCAGACCATACCTCGTCACTACGATGTGAAGAGTGGTCCTTTCGGCGATGCCCGTGCCACCATCGTTACTCAGGGCAGTGGGGCTGACTCCATCTATGTATATACGCATAAACCTTCGACAGCCTACATCTATCTGTATCGCAATGCTACAGTGTGGCTCCATCTGGCAGAGGCTATCAACCGCATGGGCTATCCTGATGCCGCTTTTGCCGTGCTGAAGAATGGTCTGCAGTCGCAACTTGTGAACTTCCGTTATGAAGAGGTGTATCTCAAAGACAGTGAAGGCAACGACTCCGTTGACGAACAAGGTAACAAAGTCCTCGATATGACATTGTCGCATGTCGATCCTAACAAGCACTATCTGACGCCCGAGTCTTACAAGTTGCTCACCACTGAGTTGCCGTTCCTCTCGCAGGAGAATTCTGAGATCTTTAAGAACGTAGCCTCCAACATTGCTATTATCGGTATCCATTGTCATGGTGCAGGCGTTGTAGACGACGAGTTCTCCACTTATCGTTACAACACTGTTGTAGGAGAGAAGATGGATGCCCTTAAAGCCCAGTTCAAAGAAGTGACAATAACGAATTGCAAAGAAGACTCTATCAACGCCATGGAGGATCTGCTCTGCGACGAGTATGCCATGGAGTTTGCCTTCGAGGGCACACGCTTCTCTGACCTGCGCCGTCTGGCCCTGCATAAGAACCAGTCAGGTCAGTATGGTGGCAATTTCGGCGATGTCTGGCTGAGCAATAAGTTGCAGAATAATGCTGCCGGCATTACGACGGAGGAGAAATGGTACCTACCTTACAAATGATCTGAATGAATCGTTTCGTCCTTTTTTGCGCCCTTACCGCTATGACAGTGTCTGCGGCGAGGGCGCAACTCGTTTGGTTCGACGGGCGGCAGCCTGTTACCTATGAGGTGGCAGGCAAGGCCGACCCCGTGGTGGCGATGGCCATCAGGATGTTCTGCGACGACATGGAGCAGGTGACGGGGCTGAGGCCTCAGGCCAAACCTCATGGCACCGTGCGCATCGTCCAGCATCGGGGCAGTGACGACGGCTTCTCGCTCTCGGTCAGCGCCGATGGACGGCAGATAGTCGTCCAGGGCCATAACGGCCGCGGCACGGCCTACGGGCTGCTCGAACTGTCGCGGCTGGCCGGAGTGTCGCCCTGGGTATGGTGGGGCGATGTGGTGCCGCAGCGCAAGCAGCGGTTGGTGCTACCCGCCGGTTTCAGCATCAGCCACACACCGTCGGTGGCCTACCGTGGCATCTTTATTAACGACGAAGACTGGTCGCTGCGTGAGTGGGCACAGCAGACCTTTGAGCGTCAGCCCATTGTCCGGGCGGCTCAGGGGTCGCATCCCGTCAAGGGCGTCATCGGTCCGAAGACTTATCAGAAGATCTTCGAACTCCTGCTCCGTCTGCGGGCCAACACCCTATGGCCCGCCATGCACGAGGGCACCGCGGGCTTCTTCACCGTCAGCGGCAACAAGCAGATGGCCGACTCGTTCGCCATCCTGATCGGTTCGTCACATTGTGAGCCGCTGCTGCGCAACAATGTGGCGGAGTGGGATGTCAACGTGCGCGGGCCGTACAACTATATCACCAATGGCGCTCAGGTGCGCGAGTACTGGGCTCAGCGCCTCAAGGAGGTGCGCGGCAGCGAGGAACTCTTTACCATTGGTATGCGCGGCATTCACGACGGGTCGATGGAAGGCGTCAAGACGCCCGACGAGCGACTGCGCGCCCTCCAGCAGGTCATCGACGACCAGCGACAACTGCTCAAACGATATTACAGCAACGACGTGGCGCACGTGCCGCAGGTCTTCATACCCTATAAAGAGGTGTTGCAGATTCTCGAGAGCGGCCTGCGGGTGCCTGATGATGTCATGCTGATGTGGTGTGACGACAACTATGGCTATCTGACCCGTCTGCCCGATGCTCAGCAGCAGCAGCGACAGGGTGGCGCAGGCGTCTACTATCACCTCAGTTACTGGGGCCGACCCCACGACCACCTCTGGCTTTCCACCACGCAGCCGGGACTGATCTATACCGAGATGAAGGCCGCCTATGATCACAACTGCCGCCGCCTCTGGATAGCCAATGTCCACGACCCGAAGGTGGCGGCCTACGACCTGGAGTTGTTTCTCGACATGGCGTGGGATATTCGCTCGGCCGAAGGACGCTTGCAAGGCAAGAACCTCACTGGTTCTTCCGCAGCATTGTCTGGTTCCCCTGAGGCGCATCTGCAGCGGTGGTTGTGCATGCAGTTCGGCGACACCGTGGGGCGTGCCGTCGCACCGGTCATGAAAGAGTACTACCGGTTGAATGCCATCCGCAAGCCGGAGTTTATGGGATGGACACAGGTCGAACTCGACAAGAAGAAGTTCCCCGGCGGCAAGTCCGTACCGACCACGACGGAGTTTACCCGCGCTGAGGCCTATCAGCGCCTGGCTGACTTTGCTAAGATAGAGGCTGTGGCCGATGTCTATGCCCGATGGGTGCCCCAGCGTCTGAAGGATGCTTATTTCGCTGCCGTCCTCTATCCCGTCCATGCCTCTGCAGCCATGTCGCGCAAGATGTTAGGCGATGCCGTCGAGAGCCGTCGTGCTTATGAAGAGATACGCTCGTTGACAGAGCGCTACAACAGCATGAACGGTGGCAAGTGGCGGCACCTCATGTCTGCCGCTCCACGCCAACTGCCGGTATTCGGTCTGGTGCGCACCACGGTGGCTGCTGATACTGTTGGCGGCCGCCAGGTGGTGGCCCGCAATGCCAGCGACTATGTGTCGGCCACCCGCGGCGTCCACTCCGTCGAGATGTTAGGCCACTCGATGAATGCCGTCGTCTTGCCCAAGGGCGGTGAACTCACCTATACGTTCACCACTGAAGATCAGGGCGATGCCGTGCTCTATACCGCCATGATTCCCACCCAGCCCAGCGACAAGGGCGACCTCCGCTATGCCGTACAGATCGACCACCAAGCGCCTGTGGTCATCTCGCTGAAGGAGAAATACCGCTCGGAATTCTGGAAGAAGAGTGTCTTGCGGGGACAGGCCCTCAAGCAGACGCCAGTCTGGCTGACTGCGGGGAAGCATCAGTTGTCCATCAAGGCCCTCGATGACCATGTCATCTGCGACCAGTGGATGCTCGACTTCAATAAAGGGCGTTCGTTTTATGAGATCAAGTAACCTGATAACTCTCACACAATAAAGAATGACGAAATGAGAAAAACGCTGTTATGGCTGGTGAGTGCCGTCGCCCTGACGCTGCACGCCCAGCAGTTCCGCCAGGAGTTCGGCGATGCCCGAAAGCCTTTCGTAGAGACCGTCGCCACCCCCGATCATGGCGACAGCAGGTATTGTCCGGGCCAGCCCGCCACGCTCCGGGTGGTGGCACGTGAGGGCGGCGTGCCGCTGGACGGCACCACTATATATTATAAGGTGGGGCCGGAGATGTTCCTGCCAGCGCGCTACGACTCTACGACCTTTGTCGGCGGCGAGGCCCTGCTCCGTATGGGCACGATGCAGGAACCGGGCTTTCTGGCTTGCCAGTATGAGTTCCGTGTCGGCGGTAAGACCATGAAAGACCTGGTGAAGGTGGCCTACGCTCCCGAGCAGATCAAGACCTACACACCGATGCCGAAGGACTTCGAGGCGTTCTGGCAGAAGGCTTTGAAGGAGGCCCGTCGGGTACCATTGGAACCGACCTATACCGACGTGCCCGATGCTACCAACGAGCAGTTCGTGACGAAACTGGTGCGCCTGCGTGTCGGTAAGGAGAAGTGGATGCAGGGCTACCTGACCATTCCGCGCAGTGGCTCCCTCCCCCCGGGTGAGGGCGCGGGGAGAGTCTCCTTTCCCGTGGTCCTTGTTCCCCCCGGTGCCGGCAGTCAGAGGATTTATCCTTCAGACTATTTCTCGCAGCATGGCTGCATCTATCTGAAGATTGAGATTCACGACAACGACCAGCGTCTGTCCGACGATGACTACCAGGCGGTGCGCCAGCGGTGCGACGGCTATATGAGCCGGGGCATGGCTTCGCGCGATACCTATTATTATAAGGATGTCTATGTGGGCTGTGCCCGTGCTGTCGATTTCCTCTGCTCACTGCCTGAATGGGACGGCCGCAACGTCATCGTCACCGGCGGTTCGCAGGGTGGTGCACTGACCATCGTCACGGCGGCCCTCAACGAGAAGGTCACACTGTGTGCACCGTTCTATCCCGCCTTGTGCGACCTTACTGGTTTCCTGCACCATCGTGCCGGCGGGTGGCCAAAGTTCTTCTCGGGTTTCTATAATGACGGCCGGACGACCGTGGCTGACGAGACGGCGGTGGAGACCCTGCAGTATTTCGATGTGGTCAACTTCGCCCGGGTGTTGCGGGTGCCCACCTTCATGTCGTGGGGCTATAGCGACGACACCTGTTCGCCCACCAGCGTATGGGCAGCATGGAACGAGATTCAGGCTCCGAAACAGCGGGATGTGACGCCCACGAGCGGCCATTGGCGCTTTCCGTCCAGTCAGGCCAAATGCTGGCAGTGGATGCAACAGTATCTTTTTTTACAACCCGTAAGATAATGAAACAACTACTAAATAAAGACTCTATGAAGAAAACTATCCTTTCAGTTTGCCTATCGCTCCTTTGTGTGATGACAGGTAGTGCTGCTGATGAACTGGTCAGCGAACCGTCGTTTTGGTCGTTCGACCAGTATGATGCCGGGAGAACTTTTCAGTCTCTCACCAATTTCCGTGGCATGTATTTGCGTGCCACAAGTGCCAGAACACTGACTGTCGAGTCCAATGCCCTTTCCGGCACCTTCAGTGATGGCAGTCAGTGGAATGTGTTGAATGTGGGAACCAATGTGGCAGGCCCTGTATTTGATACGAATGGAATGACAGCATCTGTTGCCCCTCAGAGCAAGAAGACCGACTGTTGTTTCGCCATCCATACAGCCGTTCCCGGTACTCTCTATGTCATTATGATGTGCTCCCAGAATAATGCCGACCGCTACATGTACCTGAAGTTCAACGGTACGGAGGTGCAGCATGTAGTATCCACGAAGACACCTACGGAGATGAAGTACAAGGCATCGGCAGGTGGCGTCTATTACTTCGGGTCCAACGTAAAATCCTATCTCGTTGCGGCGCGTTTTGTGCCCGATGTCGAGGAGTATAGCCTGTTGGCTCCTTCTGACTGCTTCTCGTTCTCGTCGCCCCTCAACCTCGATCTGACCAATTCCGATTTGCGTGCCTATATAGCAGACGAAGTCCAAGACGGCAATGTCGCCATGAAGCGTGTGTATGCTGTACCGGGTCAGACCGGTGTCGTGATGCGTGGTACGGCCGGTAAGACCTATAACATCCGCGTGATGAAAACCGCCACCCCTATTGGGAAGAATCTGCTTCGTCCGGCCATGACCATACAGAAAGTCAAGGCTGAAGAGGCCGAGGTGACATCCGCCTCCTATCATCACAACAGCGATGAGTTTGCTGCCGAGTTGGTGCGACGCTGGCAGGAGTACTACCAGGAGCGTCCCGGACAGGGCACGAGGGTCAATGCCGGTGGTGTGAAGATTATCTTCAGTGACTCACAGACCCACAGCCGTGGTGTGGAGAATTTCCGAACCAGCGGCATTGTCGACCCGATGCGCCTTCCCAAGGATGCTTTCTTCGTGCATCAGGCCATGTGGGACGGCTGGGTCGACGACCTGAAACCCCACACCTATATCTGTGGTCATTGGAACTATGAGAGCGGCCAGACCATTCCCCGCATCTATGTGGTGTCTACCAGTCCTGCGGTGGAGTTGCGCCTGCCCGATGAGACCGTTCTGCAGCCCACACGGAAAGATGGCGACTTCCTGTTCATCTTCGACAAGGTGCCTTTTACAGCGGGAACGCTCACGGCTATCGGCTATGACGGGCAGCATCAAGAGCAGTCCCGCCACACGCTGCAAACCACCGGTGAGCCTGCGCGTCTGGTGCTGACGGCAATGCAGCACCCCACTGGCTGGAAGGCTGATGGAGCCGATGTGGCATTAGTCGACGTGGAGATTGTGGATGCTGAGGGTCGCCGCTGTCCGTTAGACAACCGTGATGTGACCTTCAGCCTTGACGGCCCTGCTCAGTGGCTGGGCGGCGTGGCCCACGGTTCTACACAGCCCATTGGTGCCCGTTGGACCAACGACAACTATGCCTTTTCCACCACGCTGCCCGTACAGAGCGGTATCAACCGTGTCATGCTTCGTTCATTGGCAGAAGCCGGTAGCGTGACGCTTACGGCCAGTGCAGAGGGCCTGTCGCCTGTCAGCATCGATCTGACGACCCTCCCCGTCGAGACTGTCAACGGACTGAGCACCTTTGCTCCGGTCGACGGTCTGAAGCCAGTGCTCGATCGTGGCGAGACACCATCGACACCCTCTTTCGACCAGCAACTGACGGGTGTCCCCGTGAAGAGTGCAAAGACTGGTAGTGGTGCCAATCCCGAGCAGTGCTATGATGACAACGAGCGTACCACTTGGTCCAGCGGTAATACGCTGTCATCCTCATGGATCGAGTTTACCTTCGATGAGGCCGTACAACTCAAGGAGATTGCTGCCAAGATGGGAGGCTTCCGCACTACCAGTTATCCCATCGCTGTCTATTCCGGCGATACCGAGGTGTGGCGCGGCTATACCCCGAAGACGTTGGGCTATGTCCGTATGAAACTCAGTGAGGCCCCGGCCTCGCAGACCTATCGTATCAAGATGCTTAATGCGAGTACCACTGGTGACGCTTTCGGTGAGATCGTCGAATTGAATGGCTCCACCGCAGCCAGCAGTTCCGGCAATTATGTCCTCAGTATTACAGAGATAGAATTCTTAAAATAGTATGACAATGAAGAAAACATATAAAATCCTGCTGGCAGGTTTGCTGTTGGTGACTTGCCAGATGTTACCGGTTACAGGTAGTGCCCACGAGGTCTATAACTTCAACAGCGACTGGGTGATCGACTATAAAGACTTGGCATCAGGCATCAAGAGCGGCACAGAACGTGTCACGCTGCCCCATGCCTGGAATGAAGACGAGGCTTTCTGTGTCTATATCTCCGACCAGAGCGACGGTATCGTGTGGTATCGCAAGACGTTCTCCCTGCCCGAGTCGGCCAAAGGCCAGCGTGTCGTGCTGGAGTTTGAGGGCTGCCGTATGGCTGCCGACGTGCTGGTGAACGGTCGCTCTGCCGGCTACAGCGAGAATGGCGTGATGGCTTTCGGACTCGACATCACCGCTCTGGTGAAAGAAGGTGAGAACCTCATAGAGGTGAAGACCGACAACTCTTGGACCTATCGCCGTCGGCAGACGAACTCCAAACTGCAGTGGAACAGCACCAATTTCTTCGCCAACTATGGTGGACTGAACAAGAATGTATGGCTGCATGTGCTCCCCAAGGTGCACCAGACGCTGCCCCTCTATTCTAATCTGGGAACGACGGGTGTCTATATCTATGCCAAGGATTTCGACATCGCCGGTCACACGGCTACCATCTGTGTGGAGAGCGAGGTCCAGAACGACCTCACTGTCAGTCAGGACGAACCCCTCAAGGTCATCATCACCGAGTATGACGGACAGGAAGTTGCCCGTTTTGAGAGTGCGCCCGCAAGTCTGAAGGCATCAGGCGGCCGTACTGTCCTCAAGGCGGAGAAACAGGTCGGGGGTCTCCATTTCTGGTCGTGGGGCTATGGCTACCTGTATAAGGTTAAGACCATTGTCGGCGAAGACACGGTAGTGACCACCACCGGTTTCCGTAAGACAGAGTTCAAGAACGGTATGTTCTATCTCAACGACCGCGTGCTGCAAGTTCATGGCTATGCCCAGCGTACCACCAACGAGTGGCCCGGCGTAGGCCAGTGTGTGCCTGCATGGGTGAGCGACTATAGCAACGACCTCGTGGTGAAATCCGGAGGCAATCTCGTACGGTGGATGCACGTCTGTCCATGGGTCCAGGATGTACAGTCCTGCGACCGGGTCGGGCTGATACAGGCCATGCCAGCCGGCGATGCCGAGGCTGATGCCAGTGGACAGCAATGGACTGACCGTAAGGAGGTGATGCGCGATGCTATTATCTATTTGCGCAATTATCCCAGCATCATTTTCTACGAGTGCGGTAATGCCGACATCAGTGTGGAACACATGAAAGAGATGCTTGCCATACGCGAACGCTACGACCCCAATGGCGGACGGGCCATGGGCTCACGGGGGATGCTCGACGTGGCAGAGGCGGAATATGGCGGTGAGATGCTCTATATCAACAAGTCGCAGAACAAACCCATGTGGATGATGGAGTACTGTCGTGACGAAGGGGTCAGAGGCTACTGGAACAGTTGGAGCGCACCCTACCATCAGGAAGGTAACGATCAGGTTTTCTACAACTATCTCACCGATGCTGAGCGCCAGCAGTATAACCGTATGGGCGGCACTCAGACCGTGCAGGTGGGCGAGGCATATCTCCATGTCGTCCAAGAAGGGGTGGCCCCAGAGTCGCTCATGATGGTGTTCGACGATGACGATGTGCAGACGAAGGTCTCCGAGGTCTTCCGCCTGGGCGTCGAACATCATGACAAGGGCTATTATACCATCGACGGCAAGACGGTGGACAGTCCCGGCAAGGGCCTGTATATTCACAACGGCAAGAAGATGGTCAGAACCGTATCTTACCGTCGTAATTGAAGATCGGCTTGTCCGTCGGTACGGGCTGGTCGTAGAAGTGTACGGCACTGTCGTTCATCTTCGGATATTGGCTTTTCAGCAGTCGGATGACCTCAGCACCGGCCCAGATTACAGGGCCATAGCCGTGGGCGGCCATCACATGCACCGGGCGGTAGGCATAGAACGACGGGTCGAAGCCCATACCCGTACCTACGCAGACTCCTTCCACCTGGCCTTTGCTGTTCACTGCGCTATTGACGGCGTGCCAGCCCAGTAGCGTTGCCGCCCCATAGGCTTTGGCGTCCAGCCAGCCTTGGTTGATGGCGTGAGCGAGACAGTAGGTATAGATGGCGGTGGCCGAAGTCTCGGGATAGGAGTCGGTGCGATTGAGCAGTTGATGCCAGAAGCCGTCATTACCCTGTAGGGCGGCAAGGCCCGCGGCATGGCTTTGCAGTAAGTTGAGTATCTGCTGACGTTGCGGGTGGTCGGCGGGCAGCACGTCGAGCACCTCGCACATCGTCAGTATGGCCCATCCGTTGGCGCGGCCCCAGAAGAAGGAGGGATGCGGCAGCATGGCCTCCACCCATCCGTGACGGAACAGTTTCTCCTCCTCCACCCACATCCTGTCGGCAAACTGCAACACCAGTCTGGCGGCCTCGTCGTAGTATTTCCGTTCGCCGGTCAGCCGGCCCATGTAGGCCACGGCCGGTATGCCCATAAACATATCGTCCAGCCACACCGTGTTCTTCTGAGGCCGCAGACGGGCAAAGGTGCCGTCGCTGAGGCGGTACTCCTTATTTAATATATAGTCGGCGTAGTTGTCGATGAGAGGTCTTAGTGAAGCATGCAGTGCTGTGCCGTCGCCGCAGCCCTCCTCTTGTCTCAGCACATTCTTGATCATCGAGCAGCACACGGCTCCGGCATCGTCGAGGGCATGAGGGTCCACGACACGGCGCACATTGCCGTCAATCTGCTTGCCATCGCGGTGCAGTTGGCGGAAGGCGGGTGCGATGTCTCCCAGCAGACGGTGGCGCTTCACCACATAGTCGCGATAGGCAGCGTCGCCGGTAGCCTCGTAGGCCGACAGCACACCGGAATAGGTGACACCCCACTCATAACTGGTCAGACGGAAGCCGCCCTGCTTCAACTGGGTGTTCTCGTTCACTTGTTTCAGGTCGGTCACTTCCTTGCCCGTACGCTTGTCCACCAGCACGGCCGGGGTCTCGCTGTCGATGTATTTCAGCACGCGGTCCATCGTCTGTTTCACTTCCTCTGCTTTCGGAATGCCATAGCCCACCTTGTAGGCCGGCTTCAGCAGGTGCAGCGGGGTGTTGTTGTCGTTCACCATAGTCTGTGCCGCGGTGCCATGAGACTTCTTATATCTGTCAAGCAGATGCTGTGGCAACTTCACGATGCAGATGTTCATCGAGCGGCCGTCATCAGAGAGCATGGCCGACTGAATCTCTATCTCTGTGCCATCGGGCTTGAAGGTGGGGTGCACATGGTCGCGGGCCGTGGTCTTATGACCTGCGGTGAGCAGGATGCGCTCGCCGCTATGGCGGTCTATCAGCCATAGTTCACGGGCAAAGTCGTCGCCCACTAACCAGTGGCCGTCGCTCGAGCCCCCCACATGCCAGAAGTTGTCGCCGGCCACCTGGCCCTCCATCGTCAACTCCCGCGTTCGCATATTGACCACGGCAATGCCGGTGGGATAGGCTTTCGTGCCCGAGGGCCCCCAGTCGCTGGAGGTGGCAAAGGCTTCGAGACCGTCAATTTTCTTCTGCTCACCCTTGCCTATCGGCCGGTGGCCGATGATGGCAATGACCAACTCGTCGGCACTAATGACTGCCTCGTGGGTCACCCAGTCGTGTTCGGTCTCGCGGTAGACGGGGCGCAGTCCGCTTCCGTCGGCATTGCAGATCCAGGTGCGCTGCGGTGCCTTGCCGCCGGTCTCCCAGCAGAAGATGACCTCGCCGGACTTCCAGGGGTTGCCCTGTATGTGCCCCACCTTGAAGTGGACGGCCACCACCGGCTCACACTTTCCCGTGGTGAGGTCTATTTTGCCGATACCGCCGGGACCGGACCCCATCTTGCGAGGGCCGAAGTTGGAGGCGATCGGTTCGGCGATGGGAAATCTGCCGGCATAGTCCTTGTCCAGCCGGAAATAGGCAATGGTCTCGCTGCCGTCGAGGGCCATGTCGCCCTCGCTGCACATCTCGGCAGGAATCACGCCACAGACGCGCTCATAGGCCTGTTTCTTCTTCAGGCTGCCGGCCTCGCTGTCGGCGAAGAGTTTCTCCAGGTTGATTTCCACCACCTCCATACCGGTGCGGTTACCTTTCTTGTCCAGGGCATGACGCATGATGTAGAGGTTCATCGACTTGCGGGCCACACAGAGCATCCCCGTGAAGCCGCCTTCCGTCACCTGCACCATCTCGCCCGTCTCCTCGTTAACGGCCATCGCCTCGCTCCATCCGCGCTTACTTACCGAATCGTAACCCTTGACACGGTCGGAGCGGAAGATGACCCAACGCCCGTCGCTGGTCCACTGGTTGTGGGTCTGGTAGATCTTCGAGTCGCCGGTACCGCTCTTCGAGGTCAGAAACACCAGTTCGACACCCGTCTTGGGGTCGGTTATCACCTTGCGCTCCGATGGGAAGCGGGTCCCAATCTGCGCCGTCATCATTGCGGGCCAAAGCATAGCCATGCAGAAGGTCTGAAGTCTGTTCATAGTAGTCTCGTTTTCAATAGTTTTTGATAATCCGCCACAAATATACTCTTTTTTTTTTAAAAGATAGACGAAATTCAGAAAGAAGTTGTAATTTTGTAGGCAGAAATACTATTCACCTATGAACAAACTACTCTTTTCCCTCTTAGCCTTCCTGGCTACCGGTACCATGGAGGCCACCGCGCAGACACAGACCGACGAGCGGCTGTCGCGCCACAACTTCTTCTATGCCGGACAGAGCAAGCAGCGCCGTATGTTCATCGTCAAAGACGGACAGGTGGCCTGGCGTTACAATGACCAACTGAAGCGAGGCGAGATCAGCGATGCCGTGCTGATGACCGACGGCCATATCCTCGTGGCACACCAGTATGGCGTGGCCGAGGTGACTCAGCAGAGCGAGACCGTCTGGCAGTATGCCGCTCCCCAGGGCACTGAGATTCACACCGTTCAGCCCATCGGCCGCAGTCATGTGGTGTTCGTGCAGAACGGACGGCCGGCCAAGGCGGTGGTCATGGCGATTCCTGAGTGTCGCATCGTCCGTGAGTTTGAACTGCCCACCAATGCTAAAGGCTCTGTGCATGGACAGTTCCGCAATGCCCGCCTCTCCTCGCGCGGCACACTGCTCGTGGCCAACATGGCGATGGGGTGTGTCCATGAGTTCACATCCGACGGCAAGGAGGTTGACCGATGGGGCGGTATGCTACCATGGTCGGTACAGGAGATGCCGAAGACCGGCAACCTGCTCATTACCGGCCGCAAGGGGCTCATACAGGAGATCAACCGCCAGGGACACACCGTTTGGCAACTGAACACCACGCAGTATGGTGTCACCCAGCCGCAGAAGGTGGTACGTCTGAAGGACGGCGGACATATCATCAACAACTGGTACAACGAGTGGAACAAGACCCCGATGGATACTGCCAATGCCCCCGTTCAAGCCATCGAAGTCGACAAAGACGGCAAGGTGGTCTGGCAACTCAGGGCATGGAAAGACCCCGACCTCGGGCCCTCTACCACCATCCAACTGCTCAGCGAGGCTGTCAACCGCGACCGACTGTTCTTCGGCGACTTCGGCAACACCCCGAAGCCCCGACTCTTCACCGGTCCCAACCAGCCGCTAGGCGTGGGACGGGGCATCCATCCCGGTAGGGTGGCATGGGTCCATGCACCAGGGGTGGCCAAATGGGACGGCCACAACGGACTCTGGGTGGAGGACCGCTGGAACGACCAGCAGAAGGCTGACGCGATGATTCCCGAAGCCATCATCCAACTCACCGGCGAGCCAACGGCAAAGAAAGCGTGGCAAGCCCTCTTCCGCCACTTCAATAAGACCCATGGCCGCGGCAACCGGGGCTATAAGAAGGGCGAAAGCATCGCCATCAAACTGAACATGAACAACGCCATCACCCACCACGACACCATCGAACTCAACTCGTCGCCTTTCGTCACCTTGGCGCTGGTGCGATCCATGGTCCGCGACGGCGGCGTGCGCCAGCAGGACATCGTTATCTGCGAACCCAGCAGGGCCATTACCGACTCTATATATAATAAGGTGTACCGTGAGTTCCCGCAGGTGCGGTTCGTCGACAATATCGGCGGTGACGGGCGAGAGAAATGCGAGTACTACCCCGAGCAGATTGTCTATTCGGTGGACAACGGTAAGATGGCTCGCGGACTGGCCAAGTGCATCGTCGATGCCGACTACCTCATCAATTCGGCCCTGCTGAAGACACACAGTGGTCCCGGCGTGACGCTGACCACTAAAAACTGGTACGGAGCCACCGACATCAACCTGCGGTGGCGGCAGAATGCCCACAACAACGTGTCGCAGGACAAACGCCACGGCAAGCCGCAATACAAGACCTTCGTCGACTGGCTCGCACATAAGGACATGGGCCAGAAGGCACTGCTGCTGCTCATCGACGGCACCTACGGCTCTCGCGATGTCAACGGTGCACCCAACCCAAAGTGGATGAAAGAGCCGTTCAACGGCGACTGGGCCTGCTCGCTGCTCGTCTCGCAGGACGAGGTGGCACTCGATGCCGTGGCTATGGACATCATCATCGGCGAGTGGCCGGAGTTCGGCAGCCTGAACTACTGCGACGAATATCTGCGGGAGGCCGCCACCATCCCCAATACACCCAGTGGCACCGTCTACAAGCAGCAGGGCAAACCGCTGACGGAGCCACTCGGACTCTTCGAACACTGGAACGACGGGAAACTGTCGTCGGCGGAGCCAACGACTTTTTCCCGTAAGTACACCAAGATTGACCTGAAATACAGGAGAATTGAGAATTGAGCGCTCGGCTTTGCCGCTTTTACCGCTCGACCTCTGGTCGCTTGCTACCAACGGGACGCAAGAAAGGCGATAGCCGACTAAAAGAATTATGATTAGAATTGAGCATGGGCATACGTCGTCTGATAGGTTTATCATTTATCATTTGTCATTTATCATTTAGCCACGCAGGGGCACAGGTCTGGCCAGTGACCGACCCTGCGATGATGAAGTCGCTCAACGGACAGTGGCTACTGAAGGTAGAGCACGGTATCGACGACAGTCAGCCGACGGTGCCAGCGGCCGACGCGTCGTGGCGCCCCATCCCCGTGCCGGGATGCTGGGAGGCCCACGGATTCTGTGAGCCGCGCTACGACTATCCCGACTCGCTGACCGGCTACTACCGCACCACGTTCACCCTGCCCCAGGCGTGGCGCGGACAGCAGGTCTACATACGCCTCGACGGCGTGCTGCGAGGTTACGACCTGTGGCTCAACGGACAACGGGTTGGATCGTGGCAGTCGGCTTACAACACCTGTATCTTCAACCTCACACCCTACCTCACCCGGCGGGCATTCAAGGGCGAGGATCAGCAACTGGCCATGAGGGTCTACTCGCGGTTCAAAGGCTACGAGTTCGACTGCTTCGACGACTGGGCCACGATGGGCATCTTCCGCGATGTCACGCTGATGGCCGTGCCCGCGACGCATCTCAGCGATCTGACTGTCGTCACTCATACCGACGGCCGCTTCATCGTCAGTCCCACGGTGGCCAACGCCACGCGCCACACCACCGTCAGTTACGAGTTGCTCGATGCCGAAGGGCACGTCGTCTCTACCGGCGGTCCCGTGGCCAATCCCCGGCTCTGGACGGCGGAGACACCTGTGCCTTGCGGTTTTCCCGCAAGGGTCACCGTGGCCAATCCCCGGCTCTGGACGGCGGAGACACCTTATTTATATGTATTAAAGGTATATCTGAAAGAACGCGACAAGACGCTGCAGACCTTCACCCACCGGATCGGTATCCGCGAGATCAGCATCGCCGGCCGCTCCAACTCGCCCCTCGACACTGTCAGGAATGTGCTGATGGTGAACGGTAAGCCGGTGAAACTGCGGGGCGTCAATGCCCACAGCACCGACCCCACGACGGTGAAGGTCATCAGCGACAGCCTGACGCTGAAGGACATGCACTTGATGAAGGAGGCATCGGTCAACTTCCTACGGCTGTCGCACTATCCTCGCGAACCGCGCTTCTACGAACTGGCCGACTCCATGGGCTTTTATATCGTCGACGAGGTGCCCTTCGGTTTTGGCGACAAGCATCTTTCCGACCGCAGTTATCAGGACATTCTGATGACGCGGGCACGGGCTACCGTACAACGTGACAAACTGCACCCCTCGGTCATCATGTGGAGCGTAGGCAACGAGAATCCGCTGCCACAGACCTGCGTCGAAGTGGGCGATTACGTCGGGAGGCTCGACCCCTCGCGTCCCTACTGCTTTCCGCAGGTAGGCAGTTACTTCCGCCGGTTCTGGGAAAAAAACAACGCCTCGTTCCCGTCTGACGCCCCCGTTTATGCTTCACACTATCCGACGACGGGGCAGATAGGCGGGTTCTATCAGCATCTCGACAGGCCGGTGGTCTTCACCGAATACTGCCACACCCTCGGCATCTCCTTCGAAGACCACGACCGCCAGTGGGAGATTATCGAGCGCACACCCGGCATCGCCGGTGGCGCTGTCTGGGAATGGGCGGACCAGGGAATGCCATTTAAGGGTGAAAAGTTTAAGGGTGAAAAGTTAAAGGGTGAAAAGGTTAAGGGTGACAGTGATGAGTTAAGAGCGAAATATGGCTACGAGGAGAAGGTCTACACCTCAGAGAATGGCGGTTACGAGATGTACGGCAACAAAGGCACCGACGGACTGCTCTATGCCGACCGCACGCCGCTGCCCAACTATTACGAACTGCAGCGCAACTACGCCCGGGCCTTCATCCGCTCCGTTCGTCCCGTTTGTTGCGATCTCATCGCAACCTCCTCAACCGACGCTCCAGCCTCCATTCCTTCTGCCCTCACCCTCACCATTCTCAACCGCTATGACTTCCTCAACCTGAAGGACAATGTCACCTTCCACTGGACCGTCACCGCCGACCGCGACACACTCGCCACTGGTGCCTTCAGTCCCGACTGCGCCCCCCGCGACTCGGTCGACTACGCCCTCTCGCTGCCTGCCGCCGTCAGCACCATGCCGTCACGTCGTGACGCCATCCGTCTGCTCAACGTCACCGTCACCGATGCGCAGGGCCACACCTTCCTCCGCCAGTCATTCCCCATCAGCACTGCCGACCTCACGTCACGTTTCCTCTCGGGCTTGACGGAAAAGACCTCCGACCCGATGTCGCTGGTGCAAACCGGCATCCTGGTGCGTGCCGGGCGTAAGGCGACGCTCGCAGAAATGGTCAAGGTGGCCGACAAACGTCTGGAGCGCTATCTGTTGCCGCTCTCCGCCGACGGTAAGTCGGCAGGGCCTGTCGCTGTAGACCTGCAGTCGGAGACCGTCGCCAACGCCACACACTTCTCCTTCGCGCTGACCCCCGACACGACCGATACCTTCCTGTCGGAACTGGGCATCGCCTTCCTGTTGGACAAGTGCATCGATCGGGTGCAATGGATTGGCAACGGACCGATGCCCACATATCCGGGACGCTGTCGGGCAGGACGCTATGGCTTCTGGTGTATGCAACAGGGCGACCTCTATTTCGAGGGTAACCGCATGGGGGTGGATGCCGCCCTGCTGACCGACAAGAACGGCGGCGGACTGCTGCTCTTCTGCCGTCAGGGCAATGTCAGTTTCGAACAGACCGACCGCGGCATCGTACTAACCTATAATGCTGCCGTATCAGGCCAGGGACCGAAATTCCGACAGACCGCCTTCCCCGTCATTGCCAGGCAGGTGGGAACGGTAGCCGGCGACTTCTACCTCTATCGTGTCGAGGCCGACCGAGTGCCGCAGTTGATACATGACCTCTTCGACCATCCGCGCACCATACCGGCACCCTTCCGGCCCTTCCTCACACAGTACGACACCTACCTGATGCGCTATGAGGACATCTGTCAGTAACTTTTTTCAGTAATACTTGCGCAAACGACCAATACTCAATAACCGATATGAAGAACAGAATCGTCGCTGCTTGCCTCTTGTTGATGGCCGTCATGACGGCACAGGCACAGACAGCCAGAAAGTTTACAGTCAACATCACTGCCGATGGCAAGTCAAACATGGTGGCCTATCTGCCCGAACAGCCGACCGGGCGAGCCGTCGTAGACTGTCCGGGTGGCGGCTATCGCAACCTGTCGATGGAGAACGAAGGTCATCAGTGGGCACCCTATTTCAACCAGCAGGGCATCGCCTATTTCGTGCTCACCTACCGAATGCCAAATGGCGACCGTACCATCCCGGTGTCAGACGCCCAGAATGCCATCCGTATGGTCAGGGATTCGGCCGGGAGGTGGGGGGTCAACCCCCGCGATGTGGGCATCATGGGCTTCTCCGCCGGAGGCCATCTGGCCTCGACGGTGTCTACCCATAGCGAGTACGACTGCCGTCCGGACTTCTCTATCTTGTTCTATCCCGTCATCTCGATGAACGAGCGGGAGACGCACAAAGGGTCGTGCCGTAACTTCCTGGGAGCCGAGGGACAGAAAGACGCGCAGTTGGTCAAGACCTTCTCTAACCAGAATGCCGTGCGCCGTCACCTCACACCGCCGGCTATTATCCTCACGGCCAACGACGACGGCGTCGTACCGCCGGTGACCAACGGCGTCGCCTACTATTCGGCCATGCGCCGTGCCGGCAACGACTGCTCGCTCTATGTCTATCCCAGCGGTGGCCACGGCTTCGGCTTCCGCGACACCTGGGCCTTCCATGAGCAGATGCTCACCGACCTGACCACCTGGCTCAATGCCCACAAGTCGCCTCGTCGCGATGCTGTCCGTGTGGCGTGCATCGGCAATAGCATCACCGATGGTCATGGCATCGACATGTGCGATACGAAGGGCTATCCCGCCCAGTTGCAGCGACTGTTGGGCAGCGGCTATCAGGTGAAGAACTACGGTGTGAGCAGTCGGACGATGCTCAACAAAGGCGACCATCCCTATATGCAGGAGCAGGCATGGCGCGATGCCGTGGCGTTCCGGCCCGACGTGGTGGTGATCAAACTGGGAACCAACGACTCGAAGCCCGAGAATTGGCAGTATGGTGCCGAGTTCGAGCACGACCTGCTGTCGATGGTCGCCCAACTGCGGCCGTCGGCACCACGTATCTTCCTCTGTACGCCTATACCGGCCTATAAGCCATCGTGGAACATCAGCGACTCGGTGATCGTGAGTCATATCATACCTATTATTAATAAGGTGGCAGCACGCGAACGGCTGACGGTTGTCGACCTGCACAGTGCCTTCCGCGACGATGACGGACAGCAGATGCAGCGTGACGGTATCCATCCCACCGAGAAGGGGGCCGGTCAGATGGCCCGTATCATCGCTGATGCCATCAAGCAGGGAAAAAAGTAACTAATTTCTTAACTCCTTAACTTCTTAAATAACAGTAAGACCATGAAATACCTCTCGCTCTTAGCAGGCCTCCTGCTGTCAGTGTCGGCAGGAGCACGCGAAGCCACCATCGCTTCGCCTGACGGGAAACTGACTGTCACCGTCAGCGACTGTGGTGGGCGGGCTTCCTATGCCATCACCCTCGACGGCCAGACCATGCTGTTGCCGTCGCCGCTTGGTTTCAAGGCCGACTTCGGCGATTTCACCCAAGGGCTGACCATCACCCGAACTGAGGCTGCCCATGTAGACCGTCACTATGTGATGCGACAGGTCAAGCAGTCGCAGATGCACTATGTGGCCGAGCAACTGAGCATCGAAATGAAGAATGCCCGTCAGCAGACGATGACGGTGCAGTTCTCTGTCAGCAATCATGACGTTGCCTTCCGCTATCTCGTTCCACGTCAGGCGAAAGACAATCCTAAGTCGGCCGTCATCTACCGGGAGTCGACAGGTTTCCGTCTGCCGGACGGCACCACCACCTTCCTCACGCCGCAGAGCAGTGCGATGGTGGGATGGGAACGTACCAAGCCCAGTTACGAAGAGGAATACAAGGCTGATGCCCCGATGGCTGTCTGCTCGCAGTATGGCGAGGGATATACCTTCCCCTGTCTGTTTGCGCTGCCGGCAGCAATACCGCAGACTACAGGACATGGCGGCTGGGTGCTCATCTCCGAGACCGGCGTCAGTAGCCAGTATTGCGGCGCTCATCTGAGCGACTACCACCCCTTCTCAGAAGAAGAGCCGGATGCCGGCTATACCATAGCCTATCCGATGGCCGGCGAGAACAACGGCATGGGTAGCACCTATGCTGGCATTGCCCTGCCTGGTGCCACCCCCTGGCGTACCATCACCGTTGGCACCTCGCTGAAGCCCATCGTCGAGACGACCGTCGCCTACGATGTGGTGGAACCGCTCTATCAGCCGTCGCAGGACTATGGCTATGGCCGCTACACCTGGTCGTGGCTCATCTGGCAGGACAATAGTATCAACTACGACGATCAGGTGCAGTTCATCGACCTGGCCGCCACAATGGGCTATGAGTTCTGTCTTGTCGACAACTGGTGGGATCAGAACATCGGTCGCGAACGGATGGCTGAACTGTCACGCTATGCCCGGTCGAAGGGGGTGTCGCTCATGCTCTGGTACAATAGTAACGGCTATGAGAATGATGCGCCGCAGACCCCTCGTGACTGTCTTTCCACGAACATCGCCCGAGACCGTGAGATGGCCTGGCTGCAAAGTATCGGTGTGAAAGGTATCAAGGTCGACTTCTTCGGAGGCGACAAACAGGAGACGATGAAACTCTACGAGGATATTCTCTACGATGCCAACCGCTACGGCATACAGTGCATCTTTCATGGATGCACCCTGCCCCGGGGCTGGGAGCGTATGTATCCCAACTATGTGGCCTCCGAGGCCGTGCTGGCCAGCGAGAATGTCTATTTCAGCGAAGGGGCAGCCCTTCGCGAACCGTTCGACCTCTGTATGCATCCTTTCTGTCGTAATGCTGTGGGCACGATGGACTGGGGGGGTGTCATCATGAACAAACACATGAGTCGCGACAATAAGAGCCGTCATACTCGTAAGACTACCGATGCCTTTGAGATAGCCTCGGCTTTTACCAACCAGACGGCCATACAGTGCATAGCCATGCAGCCCAATAATCTCGGTGAACTGCCTGAGGCAGAACTTCAATTCCTGCGTGCCATCCCCACCACTTGGGATGAGACACGCTTCGTCGACGGCTACCCCGGACGCTACGTCGTGCTGGCCCGCCGACAAGGCGACCGGTGGTACATCGCCGGTCTCAATGCTCTGAAAGAGCCGCTCACGCTGACCATCGACCTCTCGCCGTTTGCCGTGACCCGTCAGTTGAACGACCAGACTGGCAAGCGCGGTGCCGTCTCCGGCATTGCCATCGCCCCCCTGAAACCGAAGAAGTCAAAGGTCAAGGTGACCATGCAACCCAGCGGCGGTTTCGTGCTGTATTAATATGTTTGAAGGCTCCAAGCAAGTAGTTTGGAGCCTTCAAACAAGTAGTTTGGAGCCTCCATTCAAGTAGTTTGGAGCCTTCAAACAGTTTATTGTATGTCCGAAGAGCGAAAGGTGACGACCTTGTCGATGCCGGGCTCCAACTGGGCATCGATGGCGTTGAGGCGGGCCGTCTTCACGTCGTCGAGCACCACGGCAGGCCGGAAGTCGGGACGCTCGTAGCGGAAGGTGACATCGTTGACATAGAGTCCCTCCACGTGGCGGGCATAAAGTCCGTAGGCCGGCGTCCAACCGGCAAACTTCGGTTCGGGATAGTTGGTGCCCTGTTCGCGGTAGTCCTTGTTCACTAAGTCTTTGGCGCCTCCTCCCTTGAAAGAGAGGCGGATATTGGAGAGCCATACGTTGCGGATGGGTTCGTCGGCCATGCCGGTGACGATGATGGCGCAGAGCGAGTCGCAGTCGTCGGCAATGACATTACTGATCTGTATGTCGCGAGCCGACGAGGGGCGTGTCACCTCCTTCGGCCCTCGGTTCCGACAGCCGGTAGTGATATAGATGGGGTAGTGGTGCACATGACTCATGGTGATGTTCGATACCACGATATTCTCCATCTTGCCCTGGTCGACCTCTTCGAAGGCCAGACCGCTGGAATACATGAACGTGCAGTTGGTCAGTGAGATATTGCGGTAGCCGCCATTCGACTCAGTGCCCAGTTTGAAGCGTCCGCACACCCAGCCGACGGGTTCGGGGATATAGGTGCCGTCGATGAGTGAGCCGCACTTAAAGCCGGTGATGTTGCAGTTGCTGATGGCGATATGTTCGCAGAGCACCGGTTTCTTCAGGGCGTACGACGACTTGAGTACCAAGGCATCGTCGCGAGGTGTGTTGATGCGGCAGTTGGTGATGGTCATATATTTGCAGCAGTCAATGTCGAAGCCGTCGCGGTCGGTGTCGATGGTCACGTTGTCGATGGTCGACAGGTCGCAGCCTGTCATGATGATGGCGAAGTGGCCGCCCCGGTAGATGGTGATGTCGCGGATGGTCACCTGGCGGCATAGTTTCAGGGCGATGGCCTTGTCGCCGGTACCGATGCTGCCGCCCTTGATGTTGCCGGCACTCTCAGTGTCCTTGTGGGTGAGGCCCTGGCCGTCGATCATTCCGTGGCCGGTAATCGAGACATTCTTCTCACCTTCGGCCCAGATGAGCGAGTTGTGGAAGTAGGTGTGGCCTCCGTCCTGATATTCGGGGAAACCTCCGAACGACTCCGATGGGTCGTAGATGCCATTCTCGGCTCCGGGCACGTTGGCGTGCTTCTTCGTGTCGGCAGCCAGGATGGTGCAGCCGGCGGCGAGGTGCAGGTCGATGTTCGACTTCAGCCGGATGGAGCCGCAGAGATAGGTGCCTGCCGGCAGGAATACCTGTCCGCCGCCGTCTTTCACGGCCTGTTCGATGGCTGCATTGATGGCTGGAGAGTCAAGGGTCGTGCCGTCGCCCTTGGCACCGAAGTCGCGGACATTGTAGACGGGGGCTGCGATAAGGTCGCAGCAGATGGAAAAGAAGAGGGTGAGGAGAAGAAGGGTGTGTTTCATTTATTTTACCTTTTTACTTTTTTATCTTTTTACTTTTTCCCTTTTACTTCAGATAGTCGGTGCGGTCGGGGCCGATATAGTAGCCGGGCTCGGAGGGCTGGTTGTAGGCTACGTTTTGGGTGGCCACGGAGATACGGTAGGGGATGTCCTGCATCAGACAGTCAATGCGGTAGTCAGTGGGGATGGTAGTGGTGTAGAGGCGCAGTTCTGTCGATTCCTGATTGCGGATGAGCACCTCCTCGCGCCAGTCGCCCAGCATGTCGGCGGCCAGGCAGGGGTTCGACTTCGTGCCGTTGTTGAAGCGGCCGTCAAACTGCTGCAGGTCTACGATTTGCCGGTTCTCCCAGTCGTATTTCGATACCGTCTGCCGGTCGAGCAGTTCGCGCAGCAGGTCGCCGTCCCACCAGATGCCGAAGTTCATGCTGAGCCAGCGGCCGTTGAGCACCAGCGAGTTGTCGTGCTGCGGGTCGTCGGCATCCTTGGCCTTGTGGAGCACGTCGCCAGTCATGGTGCGGATGCCGTGGCTGTCTGACGACCACATCTCGCAGCCGGGATTGGTGGGGTCGATGTCGGCCGCCATGCAACGTCCCACGTCGGTCTTCGACTTCACCTGGAAGACGACCTTTCCGGTACGGGCATTGCGCAGGTCGCTGCCGTCGCGACGGTTTTCGTGGCAGTCCCAGATGTAGAGTTGATTGTCTTTCGGGTCGGCAATGAGGTGGATGGCGTCGCCGTGGCCGAAGCCTGTGTTGTAGAGTCCTCGCCCATCGTGGTCGACGGCCATCGAGCCATAGGTGATCTCGTCGAGACCGTCGCCGTCGACATCGGCGATGCGCAGGTTGTGGTTGCCTTGTCCGGCATACGAGTGCCAGGGCTTGTCGTTGGTGTCGAAGGTCCAGCGGTTCTTCAGTTCCTGTCCGTCCCAGTCCCAAACGGCTATGACGCTGCGGGTGTAGTAGCCTCGGCAGAAGACGGCAGAGGGGAGTCCCTGACCTGCCTCGCCTGGCCTGGCCACCACTGTCCCTGCCTCCACTGACCGTGTAGACCGTGTAGCACCGAAATAGCCCATGCCGGCCAGATAGCGCTCTGAGCGGTTACCTTTGCTGTCGCCCCAGTCGCTGACGTCACCCCGTTCGGGGACGTAGGGCTTGGTGTCCATGGCGGCCCCGGTGAGTCCGTTGAAGACGGTGAGATATTCCGGTCCTTCGAGGATGCGGCCCCGGGCGTTGCGGTAGTCAGGAATGGTGTCGGTGTTGTCGGCAGCGGGACTTTCCACAAAGCGGCCGTTGCGCAGTATGTGCCCCATGCCGTCGGTAGTGCCGTCGGCAGTCTTGACCATCAGTTCGGCTCGTCCGTCGCCATCGAAGTCGTAGGCGATGAACTGCACATAGTGGGCTCCGCTGCGGATGTTCCGGCCCAAATTGATGCGCCATAGTTGTTCACCGTTCAGTCGGTAGCAGTCGAACAGGGTAGGGCCGGTGTATCCGTCGTGGCTGTTGTCGCGGGCATTCGAGGGGTCCCACTTCAGAATAATCTCATACTGGCCGTCGCCATCGACATCGGCCACGGTGGCGTCGCTGGCGGTGTAGGTGTAGTGGCCGGGCTGGGGCCTATTGGGCTGCTGGGGCTGCTGGGGCTGTTGGGGCCACTGGGGCTGCTGGGGCCTATTGGGCTCATTGGGCTTATTGGCCCTATTGGGCCTCTGAGCATTGGGCATGATGGGCACTTGGCCGCCTTCGGGCTTGTTGAGGCGGATGGGCAGATAGCCCACAGGGGCATCGCTGTCGAGGGTGAAGGTGCCGGCGACGGAACCACCTTTCACCTCGTAGGTTGCAGCCTCGTTGAGCGGAGCCTCGTCGACAAACCATGAGCCGCCACTGGTGAGGGGCTGCACATTCAGTTTCTGGCCGTTGCGATAGACATCGAAGGCCATACCTTTCGGGTCGTCCCTGAGGATACGCCATGAGATGAATACTTTGCCATCGGCTTGGCGGACAGCCACGACGCCACGGTCGAGTCTCTCGGTGCTCAGTGCAGAATAGTCGTAGTTGGCCTGTGCCGTCGTGCTGAGGCATAGCATGGAGAGCAGGATGCTTAGTAGAGTCTGTTTCATTTGTTAGTGGTTTGTTGGGTGCAAAGATAAGTATTATTTTCTAATTTTGATACACTTTACTTCATAAAGTTTAATGATTGCTTGCATAATTCGCGCAGAATTATTACTTTTGCCGCCGATTATGAATGAAAATAAAAGAATAAAAAAATAAAAGAATAAAAAAGGAAGTTACTGGATGAAGGAATTTGTAATCTCCGAGGCAAAGGCCGAGACGGCTGTGCTGGTGGGACTGATTACCGGTCAGCAAGACGAAGCGAAGACCAAGGAATATCTTGACGAACTGGAATTCCTGGCCACGACCGCCGGTGCCCGTACTGTGAAGCGTTTCACTCAAAAGGTGAACGGCCCGAGCAGTGTGACCTATGTGGGCAGCGGCAAACTGGAGGAGATTCGTCATTATATAAAGATGTGTGAAGATATGGACGAGCCGATCGGTATGGTCATCTTTGACGACGAACTGACGGCCAAACAGATTCGTAACATCGAGAAGGAACTGCAAGTGAAGATTCTCGACCGCACATCGCTCATCCTCGACATTTTTGCCATGCGGGCCCAGACGGCTGAAGCGAAGGCCCAGGTCGAACTGGCACAGCACCGTTATATGTTGCCCCGGCTGCAACGGCTGTGGACTCACCTGGAACGCCAGGGCGGCGGTTCCGGTGGCGGTGGCGGCAAGGGAACGGTAGGTCTGCGCGGACCTGGCGAGACCCAGTTGGAGATGGACCGCCGTATCATCCTGCACCGCATCACCCTTTTAAAACAGCGCCTGGCAGAGATTGACCAGCAGAAGACGACCCAGCGTAAGAACCGCGGCCGTCTGATTCGTGTGGCTCTGGTGGGCTATACCAATGTGGGCAAGTCGACGCTGATGAACCTGCTCTCGAAGAGCGATGTCTTTGCCGAGAACAAACTCTTCGCCACTCTCGACACCACGGTGCGCAAGGTGACGATAGAGAACTTGCCCTTCCTGTTGGCCGACACCGTGGGCTTCATCCGCAAACTGCCCTCCGATTTGGTGGAGAGTTTCAAAAGCACACTCGATGAGGTGCGCGAGGCCGACCTGCTGGTGCATGTGGTGGACATCTCCCATCCCGACTTCGAGGAACAGATACGAGTGGTGGAGCAGACACTAGCCGAACTGGGCTGTGCAGAGACACCGTCGATGGTGGTCTTCAACAAGATTGATGCCTACCGCTGGACACCGCAGGACGAGGACGACCTGACAATGCCCACTAAGGAAAACATCTCGCTGGACGACCTGAAGAAGACGTGGATGGCCAAGATGCAGGGTGACTGCCTCTTTATTTCCGCCAAACAGAAAGAGAATATCGACGAACTCCGTTCCGTATTATATAATAAGGTCCGCGAGTTGCATGTACAGAAATATCCCTATAATGACTTTCTGTATGACATTGACATTGAAGATTGAAGATTGAACATTGAACCAAACACAATAAATGGCTTATGAGAGAATACAGACAACTGACACAGGAGGAGATCCAGGTGCTCGAGAAAAACGTGTGCTGGGCAGAGGACTGGGCCAGAGTGATGGTCGACGAAGACTTCCGCCCCTATAACTTCCATCGCGTGATGTTCTATGGTGACATCCGGTTGGGCCGCTTTGACAAGCAGGTAGAGGTTGCTGTCGGCTTCTTCAAACATTCGGGCATCAACGACGCCACGTTGCGCAATGTCTCGGTGGGCAACGACTGCCTGATCGAGAAGGTGGGCAACTTCATCAATAACTATACTATCGGCGACGACTGCTATATCTCGAACATCTCAACGATGGAGACTCTCGAAGGTGCCAGTTATGGTGCCGGCAGCATCATCTCCGTGCTCAACGAGATGGGCGACGGCAACGTGGTGCTTTTCCGCGAACTCAATTCACAGTTGGCTGCCTTCATGGTGAAACACCATAGCGACAAGGCCCTGATGAACCGGCTGAAGCAACTCATCGACGACGAGGTGCGCATCTCCACACCCGACCGCGGCACCATTGGCAACCGTGTGAAAATCATCAATACGAAGGATATCACCAACACCGTCATCAAGGGCGACTGTGAAATCAGCGGTGCGGCCCGTCTGAACGAATGCACCATCCTGAGCAGCGAGGATGCTTCAGTGTTCATCGGTACGGGTGTCATCTGCGAGAACTCAATTATCTGCGACGGCTGCTCCATCAACAACTCGGTGAAGATGCAAGACTGCTTCGTGGGCGAGGCCTGCCAGATTACCAACGGCTTCACGGCCGAGGCCAGCCTCTTCTTCGCCAACTCGTTCATGGCCAACGGCGAGGCCTGTGCTGCCTTCTGTGGCCCCTTCTCGGCCAGCCACCACAAGTCGAGCCTGCTCATCGGCGGGCAGTTTTCGTTCTACAACGCCGGTTCGAACACCAACTTCTCCAACCATGCCTACAAGATGGGACCCATGCACTACGGCACGCTGGAGCGCGGCACGAAGACGGCCTCGGGCTCCTATGTGCTGATGCCCGCCACCATCGGTGCCTTCTCGGTTTGCTTCGGCAAACTGATGCACCACCCCGACACCCGCAACTTGCCGTTCTCTTATCTGATTGCCTATGGCGAGACGATGTATCTGGTACCCGGCCGCAACATCACCACCGTGGGTCTCTACCGCGATATCAAGAAATGGCCCAAGCGCGACAAACGCTCCAAGCAGTCGAAGAAAAGTATCATCAACTTCGACTGGCTCTCGCCCTTTACCGTGGGCGAAATCATGCAGGGCATGGAGATTCTCAAGGCACTGCGGGCCGCCTCGGGCGACAATGTGACCACCTATAATTTCCATGAATATGTCATCAATGCCTCGTCGCTGAAGAAGGGGCTGAAATACTACGACATCGCCCTGCGTATCTATATGGGTGCCGTGCTGAAACGTGCACAGAAAGAAGGCTTCTTCGGCAAGCCCACCTCTCCTGTCGGCAAGGGCCAGTGGGTGGACCTGAGCGGTCTGCTGTTGCCCGAAAGTGAGGAGAAGCGGCTGGCCGACGACATCAAGGAGGGCACTGTGGAGAACATCCAGCAGGTGCTCGACCGCTTTGACGACATCAACAACCACTACAGCGACTACCGGTGGGCGTGGAGTTACAATCTCATCCTCGACTACTACCATCTGGACAGCCTGGACGAAGCGGCCTGCGAACGAATCCGCGAAGACTATGTCAAGGCCCGCCGTGCCTGGATTGCCGAGATCAGGAAAGACGCCCAGAAAGAGTTCCAGATGGGCGACGTCGACCCGGAGGTCTACGAAGACTTCCTGGAGAGACTGGATCACGAGATAGATTACGAAAACTAATATAGGATAGATATGAATTTTAATTGTCTTACTAAAGCATGTACCCTGTTGCTGGGTATCGCAGCCCTGACCGGTTGCAATGACAAGTACAAGTATGAGACGGTGGACGGCGATATGTCGAAGACCCGTATCTACACCCTCGACAACGGCCTGAAGGTCTACCTCAGTCCGTCGAGCGAAGAGCCGCGCATCCAGACGTTCATCGCCGTCAGGACCGGTTCGAAGAACGACCCCGCCGAGACCACCGGTCTGGCCCACTATCTGGAGCACCTCATGTTCAAGGGCACTTCGAAGTTCGGCGTCACCGACTCTGCCGCCGAGGCTCCCTACCTGGCCGACATCGAACAACGCTACGAGGCCTACCGCCTGCTCACCGACCCTGACGAGCGCCGCCAGGCCTACCACGAGATTGACTCTGTCAGCCAGTTGGCAGCACAGTACAACATCCCCAACGAGTACGACAAACTGATGGCCGCCATCGGTGCCGAGGGCACCAATGCCTACACCAGCGAGGACGTGACCTGTTATACCGAGGACATCCCCTCCAACGAGGTGGAGAACTGGGCCAAGATTCAGTCGGACCGTTTCATGAATATGGTCATCCGCGGCTTCCACACCGAACTGGAGGCCGTCTACGAGGAGTATAACATCAGCCTGACCAGCGACATGCGTAAGATGTATGCCGCCATGGGAGCGAAACTTTTCCCCACGCACCCCTACGGTCTGCAAACTACCCTCGGCACCCAGGAGCACCTGAAGAACCCCTCGATTGTGAACATCAAGAAATACTTCCATAAGTGGTACGTGCCCAACAACGTGGCTATCTGCATGGCCGGCGACTTCGACCCCGATGAGGTCATCGCCGTCATCGACAAGTATTTCGGACAGTGGCAGCCCTCTACCGATGCCGACGGCAAAGTGGCACAGGTGGAGCAGCCCACATTCCCCGAACAGCCCGAACTGACCGCTCCTGTCGACACCACCGTCGTCGGTCTGGAGGCAGAGACCATCTGGCTGGGCTACCGCTTCGGACGGGCCTCGTCGCTGCAGATGGACACCCTGCGCGTCATCGAGTCGATGCTCAGCAACGGCACTGCCGGACTCATCGACCTGGACATCAGCCAGCAGATGAAGATGCTCAGCGCATGGGGCGGCGTAATGGCCAACATGGACTATTCGGCCTTTATCCTCGCCGGAACACCGAAGGAGGGACAGAGCCTCGACGAGGTGCGCTCGCTGCTGCTCGAAGAGATGGACAAACTGAAGGCCGGCGACTTCAGCGACGACCTGCTGCCGTCGGTGGTCAACAACATGAAACTGCAGTACTACAACTCGCTGGAGAGCAACCGCTCACGTGCCGATATGTTCGTCCAGGCCTTCATCAACGGCACACCCTGGGAACAGGAGGTGCAGACGCTGAGCCGACTGGAAGGCATGACGAAGGAGCAGATCGTTGACTTCGCCAACCGCCACTTCGGCGACAACTATGCCGCTGTCTACAAGCGTCAGGGTGTCGACCCCACGCAGAAGAAAATCGACAAGCCCGAGATAACGCCTATTCCCACCAACCGCGACCAGATGAGCCAGTTCGTGAAGGACATACAGGCCAGCGAGGTGAAGCCCATCGAGCCCCGCTTCGTCGACTTCAACAAAGATCTCACCTTCGGCAATCTCTCACAGTCTGGGGAAGTCGAGGGCCTGCCCTACATCTATGTGAAGAATACGGAGAACGGACGCTTCCAGATGTCGTTCCGCTATGACTTCGGCGACGAGGCCGACCTGCGCTACCACTATGCTGCACAGTATTTGGAATTCCTCGGCACCGACTCGCTCACACCCCAGCAGGTGAAACAGCAGTTCTATAAACTGGCCTGCCGCTACAACATCCAGGTGGGACAGCGCGCCATCTCCGTCAGCCTCAACGGCCTGAGCGAGAATATGACCGAGGCTGTCGCCCTGCTCGAACACCTGTTCGGACATGCCAAGGCCGACAGTGCTGCCTATGCACAGTATGTGATGTTGGAGGCCAAGGGTCGCGCTGACCAGAAACTGGACCAGCGCATCAACTTCAACGTGCTGGTGAACTATGGCCTCTATGGACAGTACAACCCCTCACGCAACGACCTGAGCATCGACTCACTGCAGCGCACCGACCCGCAGCAATTGCTCGACCTGCTGAAGAACCTCTCGCAGTATAAGCACACCGTGCTGTACTACGGTCCGATGAGCACCGACGAGTTGAGCCAGGCCCTGAAGCCTCATCTCACGGCCAATGTGGCCAGCGTAGAGCCCCTTGCCAATAAGCCTTACATCCTGCAACCGACACCTGAGAACGAGATTCTGCTGGCTCCCTATGATGCCAAGAACATCTATATGCGGATGATTCACAACGAGCAGAAAGCGTGGAATGCCGACGAGGCTGCCGTCAAGGCCCTCTTCAACGAGTACTATGGCGGCGGCATGAACACCGTGGTGTTCCAGGAACTGCGCGAGGCCCGTGGTCTGGCCTACAACGCCTATGCCGCTTATGTGGAGCCCCGCTTCCAGGATGTGCCGGAATATTTCTTCACCCACATCATCACACAGAACGACAAGATGATGGACTGCATACGCCAGTTCCACGTCATCCTCGACACCATCCCCGAGAGCGATGGCTCGTTCCAGATTGCCAAGGATGCCCTCACCAAGCGGCTGGCCAGCCAGCGCACTACTAAGTTCGGTCTGATCAACGCCTGGATCACCGCCAAGGACCGTGGCATCGACTACGACCTCAACGAGCGTATCTACAACGCCCTGCCCGCTCTGACCCTGCAGGACATCGTGCAGTTTGAGAAGGAGCAGGTGGCCGGCAAGACCTACCGCTACGTTATCCTCGGCGATGAGAAGGAACTGGACCTCAGCGGCCTGCTGAAGTACGGCACCATCAAGCGCGTCTCGACTGAGGAAATCTTCGGCTATTAAACAAAGTAATTTCTTTGCGGCAACTAAAAAACGAGGCTCAATACTTGCGAGTCTCGTTTTTTTTTGCTACTTTTGCCCCCAATAATAAAAAAAGTAAATACGATTATGGCAAATCCCGTAGCATTCAAGTACGCCCCGATGTTTCAGATGGGCGAAGACAAGACCGAGTATAGATTGCTTTCGAAAGAAGGCGTCGCCGTTTCTGAGTTTGAGGGCAAGGAAATTGTGAAGGTTTCCCGAGAGGCCCTGACGCTGTTGGCCCAGCAGGCCTTCCACGATGTGGAGTTCATGCTGCGCCGTGAGCACAACCTGCAGGTGGCAAAGATTCTGCAGGACCCTGAGGCCTCTGCGAACGACAAGTATGTAGCCCTGCAGTTCCTCCGCAACGCCGAGGTGGCTGCCCGTGGCATCCTGCCTTTCTGTCAGGACACCGGCACGGCTATCATTCATGGCGAGAAGGGTCAGCAGGTGTGGACGGGCTTTGAGGACGAAGAGGCCCTTTCGCTGGGTGTGTTCAACACCTTCACTCAGGACAACCTGCGCTATTCGCAGAATGCCCCACTGACGATGTACGACGAGGTGAACACGCGCTGCAACCTGCCCGCCCAGATTGACATCGAGGCCACAGAGGGTGCCGAGTATCGTTTCGTGATGGTGGCCAAGGGTGGCG
>DETM01000016.1:0-241 GCA_002361655.1 Prevotella sp. UBA3288 | reverse complement strand
GGCGGTTCGGCCAACAAGACCTATTTCTACCCGATGACCAAAGCGACCATTCAGAACGAGGGCACGCTTATCCCCTTCCTCGTAGAGAAGATGAAGAGCCTGGGCACCGCTGCCTGTCCGCCTTACCACATCGCCTTTGTGATTGGTGGCACCAGTGCCGAGAAGAATCTGCTGACGGTGAAACTCGCCTCTATCAAATACTATGACTCGCTGCCTACCACGGGCGACGAGACGGGCCGCG
>DETM01000056.1:77518-110313 GCA_002361655.1 Prevotella sp. UBA3288 | reverse complement strand
GCAAGGAGAAGGTGGTCACCTTCCTGGGCCGCATCACGATGCAAAAAGGTCCCGAGTATTTCGTCGAGGCTGCCAATATGGTGCTCCACCGCACTCGCAACGTGCGTTTCTGCATGGCAGGTTCCGGCGACATGATGGATGCCATGATCTATCTGGCTGCCGAGCGAGGCATTGCCGACCGCTTCCACTTCCCCGGCTTTATGCGCGGCAAGCAGGTCTACGAGTGCCTCAAGGACAGCGATGTCTATGTGATGCCCTCCGTCTCCGAGCCCTTCGGCATCTCGCCTCTCGAGGCCATGCAGTGTGGCACGCCCTCCATCATCTCCAAGCAGAGTGGCTGCGCCGAGATTCTGGAGAACTGCATCAAGGTGGACTACTGGGATGTGCACGCTCTGGCCGATGCCATCTACAGCATCTGTGTCAACGACTCGCTCTTCAACTACCTCAAGGAAGAGGGTAAGAAGGAGGTCGACCAGATTACGTGGGAGAAGGTGGGCCGCTGGATACGCACACTCTACAGAAGGACTTTAGGATGGGAGGTATAAAGTGAAGAGTGAAGAGTGAAGAGTGAAGAATTTGCTACCGCCATGATGGAAGTCTAATTTGAAACTCACACCCGGAAGTCTTCATGAATACATCAATTTAATTATATAAGTTTAACAACAAAAAAAACAGAGTGAATGACAGAGAGGTATAGGAACTGCGGAAGCAAATTCTTCACTCTTCACTCTTCACTCTTCACTAAAATAAGAGTATGAAAACAATTTGCTTATATTTTGAGATACATCAGATTATTCATCTGAAGCGCTACCGTTTCTTTGACATCGGTACCGACCATTACTATTACGATGACTACGAGAACGAGCGTAGCATCAGCGACATCGCCGAGCGCAGTTATATGCCGGCACTGAACACCCTGCTGCAGATGATCAAGGAGCACGGCAAGTACTTTAAAGTGGCCTTCTCGCTATCGGGCACCGGCATCGAACAACTGGAGATGCACGCTCCGCAAGTACTGGAGAAACTGCAGGAACTGAATGAGACCGGCTGCGTGGAGTTCCTTGCCGAGCCCTACAGCCACGGCCTGTCGTCGCTGGCCAACGAGCAGGCTTTTGCCCGCGACATGAAGAAGCAGGTGCAGAAAATCAAGGAATACTTCGGGCAGGAGCCGAAGGTGGCCCGCAACTCGTCGCTCATTTACAGTGACGACATAGGTGCTCAGATTGCCGCACTGGGCTTCAAGGGTATGCTCACCGAGGGTGCCAAACACGTGCTTGGATGGAAGTCGCCTCACTATGTCTACAACTGCAACATCGCTCCCAACCTGAAGTTGCTGCTGCGCGATGTCGATCTCTCTGACGATATCTCACTGCGCTTCAACAACGCCGAGTGGGAGGGCTATCCCCTCTTTGCCGATGCTTATATCGACCGCATCGCCCGTCTGCCAGAGGAAGAACAGATCATCAACATCTTCATGGAACTCTCAGCCCTGGGCATTGCTCAGCCGCTTAGCAGCAACATCCTCGACTTCCTCAAGGCGCTGCCCGTGTGTGCCAAGGAGAAAGGCATCACCTTCTCTACGCCGACAGAGATCTGCATGAAGGTAAAGAGCGTGGGCTCAATCGACGTGCCCGACACCCTGTCGTGGGTCGACGAGGAGCGCGACTGCTCGTGCTGGCTGGGCAACGCCATGCAGCGTGAGGCCTTCAACAAACTCTACAGCGTGGCCGACCGTCTGCTCATCGCCAACGACCCGCGCATCAACCAGGACTGGGACTACCTTCAGGCTTCCAACAACTTCCGCTTCATGACCACCAAGCCCTCTAACGTGGGTCTCGACCGTGGCATCTACAGCGGTCCGTTTGATGCTTTCACTAACTACATGAACATCTTGGGCGACTTCATCAACCGTGTCAATGCCCTCTATCCTGAGGAGATTGACAACGAGCAACTCAACTCGCTGCTGACCACCATCAAGAACCAGGGCGACGAGATTGAGATGAAGGACATCGAAATCGAACGTCTGAAGGCCAAGTTGGCTAAGTATCAGTCCGCCGACGAGGAAGAGAAGCCCAAGAAGGCTGCCCCGAAGAAAAAGGCTGCTGCTAAGAAGGAGGCCTAATGAGTTTGTACCGCTGCGGACCGTAGCGGACATCCCCAAAAGAGAACCGGTAGTTTCATCTGTGGAAACTACCGGTTCGCTTCGTTCAAACTATTGATAAATTAGTTCATGATGACTTTTTTGCCATTACTGATGTAGAGGCCGCCACGCCGTGTGGTCTTCGTTTCCTGACCCTGCAGGTTGTAGATCTTGTGATTAGATTGGATATAGGGAATAGTTGAGACACCGGTAGAACTATTTTCATAGGTTACTTCCATAACGAAACAAACCTGTTCGCCAGTGTTGGTGAAACTCACCACATTGGCAGGCGTAATATTGAAGGTTGCAATGTCGGGATCTTCCGGGTCACGAGACTTGAGAATATGTACGCCCTCGCTGTCGGCTGTGAATGTCTGGCCGCCCACGCTCTTCCAGAAAGAAGTGCGGAAACCATATACAGGATAACTTGCGAAATTGATGTTCTCTTCTTTTATATTGATGTATGAATAAAACGTGATGCTGATTACCTTCTTTCCCTCGGGGGCTGTAAAAATATTTTCAGCACCGTTTGATACCTTTAGGGAAGTGTATTTGTCGCCGTTGACAATGACATTGGTTCCTTTCGACCATGCCTTGTCTTTCTTGTTTAGCAAGATTGTAGCACCGTCAGAGAACTTGGCGACAGACAATCCGGAAGCATTTTCACCTACGATGCCATCGATGAAGTAGTAGATCGTGCTTGCTGCTGCTTCTCGTGTCACCGTGGGAATGTTGGCCATGATATACGCAGCATCGTTGCCCAGCGTGGCACCGGCACCCTCAGCACCAGTCAGCGTGGCAGGCACACTGGCGGCTGAAATCTTCGTGTATTCATAGGGCATGGTCACCGTGCTGCCCACAGAGGATGCGGAGAAATTGTTGCCGTTGACTGTAATCTGGCGGTTGGCACCGCTGCCTGTCAGCGGACTGTTCACACCCGTTGCGGCAAAGTTGCCCTCTACCAGAGCCTTCACATAACTATTCAGTGTCATGCCCACGCTGTTGCCTGGGCAGTTGTGGTAATTGTTTACCAGGTGGATATAGGCATCGTCGACCTGGGGCAGGCGGCGCTGGCAGCCCTGGCCCCAGATGTTGCGGGCGAAGGTGAGGTGGAGCACCATTGAGTGGTTGCTCACCCAACCGCAGCCACAAGTGTAGGCATGTGAGTAACTGCGTGTGGTGTAGTAGAAGTGGTTGTAGGTGTAGGTGGCCCAGTCGCACAACTTGCTGTCCAGAGCACCGTCCTGCGAGTCCACAAAGGTGCAGTGGTCTATCCACACGTGCTGGCCCTGGTTGGTGATCAGGTCGGCTCCGTCGATGTCCACGGCTCCCGGGCCTATCAGCGACAGGTTGCGGATAATGATGTTCTCGCTCGATGTCTCGATGACGAAGATGCCGGCCTTGTTCGGCAGCGAGTAGGTGCCCGTCTTCTGGTATTGCAGTTTCATCAGGGCTTCCTTCGTGTAGAAGGCACGTCTGTCGCAGGTCAGCGTTGTACCGTCGGGTAGGGTACCCGTATATTGGTCGGTGCTGCTCATGCTTGCAAGTGGTGTTCCGTTAGCGTCTTTGTAGTTCTTCAGGTAGGCGTTGTCCTCTGCCGTCAGATAGAACTTGGTGCACAGGCGGGCGTTGTTGATTCCGATGATGGTCTTGTTCTTCGTCGATGCCATTTTTACATATTCTCCCAAGACGAAGTCGCCGTTCGAACCGTCCAGGATGACGATGTCGTTCTGGGCGATGGCCTGTCTGATCTGTGCGTCGTCGGTCTGTCCGCCGCCAAGTGCTTTGAGGGTTTTCGTCTTAGCGTCGCTGAAGTTGCCGCCGTTCAGTACGTAGGCCGATCCTGCCTCGTCGGCGCAGGTGGCCCAGCCCCATGGGGCGATGTTGTTGCCGGCCGTGGCTGTAATGAGGGCACCGGCACACCATAAGGTCAATAGTAGTTTCTTCATGTTCTGATATTAATAGTAATAGTTTTCGTGCTGCAAAGTTACGCTTTTTATTTTAAACGGCCAAACGATAGCCTTAAAAAGAATCGTTATAAGATGTTTTCGCACGCGCGAACCTTATTATATATATAAGGGTGTCCCTCATTGATATATATACAAGGGGCATCCTCGTGACATTTTTTAACCCACCCGCTAAAAAATATTTAAAATAAAGTTTTGTTATTTCACGGATAATCGTTAACTTTGCACCGACTATGGGCAGACAATGCCTTTATTGCCGACTAAAACGAAGAAAAAATATACAAACAATTTTAACTTAAAGTACTAACAAAAAACAAAACAAAGTATGAAGGACGCAATGAGATTATTGTGTAAACTCTGTCTTTTGGCTGCGTTTTTTGTGCTCGCTCCCCCGGAGTTGATGGCACAGACAACGGTTAAAGGACAGGTCTTTGATTCTACGGGAGAGAGCGTCATCGGTGCCACTGTCATGGAGAAAGGTAATCCGAAGAACGCAGCGGCAACCGACTTCGACGGAAACTTCACGCTGAAGGTACCTGCCGGCAAGAAGATTGTCGTCACCTACATGGGTATGAAACCTCAGGAGTTGACACCGACTGCCAACATGAAGATCACGATGGAAGATGACAATGCCGCCCTTGAAGAGGTGGTGGTCGTCGGTTATGTCAGCAAGGCCCGAAAAGACCTGACAGGCTCCGTCGGTTCTATCAGTGGTATGAAACTGGCCGCAGTGCCTGTGACTTCTGCCGCTGTCGCCCTGCAAGGTAAGATTTCCGGTGTGCAGGTCACTACGGTCGACGGTCAGCCCGGTGCAGATGTTAACATCCGCGTTCGTGGCGGCACCTCAGTGACCCAGTCCAACGAACCACTTTATATTGTCGATGGTTTCCAGGTGGATAATATCAACGATATCCCCCCGACTGATATTGCGTCTATCGACGTGCTGAAGGATGCCTCCCTGACCGCCATCTATGGTGCCAAGGGTGGTAACGGCGTTGTGGTGGTGACCACCAAGAGTGCCAAGGAAGGCAAGGTGCAGGTGACGTTCAACGCCGACCTAAAGATCAGTCATCTGGCTAAGAAACTTGACCTGATGAATGCTGAGCAGTTTGCCGCCTACCAGTATCAGTGGCATGCTGCCGAGGGTACCCGTAAGACTACGGCTCAGTTCTACAAGGCCAATTTCGGCAACCCCTACGATCTGGATATGTATTCCACCCTGCCCACCTACGACTGGCAGGACGAGGTGATGGGCGAGACCCCGCTGAACTATTCGACCAACGTGACTATTGGTGGCGGCTCTGACAAGGTGAAATTCAACCTCTCGCTGACACAGAGTGAGGATAAGGGTATTATCCTTGGTTCCGGCGTGCGTCGTACAAATGTCAATTTCAAGGCTAATGTGCAGTTGTCGGACAAACTGTCCATGCAGTTCAATCCTAAGTTCACCTTCCGTCGTGACCAAGGAGCCGGTGGTGATAACGTCGGTACCGGCGGTATCATCGATGTGCTGCGCTACCGTCCTACCAACGGTCTGCGTGAGTTCGGCTATATCGACCCACGTTATGCTGATCCTGACGAAGAGCAGATGTTTAATCTGACCAACCCGAGGAGCGATATCGACATCAACCAGATGATCAAGCATACTTATACCTACACCAATAGCCTGGCGCTCGACTGGAAACCCATCAAGGGCCTGACACTGCGCACTGAGGCTACCATTGGTCTGCAATGGAGCGATCAGAGCCGTTTCTGGGGTGCTCTGACCAAGGAAGGGCAGAAGACCGAACACGGCACACAGCCCTTGGCCACCATTCAGAACAACAAGCGCTTGAGTTATGTGTGGACTAACACCGCCACCTACAACTTCACACTGCAGGATGTGCACAACCTGTCGTTCCTGCTGGGTCAGGAAATCAACAGTTCGCAGAAGCGCAACAACACCATGACCAACCACTTCTTCCCCCGGTCGTTCACAGCCCGTGAGGCCTGGGACAACATGGGATTCGGTACGCCCTATCAGGCCGAGACGTCGCTGTCCACCTATGACCGTACCGCTTCCTTCTTTGGTCAGGCCAGTTATAACTACAATCACAAGTATCTGATTTCGGCCACGTTCCGTGCCGACGGCAGCACCAAGTTCGCTTCCGGCTACCAGTGGGGCTACTTCCCCTCTGTCTCCGGTGCTTGGGTCATCTCCGAGGAGCCGTTCATGAAGGATGTCAAGTGGGTCACCAACCTGAAACTCCGTGTGGCTTTCGGTCTGGCTGGTAACAACCGTATCAGCGACGATATGTGGCGTGTGCTCTATGCCATCAATTCCACTGGCGGTCCCGGTTTCGGCGAGACCACGTCGCTGGGTGAGAAATACTATGGCAACAACGGCGGCTCGCAGTTCAGCAACAGGGAGATTAAGTGGGAGACCACCATCACCCGCAACGTGGCTGCCGACATCTCGCTGTTCAACGGCCGACTGAACATCACGCCGGAGTTCTACTGGAACACCACGCGTGACTTGCTCTACCAGTCGTACCTGCCCTCTGTCTCCGGCTATACCACACAGATGCAGAACATCGGTCAAGTGACCAACAAGGGTATCGAGCTCTCTATCAGCGGCGACATCCTCCAGGGTAAGGACTACGTGCTGAGTGCCAGCTTCACCTTCGGCATGAACAAGATGAAGATTGACAAGCTGAACGGCACCGACAATGTGGTATGGGAAAAGAACAGCCGCTGGTCGTCGGCCATCGGCAATGGCGACTACTGTCTGAAGGTAGGCGAGGAGGTCGGTCTCATCTATGGCTGGGTGTACGATGGCATCTACGGTCTTGACGAGTTCTACTACAATCCTACCGATGGCTATCGTGCAGTGCCCTGGGGTTCTGTAGCCGCAGACAACGGCACCTCGTATAATGTAGGTCCCCGTGCCGACGGTTATGTGACGGTCATCAACGATGTGTCATCGACCAACTTCGGAAAGGCCACGATGCCTGGCCGCATCAAGTTCAAGGATCTGGACGGCGACGGCCGTATTACCGATGCTGACCGTACTGTGATTGGTAATACCAACCCGAAGTTCCAGGGTGGTTTTGGCCTGAACGGTTCTTATAAGGACTTCGACTTCAACGCCAACTTCACCTATATGCTCGACTTCGACATCAACAATGCCACGGCCTATACCTTGTCGTCGGCTCAGGACAACAAAAACAAGTTCCACAACGTGCTGGCTAAGTTTGCTGACGGCTGGCAATACAACGACATGGACGGCAGCATTACCGGTACCAAGGGCGAGGTGGTCTATATGATGAACCAACTCACAGAAAAGACCGGCGAACAGGTGCTTCGTGAGGCTAACAGCGGTCGCTCGCTGTGGAATCCGCAGGATATGACGAACAAACTGGCCAACTCATACTTTATCGAGGATGGCTCATTCCTGCGCTGTAACGATATCACGCTGGGCTATACCCTGCCCAAGGCTCTCACCCAGAAGTGGGGCATCTCCAAGGCCCGTTTCTATGTGTCTGCCGGCAACCTCTTCATCATTACCCACTATTCCGGCTATGACCCAGAGGTTGACATCCAGACCGGTCTGACCAGCGGCATGGACTACAACCGCTATCCCCGCAGCCGCAGTTTCGTGTTCGGTACAAACATCTCATTCTAATAACAAGACACAGATATGAAAATCAAGAATATTCTATTGACAGGAGTGATGGCTGCGACACTCGCATCCTGCAACGACTACCTGGACGTGGATGCACCGTCGGCCTATACCCCGGATTTCGTCTTCTCGCAGAAGACGGAGATAGAGCGTGCGCTGAACGGAGTCTATGCCCAGGCACAGACCAACGATCTCTATGGCAATCTCTATCAGTTGACGTTCCAACTGAACAGCGACGTAGATATCACCATCAGTTCGGCCAGTTCACATCAACATGCCACCTATTCGCGCTTCGACTGTGATGCTCAGGGTAGTGATATTGATAAGTTCTGGACGGCTGCCTATAACCTGATCGAATACTGCAATAAGTTTATCGCATCGGCCGAGGCCAGCCAGTTCATTACCAAGCCCGGCGGTCTGACTCCTGAAGAGGATTCCAAATGGGCTGCCGACGTGCAGGTAGAACAGTGGATTGGTGAGGCCAAGTGTCTCCGTGCTATGGCTTACCATGACCTTGTGGTGATGTTCGGCGACGTGCCCTTCAAGTTCACACCCACCAAGGAAGGCGACTTCGTGCCCCCGGTGGTCGACCGTCAGGTGGTTCAGGACTCCTTGATCAACGACCTGAAGAAAGCCTCGCTGGCCATGTCGTCGACCAATACGGTCACCGTGGAGCGTTGTTCCAAGGAGTTCGCCCAGGCCCTCATCGCCCGTATCGCCCTGACAGCCGGTGGCTACTCGCTCCGTCCCGACAAGAATGACGTGCGCAATTATGGTACGATGAAACGTCCCGACAACTATCTGGACTACTACAAAATCACCCGCGACTATGCCGACTCGGTCATCTCTGCCGGTACACACTCGCTGCGCAACACCTATCAGCAGGTGTTTGTCAATGAGTGCAACTATCAGGTCATCAACGACGACGACCCCATCTTTGAGATTCCTTTTGCAAAGAACTCGACGGGCAATACCGGCTACATCCAGGGTCCTACCTATTCTTCCTACGAGAGCAAGACCGTTGGACCATGGGGCGAGGTGAAAGGTAATGGCCGTCTGAATGCCTTCTACCGCTATCTGTTCCGTGATGGCGACGTGCGCCGCGAATTCGTCAACGGCCTCTGGTACTACACCTACAAGACCGATGCCAGCGGTACGCTGGTCGACTCTGTCGTGATGCGCAACGACTACAGCGTGCACAACAACAAGTGGTCGAAACTCTGGACCAGTGAGAGTTCTGCACTGGGCAATGCCACCACCGGTTCTACGGGCATCAACTATCCGTATATGCGCTATGCCGATGTGCTGCTGATGTTCGCCGAGGCCGACAACGAGTTGACCAGCACGCCCTCCGACGATGCAGTAGAGTGTCTGGCAAAGGTTCACAACCGTGCCTTCCCCGACGGCGATGCCGACTTCCTCGCTCAGGCACAGTCCGGCAAGGACAACTTCCGCAAGGCCGTGCTTGACGAGCGCAAATGGGAGTTTGCCGGCGAGAATATGCGTTGGCGCGACTTGGTTCGTACCGACAACTATGCCGAGGTGCTGATGTACTCGTTCCTCCGCTACTATTCCGTCGGTATGCAGAATGCTCAGGGCCTGACGGGCTATGAGGATGCTATCAATGAGTTTGACGGTCGGCAGTATATCGACAACCTGCCCTCGAATATCTACTACCATAAGTATAATATCAACGAGGGCACGGAGTCGCAGCAGATGTATGCACACCGTATGTTCAGATCACAACTCTATGGCTACGTCATCAACTCCACCACATGGGGCGTGGCAGAGACCTATCCCAACCAGTCGCTGCCCAGCCTGCGTATCTACAATGCCTACAAGCCTGCTTCCAAACCTACCAAGGGCCTGATCACCCGTGGCGGCTTCGAGGCTGAAGACTGGATGTGGGTCACCTTCTATGAATGGGGCAATAATAACAACGGTACACCCAAGGATCAGTGCAAATACTCCTTCTATGGTTATATGCGCTGCGACGATAATGGCAACATCTGGATTATCCGCAATGGTACTCAGGAACCCTTCTCCACACTGCTCACCAAGGAGCAGTTGCCCGTTGTCCGCTATATCCTGCCTTATCCGAACATGGCTATCCAGCGTTCTGACGGCGCCTATAAGAACTATTATGGTTACAATCAATAACATAGCACTCACAAAGATATGAAGAAGATATTCTATTCTATGTTCCTGCTCTCTGCGGCAGTCTCTTCAGCCCTTATGGTGTCTTGTAAGGACGACGACAATACCTCGGGGCAGAGCACTGACAGAACATTCATGACGATGTTCATCTGCGAGAATACACGCGGCAAGGGTAGTGACTATCCTTACAACAGCAATATCGATGCGTCGTTCCCACATGGTAACACTTTCCACCTCTACTGGTACGGCGTGAATGACTGCGCCGGCTATCAGGTGCAGATGGCCTACGAGTCGAAGGTTACCCTCGGTCCCACAGCATGGGCTGCCGTCCAGGGCACCAGCGACCTGGTCGTCGACACTATTGTCGGTCCCGATGTGCTCGACCTGCGCATCTACGACCTGCCTTACAACACCCGCTATCGCTTTGCCATACGTGCCTTGTCGAAGAAAGACGAGAACAAGAAGGGCGACGAGAGCACCTTTGCCCATGCCTCCAACTGGTGGGGCCACGGCAATGGTCGCCAGTGGCAGGAGTACTTCGGCCTGAAGACCAACGAACGCTATCCTACGCCTGTTGCCATCTATGTCAACCAGGCCGAGATCAAGGAGACTTCAATGAAAGTCTATCTGCGCTCCAAAGTCAGCGACCTGGACTACCTCGACCTGAAGATTCAGGAAGATCAGGAGACGCTCGAAGCCTACTATGAGAACTTCAACATCGACGACGACGGCAATCTGGGCTATCAGTACCTCACGGTGGCTCCGTCGCCCAGCAATCCTACTGCCTCTGTCGGCGAAAAGTGGAGAAACTATAAGATTACCGATGCCGACCGCCAGCGTGGCTACATCGAGGTGGACGGCCTGAATGCCAACTCTACCTATATTATTAATGTGGTCGACCCGACGGTGAAGGTGGCTGTCGATGCCATGTACAACACCTGTACCGAACGTACCGACGGTCAGCCCGGCGAGCCTATCACCCTGAAGTGGGACGAACTCTATGCACAGGCTGCCAGCCTCGGACTGCCCGACGATGATGCCGTGAAGCGTACCGACGTGTTCGACCTGGCTACATCGAAGTACAATGCTGCTCCGCTGAGCCCGGCTCTCCACGACTTCATCTCTAACACTGACCTCGCTGAGGGACAGACCTTCTATCTCGAGGGCGGCAAGACCTACTATCTCGACGGTAACGACGGCACCGGCAAGGGCTTCGTGCTCGCCACTCTGCCTGAGGACTTAGAGAAAGGTCTGCGTGCCAAGGTCATCAGCGGCATCGGCCACCACAACCGCTACAACCAGGGCACCGACGGCAAACAGTGGCAAGGTCCCTATTCGATGTTCATGTTCGGACGCTCGCCAGAGCCCGGTGAGGGTGGTGAGATCCGTATGAAGAAACTGGCCTTCTACAATATCGACTTCGACAACCCCGAAGCCCTCAACTATGGCGACAATGTGGCCGGCCTGGGTACGGCTTCCGGCAACTATTTCTTCAATATGTATAGCGACGGTATGGCTGTGACCCTCGACTCGCTGGTCATCGAAAACTGTTCGTTCAAGCGCCTCGTCCGTGGCTTCATTCGTGAGCAAGGTCCTAACTACAAGGTGTGGAACCACGTGCTCATCAAGAACAACCTGTTCTACGACTGCGGCTACTACAACCAGGGTGCCGGCGGCTATGCTTGGATTGCCGGTATCAACCAGCCGGGCTCTAACCTCTACAAGGACATGAAGGTCGTTGAGAATACATTCTACGACAGCCCCTTCCCCTCGTTCTTCAATGAGGAGAACACGGATAATCTCCGCGACAATGGCGTGTGGAACATTACCTTTGCCAACAACACGCTCATCAACTTCAACACCCGTGCCAACGGTGCTATCATCAAGATGCGCCAACTGCCCAGCGGCTCGACCTTCAACTTCCAGAATAACCTCTTTGTGCTCTGCAAGCAGCCGGGCGACCAGCGCGTGCTGGCCATGTGGGGTGCTGACATCCGTGAGGTACAAGATCAGACAACGGGTGATGCGGGTATTGTGGCGTTGAACTTCAGCAACAACTGGTCAACTAACAACGATCTGACCAATGGCTCCATCTTCAGCGGTAACCCCTGGACGGCTACGAGCAACAACTTCCAGAAACTGATCAACAGCGGCAATGCCACGCTCAAGGGTACGCTGGAGGTCAGCGTAGCCAGTGTGTCGGCCACTGAGTTGATGGTCAGCCCTTGTCCGCCGACTATTGCCACTTCGGCCAACGACCGTGACATGCACCGTGCCGAGGCTCTCGACGGTACCGCTGATAAGTTCAATGTCAACCTGTTCTTCAAGCACTTTGACAACGAGATTGTAACGAACAATGTCGGTGCAGCCCGCTGGCGCGTTCAGAAATGATAATCGATAATTGATAATTGAAAGTTATGAGAATATTCAGTAAATCAACAGTTGCCGCTATGGCCCTCCTGACGGGCATCACGCTCTGCTCGTGCTCCGAAGCCAACGAGTATGTCGACACCCCGACCGACAATCCTTCGTGGACCAGCGCTTCGCATCCCGAGTCGCTGGCCAGCACCAAGTATGTGCGTGCCACGGGCATCAAAGTCAGCGCTTTCGGACAGGAGGTACAGGGATTCGTGGAGAGTCTCGACTTCGTGTCGGCCGATTCTGTATCCGTGAAGATGAGTCAGGGTGTGACCGAAGGCACATGGACCGATGAGTCAAACACGGAGAAGGTGCCCCTCTATGCCTACACCTATAATACGCTCGACGGTAAGATAGAGATCAGCAAGAGCGTCAAGGACGACAAAGGCAAGGTGTCGAAGACGGTCATCTTTATCGGAAGTGCCGTCTCCGGCGAGAAGGAACTCATCACCATCGTCCATCATGGCGACACACCTGCCCAGACCTATCTGGTGAAGCAATAACAACCGACCGTAAATGCCTCATGGCAGGACAGCAGTGTCCCTGCCGTGAGGCTCAAACGCAAATACCAACTTTTTTATTTATTAACTAACACAATTGTTTATGAAAAAGATTTTTACTTTAGCACTGGCCCTTCTGGGCTTTGCCGGCGTGGCAAGCGCCGCAACAGTGGACGACATCGCTGTGTGTAAGCACAGTTATGTCTTAAAGTTTGGTGACTACATCAATGGTGGAAAGCCCGGCAAGGGCAACCTCTTTGGTGATGGCTATTTCCTGGATGTCACGGGTGGTAGCGTCGGTACCAAGGGCTCTGTCGACCTGGCTGATGAGACTTTCTGCGATGGCAAGTACATCAAGTATGCCGAGTATGGCAAGAATTCCTCTACCTGGCGTCTGAAGAATGGTCAGGACGTGATTGCCATGAAGGTGACTGCCGGCTCAAAGATTATCATCTTGGGTGAGAAGCATGCCAGCCGTGGTCCTCAGATCACTGACAAGGCTCCTTCCGGCAACAAGATGCAGGGCACTGTGTTGGGTACCTCAAAGAATACCCAGGAGACCGGTGGCGCTTTCGAGTGGACTGCTGACGACGACCGTTTGATCTACATCGGTTCTGATGGTGGCGACTACTATGTCAGTTATCTGATTGTCGAGGCCAAAGAGGCTCCCGGCACGCCTACCGTGAAGGTTGGTCCTCAGACCTATGAGGATGGCCTCTGGTTCCGTGAGGTGACCTGTAAGGCTAATCCTGCCGTTGAGGAAGGCCTTGAAGAGGCTATTCCCACCATTGTGACCTACACCGTGGATGGTTCGACTCCTACGGCTGCCAGCGCCCAGTACACTGAGCCTATCAAGTGCTACCAGGACCAGACCGTCAAGTTCCAGGCTTTCTATGACTGGGGAATGGGAACTGTTACCGATGATGATATCTGCCCAGGTGCCGACAACGAAGGCAACGTCAGCTTCCAGTTCAATGCGCCTGCCATCAATGTCGATGGTGCTCATGTGTCTATCGTCTCTGAATACGAGGAGGTTAAGAACTATATCTCTCTGAATGGCTCTGATGCAGAGGAAGCTAACGAGATGGATCTTACAGAGTCTGCCACCGTTTCGGCTTACTCTGTGATCGAGAATGGCGACTACTGCACCTTTACCACTAAGAGTACTGCAAAGGATGTTTACGTGTTGGATCCCATCAAGTCGGAGAAGATTATCACTGTGAAGTCAGGTGACGTTGTCGTCGACGAGGAGGCTACTGCCACCAATACTCAGGGTGAGACTGTCTACAAGGTTGTTAACGGTGCCATCGATTACGACAAGAAAGACTTCTTCGTGAAGAATCCCGAGTTCGGTATTGTCAAGACCGAGACCGATGCTGCCTATCAGATTGACGGCAAGGAGGTCTACATCAAGATGAACAGCACCAACATCTCTTTCAAAGTGGCTGGCTACGATTCCGTCACTGTTGTCGTCACTTGCTCGAAGAACTCTTGCAAGACCTTTAATGCTGCCAACGATGAGACAGTTACCACCGATCGCAAGTGCTTTGTCAACGTGAGTGGCAAGACCTATGGTACTGAAGATATCACTGCTACCAACGAGGATGGTACGCCCGGCAATGTCATCACCTTCGGTCTGAAGGGCGAAGAGGGTGGCAGCATCTTCACCTTCCAGAAGTATTCCGGCACCGGCAACATCTTGATTTCTTCTATCAAGATCACACCGTACATTGACGATCCTACAGGCATCAACGAAGTGAAGGCTGCTGCCGCTCAGAACGGTGCTGTTTACAACATGGCCGGCCAGAAGGTGAACGCTGCCTTCAAGGGCCTCGTCATCAAGAATGGCAAGAAGGTTGTGATGAAGTAAGTTTATTTAGCACGTTACCTCAATAAAACTCCGACAGGAAGGCTCGCAGCCTTCCTGTCGCTTTCTGTTTTCTAAGTGATGACAGATATATATAAGGAGGACGCATCGATTGTCTTGCATCCTCCTTATCTTATATAAAGCCCTGCACCCGGCGCACCTGAGGCACCTGGTATGAATCAGACAAATGATTTTACGGCATCCAAAGAGATATTGAGTTTGGTCGCAATCTCATCAGGTGTAAGTCCGCTATCTAAGAGGAGTTTGACAAAAGATCGAAGCATCGTATGCTGCTCCTTGATGGTGCCGTCCATTTCCTTGATGGTGCCGTCCATTTCCTTGATGGTGCCGTCCATTTCCTTGATGGTGCCGTCCATCTCCTTGATGGTGGCATTCTTCTCTGCCAACTGTTTGTCGCGCATCAGTATCTCTGTGTCGCGCTTCTCGATGGCGGAGAAATACTCGTCCTCCACGTTCATCCGGTGACGCATGTCCGCATCGGCAGCAGCCTTCGTCAGACGATGCAGGATGCGCTCCATGTCGGCATCACCGCCATAGACGCTGTCATCCAGTTGCAGGATACGATTGTCGTTAGCATCGCGACGTGTCTGGTCGAAGATGCTCAACACCATGTCAAGACGGTTGTTGATCTTGCCATGAAGACGCGGAATCTGAACAATAATGCTGTTGTGCGTCAGGCTATCGATGAACGGGTTGGGCAGACCTTTCGTCACCACATGATTGTCGTAGTCGTAAGACTGGTGATTGACATACAGCACAGGCTCCTCCACATCACCCACCTTGTGCCCCAGCAGATAGACGGCCACCATTGGCAGTGCATGACCTGCATCCTGCATGTTCTTGGGGTTGGAATAGTGCACGCCCAAATACTGGCGGAAGCGCAGTGTCTCCGTTTCCAGCCAGGTCTTCTGCAGTTCTATCAATATCAGTTTCTCATGGCCGTCCTGGTCGCGCACCGTTGCGCCGAAGTCGATACGGAACACGGACAGCGATTCACGGTTGTCGTCGCTGTACTCATGAGGCCGCACCTCCACTGCCACCACGTCAACCTTCAGCAAGGCCGACAGGATGGTGCGGGCGATGCGCTCGTCCTCCATCAGATACTTGAATACGATGTCGTAAATCGGGTTTGCTATCTTCATACAGTTCGGTATTAACTTGCTATCTGGCTGCAAAATTACGAAAGATTATCCACTCCGCAAAATAATTAAGATAAAAAGTAACGCAGAATAATTGCAGTTTTCCGCGACAACGATTTACAAATTGTTTTTCTGACTATAAACGCCCTTCTGAGTCGTTGCTCATGTGCAAAGTTAGGTTTTTACTCCTGTATCCTGCAAATTATTTCAACGAATGGTGTATTTCGTTCAGTGAACTTCCGTTTACCACCTGTCTCCAAAAATACTGGGGGCAGCCTGCAAAGGCCGCCCCCAGTGGAAAGGATGGTCGTTAGCGCGTGTGGTCTTTACTTGACGATGACCACGCGGCCACCGATGATGTTCAGACCCTTGCGTACCTTATTAATACGGATGCCCTGCAGGTTGTGCACCTCGTTCTGGACATCAGCGGCGGCGGGAGTCATCTCCTCGATGCCGGTAGTGACGGTGGCCACAGCAGCCTCGCCCAGACCGCCCATCTCGTTGGCGGCACGCACGGCATAGGTTGCCGTAGCATCGTCGACAGTGAAGGTAGCCTCGGTGGTGAAGTCAACGACCTGGCCGTTCTTCACTACGGCGTAGAGCAGAGCGTAGTCGCTGTTGTCCCATGTGAGGGTGGTGCCCTCCAACTTTACATTGGCCGGCACAGGAGCCTGTTCGGTGAGCAGCGTGGGATCCCAGTCGCCGAACATAATAGCCATGTTGCTGTAGAGGGCGGCTTCGTCAGGTGTCAGTTCTGGGTCGTTTGCATGGCCGTCGCCGAAGGTCTTCTTGCGTCCGCTAAGGTCAACGGGCGAACCGCTTTTCGACATCGAGTTGTATTCGGCGAAGCGCTTGGGCCAGCCGTTGCTCATCTCATTCCAGCCGATGGCCGACGGTAGTACATTCATCTTAGTATTGATGAACAGGGCTGTCGGTGTACCGCTGCCCCATGGACGACCGAGGGTGTAGTTGCCGTCGACGCCGTTTTCGTCGCCATTGATGATACAGTCTTTATAGACCCAGCCGATTTTGGCAGGTACAGAGGGCACGGCAGCGTAGCCGCCTTTCAACTGGCGCAGTTCTACCTCGTTGAAGAAGATGTCGCCCTTGCCGCACATATAGTCGGTACGACCGCGAATGATACCTCCCTCGAAATAGTAGAGACCATTGCCGTTGTTGGAGGTCCAGGTGTCCTGGTAGCCATGCAGGCAGGTGTTTTTGTAGACATTCTTTGTGCCCTTGTCCTGGATAGCGATGTCGCGGCCACGGCCGTCAGACATACCTGTCGAGACGGTCAGGTCCTGCCAGTAGAGGCCCGACACCTTGCTGCCTATCTGGAACACGTCACTGTTGCCGATGCCTTCGAAGACGCTGGCCTTGCCATAGGTGCCGTCGAACGACAGATTGTCGGGCTCGTCGTTGGTGATGATGACACCGTCGCGGCTCTCACCGATGAACGACACATTGCTGGCGTTGAAATAGGTGATGGGGTCGGTATAGTCGCCCTCGTGGTAGACCACCTCTTCGCTGCCGCTCTTGCCGTTGGTGTGGCGATAGTGCTTGCTGGCACCGCGTGGCAGCACATACTTGCCGTTCTTGATGAAGATGCGGTAGCGCACGGTTTGGTCGCTACGGCTCTCGGCAGCCTTCAGTGCAGCCACCAGTTCGTCGACATTGCCGACCACCTGGTCGTAGAGCCCTTTGGTGACGCTCGGACGGACCATTGTGGTGAAGGTGATGGTGATAGCCTCGGCGAGATAGTTGTCGGTCAGGTCGGCCACGCTGTTGGCAGGCAGGGCGAAGGTGTACTCGGTGGAATATTCCAGACCCTTGTATTCGAAGGTCACGGTCTTGCCGCTCACGGTCGGTGTCAACTCCTGTGCACCGAGGGTTGCCTTGGTGCCTTCCTTCACCTTGATGCGCTCGTCGAAGGTGAGCACGATCTTGCCGGTGGCAGAGGCGCCTGTGGCTCCCTTGGCGGGAACGCTCGACACGAGTATCGGGGCCACACCGTCGTTGACCAGTTTCGGCGTGCCGGTGATAAAGAACATGGCCAGCGTGTTGCCGTCGTTCTTGGATGATGTTCCGTCGACCTGCGATGTCTTGTCGGCAATCAGACGGATATAGAGATTTTTCTGGTTGTTGCAGGCCTCAGGCAGGGTCTTGCTGAACGCGGCGGCACTCTTGGCACCCTCCATGGTTATGCTGCCGAACTTGCTCCACTGCTCACCGTCGAGCGAGTACTCAGCCAGGTAGGTCTGATAGGCGTTATAGTTATAGAGCATCTGGAACTGCACGTTGATGTCTGTGAAGGCCTCGGCGTTTACCTTGGTCTGCCAGTGCCAGTTGCCCACGTCGCCATTGCTGGCACCAGTTCTCCAGTTGACGGCGGCACCCTTGAAACTCTCGTAGCCACCATCGGCCATGGTGCTCTTATCAAGCCAGCCCTGTGTCTCACCCGTCTCGGTGTTTACCAGACTGAGTGCGTCGGCCTCGTTGTCCTGGGCGGCGAAGTCGGCCTTACGCCCATTGCCTCCTGTCAGGTAGAAGTCCCAGCCGGCGATGATATCGGCCTCGGAGTAGACGGCGGTCAAGTTTATGTCGCCGGTCATAGTGATGAGTTTCGAAGCGGCGGTCTCGCCATCGCTCCAGTTGTTGAAGGTCACCAGGCCCTCATATTCGTTGGCAGTGAGTTGCACGGCGGTGCCGGCCTCGTACATCTTCTTGCCGTCGACCATGGTTGGAGCAGGATCGATGGCCACCATATAGCCGTTGGTGCCGTCGACGGTCAGGTTGAGCGCGTAGGTCTCCACCTTCTTGAAGTTGGCAGTCAGGGTCTCGTCGCTGTAGAGTTCGAACTTGAACTTAGCCTCGGCTGACACTTCCTCGCCGGCGGCGTTGGTCCAGTTGACGAAGTCATAGCCGAAATGCTCGGTAGCCGTCAGCGTCAACTCGGTGCCCTCTTCGTACTGCTCGGAGACAGGGTAGACGCTCACCTCGCCGCCCTCAGCAGGTGCGGCAGTCGCCGTCAGCGTGTATTTGGCCACATCGGCCGCAGTGCCGTTGATGAGCCCCTCGATGGTGACCTCGCCGAATTCGGCTGTCTTGCCGGAACCGACACCTACGGTGGCCGTCAAGAAGAATCCGTCGGCAGAGGCAAAGGCAGCCTGCTGTGCAGCGGTAAGTTCAATCTCGTATTTGTAAATGGCGGTAGCGTCGTAAGACTTTTGTGCTGTGGTCTTTGTGCGGCGCAGTGCCGTCCATGTGCCCAGTTGGGTGGGGTTGGCACCGGCAGTATAGGCGGAAATGGTCAGTCCGTTCTCCACATCGGTACCGTCGCGGTTGACATAACCTGACAGTCGTGTCGGTGTGAAGGTGAGTCCGGCAGCGGGTTTGACGTTCCATGTCAGCAGGTCGGTCTTGCCGGCAGGGGCGAAGACGATGCCCTGCACACCTGTTCCTTTGCCGTCGCCATCGGTGATCTCGAGTAACTTGACGCCGTTGGAATTGCCAATGTTGACAGTAGAAGCGGGAGCAAAGGCGATGGTCGAGAATACACCCTCTGGCGTTGCTACATTGGCATTGAGGTCGTCGGCATCATTCATGGCCCACACCACCTTGGCAACCTCGTTGGTGTAGGTCTTGCCGCCCTCGGCCTCGGGCTGGTGCTGCAGGACGGTGAACTTGTCCATATAGCCGCTGCCAGTCACGGTGATGGTGACAAAGCCTGTTGTGGCCTCCGTCTTGCTCACCGTATATTCGTAGGTGACGTCGGTGGCCGTCTTCGTCTCGGCACCGATGGTGTAGGTCACGCCGTTGGCACCGTTGCGGTAGTTGTAGATGGTGATCACGTCGCCCTTGGCCTTCACCGGCACATTGATGGTGGTTGTGGCGTTGACCTGAACGTCGTTGCCTCTCGGGTTGAACTTGCCTTTGGTGGCATCGACCTCCAATTTGACATCGGCATCCACGTCAGAGGGATAACTGAAGGTGGTGCCCTGACCTCCACCGACCAGTGTGCAGGCACTGTTGGCATCGGTGAAATCCCATGTGTAGAGTGTGCCGTCGTCAGCATGAGCCGTGATGGCGGCCATGAGGAGCAGACATAGCGCACTCAGTCTGTGTAATAGTTTGTTCATGAGTTTTATTGTTTTTAGTAATAATAGATAATAATTGTTTTTAATAATATATAATAAGGTGTATTCTTGCTAAAGATTCACCGTCAGCACCTTCAGGTCGCGGTCGGCGCTCGATGTGCCGACGAGCACCTCGTAGCGGCCGGGCAGCACCCGCATGGTGTTCGATGCGTCATCCCACCACTCAAAGCGTTCGCGGGGCAGGGTGATGGTCACCGTCTGCCGCTCGCCGGGCTGGAGGGAGACACGGGCATAGCCGCGCAGCGTCTTCACCGGACCGTCGCTGTCGCCGGGACGGCGCAGGTAGACCTGCAGGATCTCGGTACCCTCGCGGCGGCCGCTGTTCTTGACGACGGCGGTCACCCGGGCACTGCCGTCGGCACTGACCTGCACCTGCTGGTTGCTCACGTCGAACGTGGTGTAACTCAGACCGTAGCCGAAGGGGAACAGGGGCTCGCCGTGGAAGTAGCGGTAGGTGCGACCCTTCATGCGGTAGTTGTCGAAGGGTGGCAGTTGCGAGTCGTCTTTGTAGAACGTCACACTGAGTTTTCCACCGGGGTTATAGCGGCCGAATAGTACATCGGCGATGGCCTGTCCGCCCTGTTCGCCGGGATACCAGGCCTGCAGGATGGCGTCGCAGGTCTCCACCTCGGGTGTCAGTGCCACGGCGGAACCACTGCAGTTGACGAAGACGATGCGCTTGCCGGCCTGGTGGAGGGCCTTGAGGATGTCGCGCTGCACCTGTGGCAGTTCGATGCTGGTGCGGTCGCCGCCGTCGAAGCCGGGAGCGTCGACCTTGGCCTGCTCTTTCTCAAGGTTGGGCGAAATGCCGCCAATGAAGATGATGGTCTCGGCTCCGCTGGCAGCCTGCAGGATGTCGCTGATGGTGTAGGTATGCTCGGTAGTGGTCTCCATTTGCAGCGTTGTGCTGCCGTCGGCTGTCTCGGTGGTGTGGCCGATGGTCTGCTGCTTCACCGTCATCGAGGTGATGTCGCAGGCTGGAACATAGGGTACCTTGCCCACGATGTTCTCAATACCCTCGAGGGCGGTCACGGTGTGGGCCGGCTGACCGAAATAAATACCCCACATCACGAGCGAGTCGGCGGCGTTGGGACCCATCACGAGTAATTTACTATTTGCAGATATACTATTTACAGATTTACTGTCTGTTGACCATCCGCTCTCGGCGAGAGGCAGTATGCCGTTGTTTTTCAGCAGCACCAATTGTTCGCGGGCCATCTGCAGGGCTAGGCCGCGATGGGCCTGCGAAGCGATGACGCTGGCAGGGATGCGGGTCCACTCCACCAGACTGTCAGCATCGAAGTCGCCCAGCAGAAAACGGCCTTTCAGCAGACGGCGCACACTGACGTCGATCTGCTCTTCGCTGATGTCGCCGCGGCGGACGGCTGATGGCAGGTTTTTGTAGACACTGCCACACTCCACGTCTGTGCCACTGACGACGCTCTTGGCGGCAGCGGCCTTCGCGTCTTTCGACACTTCGTGACGACCCTCGCGATAGAAGTCGCCGATGGCACCGCAGTCGCTGACCACCAGCCCCTGGAAGTCCCAGTCGCGGCGCAGAATCTGTTGCAGCAGTCTGTTATTGCCGCAGCAGGGGTCGCCCTCGAATCGCTGGTAGGCACACATAACCTCCTCGACATGGGCTTTCTGTACCAGGTCCTTGAAGGCCGGCAGGTAGGTCTCCCACAAATCGCGCTGCGGCAGGTTTTCTATATTAAAGTGGTGGCGGGTCTTCTCCGGACCGCTATGCACGGCGAAGTGTTTGGCGCAGGCCAACAACTTGCGGTATTTAGTGTCGTCGGGGCCTTGCAGACCGCGCACCACACGGATGCCCATCTGGCCGTTCATGAAGGGGTCCTCGCCGTAACTCTCCTGGCCGCGGCCCCAGCGCGGGTCGCGGAAGATGTTGACGGTAGGTGTCCAGAACGACAGGGCCTGGTAGCGTTTGACGGGCTTGCCCTGTCGGCGCTGCAGCGTGTTCTTGGCGCGGGCCTCGTCGCTCACGGCACTATAGATACGCTCGATGAGGTCGTCGTCGAACGAACAGGCCATGCCAATGCACGAAGGGAAAACAGTAGACAGACCGTTGCGCCCCACACCGTGGAGGGCCTCGCTCCACCAGTCGAACTCACGGATACCCAGTCGCGGAATGGCCGGCGAGCCGTTCATCATCAACTGGCTCTTCTCTTCCAGCGTCAGACGGCCTAACAGGTCGTCGACGCGCTGCTCTACCGGCAGGTCGGCATTCTGGTAGGGTAGGGGTTGGGCCCAAGCCATCGTTACCGACACAACGGCCCATAGCATGAGTGGTATTCTTAGTTTCATAAGTAAAATGTTAGTAAATCAGTTTGTTCCTTTTATGAGTGCAAAGTTACGAATTAATTGCGAAACGGCCCTCAATTATACATTATTTAATATATTAGGTGCTTCTTAATAATATATGGCGGTAGTCTATGAGGCTGTTGAGGTGCCAAAAAGATAGCAAAAGTCAAGAAAGTGTATCTATTTGAAAAGATTTCTATGGAAAAAGTTTGCAGTTTAATATATTATTAGTACCTTTGCGGGCAAATTAAGAACAACCATTATGAGTCAAGTGATTAAGCCGATAGGCTATAAGCGTCTGCTCGACATGCGTCAGACGGAGCAGGGCATCAAGTTGATAAAAGAGTTTTTTCAGGCTAACTTAAGCACTGAACTGCGTCTGCGCCGTGTGACGGCTCCCCTCTTCGTGTTGAAGGGCCTGGGTATCAATGACGACCTGAACGGTGTGGAGCGTGCCGTCACCTTCCCCATCAAGGATCTTGGCGATGCCCGTGCTGAGGTGGTGCACTCGCTGGCCAAGTGGAAGCGGCTGACGCTGGCAGAATACAAGATAGAGTCGGGCTATGGCATCTATACCGATATGAACGCTATTCGTGCCGACGAGGAATTAGACAACCTTCACTCGCTCTATGTCGACCAGTGGGACTGGGAGGCTGTCATCAGTAAGGAAGACCGCACGTTGGCCTTCCTGAAAAACATTGTGGAACGTATCTATGCCGCCATTCGGCGTACGGAATATCTGGTCTGTGAGACCTATCCTCAGATAAAGCCTTTCTTGCCGGAGAAGATTCATTTCATTCACGCCGAGGAACTGCTCCAAATGTATCCCGACAAGACGCCGAAAGAGCGCGAGGACGCTATCTGCGAGGCTTACGGCGCTGTCTTTATCATCGGCATCGGTGGCAGACTGTCGAATGGCGAGAAGCACGACGGCCGTGCTCCAGACTACGACGACTGGTCGACGGTGGCCGAGGATGGCCGTCAGGGACTCAATGGCGACATTCTCATCTGGTATCCGGTGTTGGGGCGCTCGTTCGAACTCTCGTCGATGGGCATCCGTGTGGACAAGGAGAGCCTGTTGCGCCAGTTGCAACTGGAGCATCAGGAAGCCCGCGAACAACTGTTCTTCCACCAGCAATTGCTCAGCGGCCGGTTGCCGCTCAGCATCGGTGGCGGCATCGGACAGAGCCGTCTCTGCATGGTGCTCCTCCACAAAGGTCATATCGGCGAGATACAGGCCAGCATCTGGCCCGACGAGATGCGAAAGGCTTGCAAGCAACTGGGCATGCCGCTGATTTGAGTGAAGGATGAAGAATTGGCTGCCGCTAAAATGAAGCGTTAAAAAATAACAAGGAGGTAGTAAATTCTTCATTCTTCATTCTTCATTCTTTATTCTTTTTGCTATCTTTGCATGCGAATTAGAGAACTAATCGTATGGAATATATCGTATCGGCAAGAAAATACCGTCCCATGTCGTTCGACACGGTGGTGGGCCAGTCGGCACTGACCACCACGCTGAAGAATGCTGTGAAGAGCGGCAAACTGGCTCATGCCTATTTGTTCTGCGGACCACGAGGTGTGGGCAAGACCACCTGTGCCCGTATCTTTGCCAAGGCCATCAACTGTCAGAACCCGACGGCCGAGGGCGAGGCTTGCAACGAGTGTGAGTCGTGCCAGTCGTTTAATGAGCAGCGTTCGCTGAACATCTTCGAACTCGACGCCGCCTCCAACAACTCGGTGGAGCACATCAAGACGCTGATGGAGCAGACGCGCATCCCCCCGCAGGTGGGTAAGTACAAGGTCTTTATCATCGACGAGGTGCACATGCTCTCTACGGCCGCCTTCAATGCCTTCCTCAAGACCCTCGAGGAACCGCCGGCACATGTCATCTTCATTCTTGCCACCACCGAGAAGCACAAGATACTGCCCACCATCCTGAGTCGTTGCCAGATATACGACTTCGAGCGTATGACGGTACAGAACACCATCGCCCATCTGAAGAGTGTGGCCGAGAAAGAAGGCATACAGTACGAGGAGCAGGCACTGGCCGTCATTGCTGAGAAGGCCGATGGCGGTATGCGCGATGCACTGAGCATCTTCGACCAGGCAGCCTCGTTCTGTCAGGGTAACATCACGTATCAGAAGGTCATCGAAGATCTCAATGTGCTTGACTCGGAATACTACTTCCGCATCGTCGACCTCTCAATTAAAAATAAGGTGAGCGACATCATGGTGCTCTTCAATGATATCGTGAACAAAGGTTTCGACGGCGGCCTGCTCATCCAGGGACTGGCCAAGCATGTTCGCAATGTGCTGATGGCAAAGGATCCGCAGACGCTACCCTTGCTGGAGGTCAGCGAACAGGCCCGGCAGCGATTTACGGAACAGGCACAGAAGACCGATACGCGGTTTCTCTATAGTGCCCTGCGTTTGATGAACCAGTGCGACATCAACTACCGCCAGTCGAGCAACAAACGGCTGCTCGTGGAACTGACGCTCATCGAGATAGCACAGTTGACACAGCCCGACGAGGGGCCGGCCAATGGGCGTCAGCCCAGAAGATTGAAATCCCTGTTTAAACAACTGATCCGACAGACTCAGCCCAAGCAGTCGGCCCCGCAGGTAGCCGCGGCTGTATCGACGGACAACGCACAGAAGGCCCAGAGAATACAGAGTTCTCAGGCTAGTCAAAGTGCTCAAAGTGCTCAAAGTGTTCAGAATGCTCAGAGTGTTCAGAGTCCGCAGAATTCTCTGAATCCTCAGAGTCCTCAGAAGTCAGCCCCCTCGGTAAAAATTTCGAGTCTGGGCATGTCGTGGAACAGACTGCGACAGCAGGGGCGGCCTTCCAAGATGCAGATACTGCCGGGAACTCAAGGTGTGGATACAACGGCGGGGCAAGAGATGGAATCCTTCTCGCAGGAAGAACTGGAACTGCAATGGATGTCGATGTGCAACCGCATGCCTCAGAGACTGAGTGGCATCGCCACCCGTATGAAGAATATGAATCCCGTCATCACAGAGATGCCTGCCGTCGAGGTGGTCGTTGCCAACGAGATCATCAAGACGGAAGTGGAGCAGATCAAGGGTAGCATCGTGAACACCCTGAAACTCTATCTGCACAACAGCGACATCACGCTGACAGTGAAAGTGGCAGAGAAAAGTGAACGTGAAAAGATCCTCACCCGCCGCGAGCAGTTTATGGAGATGGTTAAGCAAAACCCGTCGGTGGGCAAACTGAAAGAGATGTTCGATTTGGAATTAGCATAACAGAAATGATATGAAGAAGATAAAAGATATGATGAAGACCTTCTTCGGCATTCCCTATATGAAGTATATAGTGGTGCTGGTAGTAGGGTTTGTGGTGATTGGCTTTGTAGGTTCCAACAGCGTGCTGGCCCATCTTGGCAATAGGCAGCGCATCAGTGAACTGAACGAAGAGATAGAACATTATGAGCGTGAGTATGCTCGCTATCAAAGCCGTATCCATCAACTCAATGCCGATCCGAAGGCGATGGAGGAGATTGCCCGTGAGCGCTATTTCATGAAGCATGCCGACGAGGACATCTTCGTGCTGAGCGATGACGACCGTACCCCTTTCAATAGTCCGACCACCGATGAGACCGCTCAGTAAGTGGCAGAACGCCATCTTCATAGCCGGTGCCGTCATGATGGTCGTCGGTGCCGCCGGCAGCATCTTCCGCTGGTCGCTCTATCCCTATGTCTTTGCCTTGGGAGCCGTCGGTTATGCTGCCATCCAGATGATGCAGCGCTATGAGGGTAGCAACTTCGTCGTTCGCCGGCTGTTGCGCATCCGGGCCATCAGCGACTTGCTGTTCTTGCTGACTGCTGTACTGATGTTCGCCAATCAGGGCAATGCCTTCGGACTGGAGTGGCTCGTCTATTTGAATTATGTACAAAACAATTGGGTGGTCACGCTGCTCCTGGCCGCCATCCTGCAACTCTATACCGTCTACCGAATAGGCAAGGAAATGGAAAAAGAGGCAAAAAAACTATAAAAGTTTGCGCAATTGTTTTAAATTGCGCAAATTTTTTTTCGTAGTTCAATATATCGTTGTACATTTGCACGTGAAGAACAAACGAACTTTATGAAGAAAGTATTTTACCTGATTGCCTGTGTGGCTCTGTTGGCATCGTGCGCCGATCAATATAACATCCAAGGGTCATCGACCGTGTCTGTCCTTGACGGCAGCAAACTCTATCTGAAGGTGCTCAAGGACACGGACCTGACCAGCCTCGACTCGTGCGAGGTGGTTCATGGGCAGTTCCATTTTGCCGGACTGCTCGATACCACCTATATGGCTTCACTCTATATGGGCGAACAGAGCATCATGCCCCTGGTGGTGGAGAAAGGCGACATCGTCATCCGTATCGATAACGCCCAGCAGAAGGTGACCGGTACGGCCCTCAACGATGTGCTCTATGACTTCCTTGACAAGCATAACCGGCTTCAGAACCAGATGGCCGAACTGGACCACCGGTTCAGCCAGATGTTGCTCGACGGCATTGACGAGGATGAAATCAACCGTACGCTGTCGGCCGAGGCTGCTGTGATAGCCCAACAGGAGGACAGTTTGGTAAGCGACTTCGTGGCAGCCAATTTCGAGAATGTGCTGGGGCCGTTTGTCTTCATCCAGATGACCTCGTCGGTGCCACAGGTGGAACATCTGATGAGCAAGGCCCCGGAGTCGTTCAAGCGTAATGAGGCCGTTGCCGAGTTCTATAAGCACGTCACCGATACCGGTTTGACCCACAAGGTGGAACCGGCACCTACGGCCGGCAGCGATGCGATAGACGATGCTACCATCCAAAACATCCTGAACGGCAATGGCAACGCTGATTAAGGGGGCGCATATTGTCAACGAGGGGCGTTGCTTCGAGGGACCTGTCGTCATCGACGGCGAGAAAATCGTAGATAGTAATTCTCAAGTTCCCATTCACGATGTCATCGATGCAACGGGCTGCTTTGTGCTGCCGGGCATCATCGACACCCATGTTCATTTCCGTGAGCCGGGGATGACCGAGAAGGCCGACATCGATAGCGAGAGCCGTGCTGCTGCCGCCGGTGGCGTGACCTCCTATTTTGAGATGCCCAACACCGTGCCGCAGACTACAACGCTCGAGGCACTTGATGATAAGTTTCAGCGGGCTGCCCGCAGCAGTCATGTCAACTACTCCTTCTTCTTTGGCGCCACCAATGATAACACGCCCCTGTTCAAGCGTCTCGACCCTCATCGGGTGCCGGGCATCAAACTCTTCATGGGCAGCAGCACCGGCAATATGTTGGTCGATAGGGATGAGGCTCTGGATCGCATCTTTGCCTCGGCCCAACTGCCAATCATGGCTCATTGCGAAGATACGGCCATTATCAACCGTAATATGGTGTTGGCCAAACAGGGGCATGGCGACGATCCTGACGTTAGCCTCCATCCTCTCATCCGCAGTGAGGAGGCTTGCCTGCGTTCTACGGAGAAGGCCGTCGCACTGGCCAAGAAACATCATGCCCGGCTCCACGTGGCTCATCTCAGCACGGCAGAGGAGTTGGAACTTTTTACCCCAGGCCCGGTCTGTTGCGACAGTGCCACAACAGGCAGTACACCCTCCATCACCGCCGAGGTGACTGTCGGTCATCTCTTCTTCTCTATGCTCGACTATCAGCGGCTGGGCTCACGCATCAAGGTGAATCCCGCCATCAAGAGTCCTGTCGACCAGTTCATGCTCCGCGAGTCGCTCAACGACGGTCGCATCACCACCATCGCTACTGACCATGCCCCTCACCTGTTGTCGCAGAAAGCCGGCGGCTGTGCCAAGGCTGCCAGCGGGATGCCCATGGTGCAGTTCTCTTTGCCGGCGATGCTCGAACTCGTCGACCAGAAGGTGCTCACCATCGAGCGTATGGTGGAACTGATGGCCCACAATCCGGCCCGTCTCTTCCAGATCCGCCAGCGGGGCTTCATCCGTGCGGGCTATCAGGCCGATCTTGTCATTGTACGTCCTGACACCCCCTGGACGGTGACGCCCGACATCATCGAGAGCAAGTGTGGCTGGAGTCCTCTGGAAGGTCATACGTTCCATTGGCGGGTGGAGCAGACCATCTGCAACGGACACCTTATTTATAATAATGGAGTGGTCGACCGCAGTTATATCGGTCAGCCGTTGACCTTCAGATGATACTCTCCTACGACATCAGCGATGTGAGCCCATACATCAACTGGGCTTACTTCTACTTCGCCTGGCAACTGAAAGACGAGGCCGAGCAGCGACGGATCAGGAGCGAGGCCGAGACCTTTCTCGCCGAGACCGAAGGGCGATATCGTGCTCATGCGCTCTTTCTGCTGGTCGATGCTCATTCCGATGGCGACGACATCGTGCTGGCTGACGGCACCTGTCTGCCTATGCTCCGCCAGCAGGCGGTAGGCAGCGACTGTCTTTGTCTGGCTGACTTCGTCTCGCACCGCCATTCACAATTCTCAAAAGTTGCCCTCTTTGCCACCAGCGTCGATGCCGCCATGGTGACAGATTTTAGCCACGACCCCTATCAGCAGATGATGGCCCAACTGTTGGCCGACCGTCTGGCTGAGGCAGCGGCCGAGCGGATGCACGAAGAGGTGCGCAAACACTACTGGGGCTATGCCCACGACGAGCACCTCAGCATCCATGAGATGCTGCAGGAGCATTTTCAGGGCATCCGTCCAGCCGTGGGCTATCCCTCTCTGCCGGATGCTAGTCTCAATTTTCTGCTCGACGCTGTGCTTGGCATGAGTCAGATCGGCATCTCGTTGACCGAGAGTGGTGCCATGCGTCCCCATGCTAGCGTGTCGGGATTGATGATGTCTCATCCCAAGGCCCGCTATTTCGCCGTGGGCAAGATTGGCGAGGACCAGTTGCATGACTATGCCCGGCGTCGCCGGTTGCCCGTTGATGTGTTACGAAAATTTCTGATTGCCAATCTATGATACCTCTCTCTCTCTCTGTCCAGACTGTCGTGGCAGCACGTGTGCTGCTTTCGCCCGACACCTATTTATATATAGGGTGGGGCATTCTCGCCCTCCTGACACTCATCGACCTGCTGGTGCTGTGGCGCTGTCGCAACAACTGTCGCAGGCGCTGGCTACGGTGGCTGGTGGCCGTCGTGGTGCCCCTGTTGTGGGTTGCCTTTGTCTATGGTGCCTATGTGGAACCCTACCAGTTGGAGGTGCGCCATGTCGAACTGACCTTCGACGACCTGCCGCCAGCCTTCGACGGTTACAGAATCGTGCAGTTCGGCGATGCCCATGTAGGTACGCTGACGGGGCGTCGCCAGCAGATTCTGGAGCGGGCTGTCGACAGTATCAACGCCCAGCGTGCCGACCTCGTGGTCTTTACGGGCGATCTGCAGAATAAGAAGCCGGTAGAACTGATGCCCTTCGTCGACCTGTTGTCGAGTATCGAGGCCAAAGACTGTGTCTACTCCGTCAAGGGCAACCACGACTATCCCATGTATATCGATAACGAAGTGGAGAAACTCGACGACATCGATGTCCGTCGTATGCTCGACGATCGCATTGGTTGGCGTGTGCTCGACAATATACACTATTCCGTTCAGCGGGGCGATGCAAAGATCCATATCGCCGGCATGGAGAACGATGGCGACGGCGAGCGTTTTCCCCAGAAAGGCAACATCCAAAAGGCGTTGCGGGGCATCATGAGAGACGAGTTCGTCGTCATGCTCGAGCACGACCCCACGGCTTGGCGGCGTAAGATTCTGCCGCAATGCCACGCCCAACTGACACTCAGCGGTCATACCCACGGCGGTCAGGTGGCACTGTTCGGGCTGTCGCCGGCCAGTCTCGTCTACAAGGAGTCGCATGGCCTCTATACCGTCGGCGGACGCTGCCTTAATGTGACCAGCGGCCTGAGCGGCGTAGTGCCGTTCCGTCTGGGAGTTTCCCCGGAGATTGTTGTCATCACTTTGAAATGTAAGAAGTAAAAAACGAAACGAAAACAATGAAACAGGTGCTTCACTTTCTGTATTGCGTCTATCAACTGTTGGTAGCCCTGCCGTTGGGACTGCTAACCACCGTTGTGCTCATCATCCCCATCTTGATAGGCAGCGCCTTGGGCTGGGGCCATTTCTGGGGCTACTATCCGCCTCACCTCTGGGCCCGCATCGTGCTGTGGCTCTTCCTTATCCCCGTCAAGGTCGAGGGGCGTAAACATCTCGAGCCGAAACAGTCGTATGTCTTCGTAGCCAACCATCAGGGGGCTTTCGACATTTTTCTTATCTATGGCTATCTGAACCGCAATTTCAAGTGGATGATGAAGTACCAACTGCGACGCATTCCCCTCATTGGCTACACCTGCGAGAAGATTCATCATATCTTCGTCGACAAGCGGGGGCCCAAGAAGATCAAAGCCTCGTACGATGCTGCCCGTGCCACATTGCAGGGCGGCACCAGTGTGACGCTCTTCCCCGAGGGGTCGCGTACCTTCACCGGTCACATGGGGGTGTTTAAAAAAGGCGCTTTTGCGCTGGCCGACGAACTGCAGTTGCCCGTGGTGCCGCTGACCATCAACGGCTCGTTCAATATCATGCCCCGAACACGTGACATGAAGTTCGTCCACTGGCATCCGCTGTCGCTGACCTTCCACGACCCCATCTATCCTGTAGGACAGGGACCGGAGAATGTCGAGGCTATCAAAAATCAAGCCTACGACAGTGTGATGTCGGCCTTAGTGCCGGAATATCAGGGTTTCGTTGAGAATCCCGATCAGTAGAATCGACGCTCAACTCTCAACTCTCAGCGCTCAATTTTCGGATATTTCCTCGTCCAGCCGTCCCACCTGAGCCGCATGACGCCGAAGAAGGCTTCGCCGAAGATGCCACCCGACATCTTGCTGACCCCTTCCTTGCGGTTGACGAAGATGACAGGCACCTCTTTGATCTTGAAGCCGATGCGCCAGGCGGTGAACTTCATCTCGATCTGGAAGCCGTAGCCCTTGAAGCGTATCTTGTCCAGTTCGATGGTCTGCAGCACACGCCGCTTGTAGCATTTGAAACCGGCCGTCGTGTCGTGGATGGGAAATCCTGTGACAATCCGTACGTACTGCGAAGCGAAATAACTCATCAGCACGCGGCCCATGGGCCAGTTCACCACGTTGACTCCCGTGATGTAGCGTGAGCCGATGGCCACGTCGTAGCCCTCGTCGTGGCAGGCAGCATAGAGCCGCGGCAGGTCGTTGGGGTCGTGGCTGAAGTCGGCATCCATCTCGAAGATGTACTCGTAGTCGTGGGCCAGCGCCCATTTGAAACCGGCGATGTAGGCCGTGCCCAGTCCCAGTTTGCCCTTGCGCTCGACGATGAACAGGCGGTCGGCGAACTCGTCAGCCATCAGCGCCTTGACGATGGTGGCGGTGCCGTCGGGCGAGCCGTCGTCGATGACCAGGATGTGGAAACTCTTCTCCAGCGCGAAGATGGCCCGGATAATCTTCTCTATATTCTCCTTCTCGTTATAAGTAGGAATAATGACGATGCAGTCGCTTTGATTCATAGTCGTACTTCTTTTCTATTGCAAAGGTACGGCAAAGCAATGGAATGACCAAATTTTATATCACTTTTCTGCTAAAATAAAAAAAATATTCGTACCTTTGTACCCCGAAATGTATTAAGACTTCAATTAGGCACATGATGAAAATTGGTTTCGATAATGAGAAATATCTCAAGATTCAGTCTGAACATATTAGGGAAAGAATAGCCAAGTTCGATGGCAAACTGTATCTGGAACTGGGCGGCAAACTCTTTGATGACCACCATGCCTCACGTGTATTGCCGGGGTTCAAGCCCGACAGCAAACTGCGCATGTTCCGTCAGTTGGCCGACAGCATCGAGATTGTCATTGTGATCAGTGCCGAGGATATTGAAAAGAATAAGGTGCGTGCCGATCTGGGCATCACCTACGACGAGGATGTGCTCCGTCTGCGCGACGAGTTCCAGAGCCGCGACTTCATGGTCGGCTCCGTCGTGATCACCCACTATAACGGCCAGCATGCCGCCGATACCTTCCGTCACCGTCTGGAGCGATTGGGCATTAAGTCGTATATCCACTACCTCATCGACGGCTATCCCCACAATGTGGAACTCATAGCCAGCGACGAAGGCTTTGGCAAGAACGACTATGTGGAGACCAGCCGTCCGCTCGTCATCGTCACCGCACCCGGCCCGGGCAGTGGCAAGATGGCTGTGTGCCTGTCGCAACTCTACAACGAGAACAAACGCGGCATCCGTGCCGGCTATGCCAAGTTCGAGACCTTCCCTGTGTGGAACCTTCCCCTGAAGCACCCTGTCAACATAGCCTACGAGGCCGCCACTGCCGACCTCAACGACGTCAACATGATCGACCCCTTCCATCTGGAGGCCTACGATAAGATTGCCGTCAACTACAACCGCGA
>DETM01000056.1:58778-77465 GCA_002361655.1 Prevotella sp. UBA3288 | reverse complement strand
TCCCCGTGCTCAACGCCCTGTTCGAAGGCATCTATGGTGAGAACCCCTACAAGAGTCCTACCGACATGGGCGTCAACATGGTGGGCTTCTGTATCAGCGACGACGAGGTGTGCTGTCAGGCCAGTCGCGACGAAATCATCCGACGCTACTATTCGGCCACTAATAAACTGGCCGACGGCGTCGATGCCGAGCGTGAGGTGAACAAGATACTGCTGCTCTTCAATCAGGCCAAGATCACCACTGCCTACCGCCGGGTGACCGTGGCCGCCGCTGCCAAGCAGGAACTGACCGGCCACACCGCCGCTGCCATCGAACTGTCCGACGGTACCATCATCACCTCGAAGTCGTCGCCCCTGCTGGGCTGCTCGGCTGCCCTGCTGCTTAATGTCACCAAGCATCTGGCAGGCATCGGCCACGATGTGAAACTGATTCCGCAAAGCATGATCGAGCCCATCCAGAAGACCAAGATAGAATATCTGGGCGGCCGCAATCCACGCCTGCATACCGACGAGGTGCTCGTGGCTCTGTCGGTGCTCTCCGAGAACGATGAGAATTGCCGCCGTGCCCTCGAGCAGTTGCCCAAACTGCGCGACTGTCAGGTGCACTCCACCGTGATGCTCAGCGAGGTGGACCGTAAGATCTTCAAGAAACTGGGCTGCGGCCTCACTTGCGACCCGGTGCGCAAGAAGTGAGGCGAGTGGCTCCCTCAAAAGTTTGCTTTGTTGGAAAATTCTTTTTATCTTTGCAAAAGTTATATGATGATATGGGTGTAACATTCGACGATGTAGAAAAGAAATTCGTGTTCGATTTCGAGCATGATGGTGCTGAAGATATTGTCAGCCTCACTGGTAATGGCTATCAGGTAAAGGCGTTTGGCAAGTGCTTCTACTATGGCTATGAATTCTCCGAGCAAGTGGAAAGTTCTGTACGTACAGAATTCATTAAATATGTCAAGTTTACGAATGACCTGCAGCACACACCAGAACTGACAGACTTTATCAAAAACGCAATTGACAATCTCCACAAGAAAATCAATCTCTACAACTATGACCTTGTTGTCATGCCTGAATCGTCGAGCAGGGTTAATCAGTATATGTTGCGTTACATCTACAGGTTTGCCCAGCCCACATTATATAAGATGACGCTTGTCAAGGCTCTTCCCTCTAATATATCGTTCGACATGAAGGCCTATGAGAAGCAATATCTTGACGATGTCTTGGAAAACGGTATGCCCCGTTATAGTCCTGCAGCAAAAGAGCAGGCCAAGAACTCTATCAATGCCATGCTGGAAATGATTCATAAAAAGGATTATTTCACGATTGCCAAAGATGTAAAGAAAAGCAGACTTCGCCCCTACATCATGAACTTCCTGAGATTTGAATCAGAAGAAGAACGAGAACTCTGTTCGATGATTCGGCAGCAGAATGTGCTAGTGATTGACGATGTAACCACCAGTGGTTCCACCCTTAATGAAGTTCTTCGTACCCTCCGTATTCTCAACGAGGACAATGATATCACAATTTTCAGCCTTATAGGCAGAAAAGATTTGATGGCAGAGACGATGTAATGCAGTAGTTCGGGGAAACAAACCTTGCAGAAGTGCTTCATTTGAAATTTCTCCCCCAAAAGTTTGCTTTGTTGAGAAATTCTTCTTATCTTTGCAAAAAATATAGTTTTTATGAGCAAGACTGATTACATAGACATCCTGCAAGGCTGTTGCAGCACGCTTCAACGCGACTATGGCATCATCTTAATCCCCGCCTGCGCAGCAGGATAGAGCGCGATGGAGTCACTGTCTTCTGAAAGGCTATCATTATTTTGATGTAGATGCCGGCCAGATTTTCTGGATTCTCAGCAACGAGTTGACCCCTTTACAGAAGGCTCTTCAGCATTTCATAAAAGAATTGTCATAGTGCCGAACGAATGCTTTTGGCGTTCTGTCCGTAAGCACTTGCATTAAGGCAACAAGGCTTGCGGAAGTTCTTCTTTTGAAATTTCTCCCTCAAAAGTTTGCTTTGTTGGAAGAATGATTCACTTTTTTATTATAACAAGCCTTGTGAAAAACCTTTTTTCTTGTTATTATTCTTTGTTATTGATAATTTTGTGTATCTTTGCGCTATTAATAACGAGTGACTTATGAACTATCCGCTAATCTCTGAATATATTGAAGCCATCAAGGCGGCAGAGGACAACTTCGAGGAGTTGACCAATCTTCGACCTGTGTTAGGAGAGGATGGACAACCCGTAATGACAAGTGGAAACTTTGCTGTGGTGTTCAAAATGCAGGATACAGAGACTGGGAAGTTCTATGCTTTGAAGTGTTTTACGAAAGAGCAGGAGGGGAGAGCGGAGGCTTACCATCAGATTGCTGATGCGCTGAAAGATGTGAATTCGCCTTATCTTGTTTCTCTCCGTTTCCTGGAGAAAGAGCTATTCGTTGATACAGACCAGACGTCGGAAACTGAATTCCCCGTATTGTTGATGGATTGGGTAGAGGGTAAGACGCTCGACAAGTATTTGCGCGAGAACCTGGATGACAAATATGCTTTGGAGATGCTGGCCTATCGTTTCAGCCAATTGGCACAATGGCTCATCCCTCAGCCCTTTGCTCATGGTGATTTGAAACCAGACAATATCCTTGTTCGTGAAGATGGCACTCTTGTCCTTGTTGATTATGACGGTATGTATGTTTCTGCCATGAAAGGACAAAAGGCACGCGAACTGGGTTCTCCAGACTTTCGTCATCCCCTAAGGACAGAGAATGATTTCGATGAGCATATCGATGAATTTGCTTTCACTTCAATACTTATTTCATTAAAAGCAATTTCATTACAACCTTCTTTGTTGAAAGAGTATGGAGCGGCAGACAGGTTCTTGCTATCAGAAAAAGACTATAGAGACATAAGGAATAGTCGCATTTTAGCAAAACTTAGTTATACATTTGATGAGGATTTGAATAGGATTTCAAATAATTTTAAATCTTATTGGTACAAAATGGTTATTGGGTTTAAGGCATCGTTTTTCCTCATTTCCAAACCAACGCCTTTAGTTAACATACAAGCATCTATATCATTTGATGAATGGAACAACAAAATTAAGAAAGATCGCGGTTTTGCATATTATAGCAATAATGATAAAAAGTTGTTACGTTTTTATGATTCAATTGGAGGGGAATATATGGGTGAAGATTGGGAAGATTATATATCTGATTATAAAATAGGAAATGGAACTGAGACTATATGTAATAAGGCATTTAAAGGGTGTCATAATCTTCGTTTTTTAATAATCCCTTCATCTGTAAAATATATTGGTGAGAAAGCTTTCTGTGATTGCTACTTTAGATTTATAGAATTACCTGATACTATTGAATATATAAGTAAAAATGCATTTAGTAGTTGTACATATTTGCGAACTATAATTATACCGCCTAGGTCATTTCGAAAATTTTCAGAAATGCTTCCAAACAACATTTATCAGTTGAAGGAATTGAATTCCTATTGGGTAAAATCAAAACTAAAATCTTTTCTTCGCCAGAAAAAGGATGATGGTATTTCCTATTGGGATTGTATCATGGCACTTTTGTCTACTATTAGTAACATTTTGAATCTATTTGGTAATCTCAAGTACCATTTCAATACAATGGGCAATAGAGCACGTATAAGGATCGAAGATGAAAATGTGTTTAGTGCTATAAATGAATATAATATAAATGACGTTGACTCATTAGATGAAGTAGTTGATGCTTTTTATTATTTGCTTCTTGACATTAATGGTATTGATGTATTTAATCGAACTTCTTATTTGTATATGAATTATGAAATCAACAGATATAACTACAAGAAACGTGACTGAAAAAATAAAAGATAGACTAGATTCAATAGATTCACCAAATGAAATCGAGAAACTATATTCTATTTTCAATTCAATTGATAACGGTATAGTTCCTCTTGTTCATTTCAATTTGGAAGTAGGAAACTATGTTATACGCCAAAGAATTAATAATAAAGACACAGAGTTCTCTATAATTTCTGAGTTGACATACCCACCTATGTCGGCTTGCAAAGGATACGGACGTGCCAATATACCCTACCACCCAATGTTTTATTGTTGCACTTTTGCTGACGACTTTACTTCACCTTTACCCCGATACATTTCTATTTTAGAGACTTCTGATTTTGTACAAAACAAGGAAACGAAAGGTATAGAACGCAGTACGTGTTCTAGATGGGATGTTATCGAAAGATTAGACTTACTTGCTCTACCATTCTCTACTGAGTATGAAAGAACGATTCCAATTATTAAACAGATTCAAGACGAATGGGAAATAGTCAAACAAGAGAAAGGAATCAGCAACGATGCATTAGAACTCGTTGAGTATATGTCTAATCAAATTGCTAGAGAAATCACAAATAATGATGACTACTTCAAAATAGCAAATTTTGTCTATTATCTTCTCTATATTAACGAGCAGACCAAAGAAATGGATGGCATCATATATCCTTCCGTTGCTGCAGCAGGAGAGGGATTGAATATAGTTTTAAAACCAGAGGCTGTTGATAAGAAATTAAATTTTTCTGTTGCGTCACTTTGTTATTTAGTTAAAAAAGGAGAAAAGGCAGAAGTTGATATTGTGAATCATTCTATAAAGCAAAATGAAGATGGTACATTGCTGTATGAACTGATGGATGATTATAACGCAGAAAAGTATAAAAACGAAGAATTTATAAACTAATCATGATTGACGAAAAAGAAATAATGAAGCATAATATGGAGATGGCTGAGCATGCAAATGGTGCTGCCCAGTTCCTTGGCTCGCTGATTGGTGGGCAATACGTGACGAAAGAGCAGGTTAGCGAAGCAATGGACTTCCTTCTTGCTTCGACGAAACGGAATGTCGAGAGTTGTCCTAGTGCAACTCGACAAGAAAAGGATTCTGAGATAAAACGGAAGGAGTTCCTAATGAACATGCTTAAACAACAAATGGGATTATAGATTATGAATTATCCATCAATCGGACAATATACTGAATCTATAAAACTTTCAGCAAAGGCACCTGAGGATTACTTTGACAAGTTAAGTAATCTAAGACCTGTTCTTGACTCAAATGGTGAGCCCATTATGAGCAGTGGCAACTTTGCTGTAGTTTTTAAGATGAAGGATGAACAGGATGGGAAACTCTATGCCGTGAAATGTTTCACTAAAGAACAGGAAGGACGAAGTGAAAGTTATAAACTGATTGCCGATGAGTTGGAATTTGTCTCTTCTAATTATCTGACCCCAATTAAATATTTGGAGAGAGAATTGTTCGTAGATACTGAGCAAACAGATGAAACGGAGTTTCCTGTTTTGCTGATGGATTGGGTTGAGGGTGTACCTATGGATAAGTATATCCAAAGGAACATTAATAACCATTATGCTTTAGAACTTTTGTCATTTAGGTTTTATAATTTAGCGAAATGGTTACTCGTGCAACCTTTTGCCCATGGAGATTTAAAGCCTGATAATATATTAGTAAAGGGGGATGGGTCTATCGTCTTAGTTGATTATGATGGAATGTATGTTCCAGCCATGAAAGGACAGAAGGCAAGAGAATTGGGCAGCCCTAACTATCGTCATCCACTTCGAACGATTGAAGATTTCGATTGTTACATTGATGACTTCCCATTGGTAACAATTGCTATGTCTCTTAAAGCCATTGCTCTGAAACCAACACTCTTCAAGTATGGTTCATGCGAGAGTGGTTTATTATTAAATGAATCTGATTTTAGAGACATAAAGGTGAGCAAGACTATACAAGAGATTATATCCCTTTTGTCAGACAATGAATTGTGTAGTTTGTTTGGACTATTTTTAATTGTATCATCGCGAAAGGAGCTTGAAGTACTATCAAGTAATCTTTTTCCTGTCAAGAAACCAATCGTAATAATGAAAAAGTCAATTCCAGAAATGGGTAATGCCGATAAATTATCCAATGATGTTGCTAAGGTATATAATGATGCTTGTTCTATGATAGAAAAGAAAGAATATAAGAACGCCTATACAGTATTCCGTTCTATATCTCTGACTCCCTATGGACAGAATGGACTTGGTGTTTGTTATGCTTATGGCTTTTATGTTGAGAAAGACGTGGAAAAGGCTGCATACTGGTTCCAAAAGGCTGCTCGACAAGGATTGGATGTGGCCCAATTTAATTTGGCTAACTGTTATTATCAAGGTGCGGGAATGAATAAAGATAGAAAACTTGCATTCTATTGGTATAGAAGAGCTGATAATCAGGGGCTTTCCATAGCAAAGGAAATGTTTACACTTGTAGGTACTGGTGATTCAAGGATGATGAAAGAAGAAGAAACCTGGAATGTCGAACGTTGGAATAGAATTTCCAGTTTCTTCATTTTAACTCCTTAATTTTTGTAGTTTTATTATTTTTTATAACTTTGTAAACGAAAGAAAAGAGATATGGTAAAGATGAAACCAAAGGAGTGCCAAAATGTGGAATACAAGGAGGGTTGGCACGATAAATATCTGGCGTGGATTTGCGGATTTGCAAATGCACAGGGGGCGGTGATGTACTTCGGCGTGAATGATGAGCATGAAATCATTGGTCTTGATAATGTGGACAGGCTGATGGAGGACATCCCCAATAAGATTGTCACGACAATGGGTGTCGTGGTGGATGTAAACCTGCATGAGCAGGATGGACTGGAGTATATAGAAGTGGAGATAGAACCCAGCAATATCCCCATCAATTACAAAGGGAAGTACTATTATCGCTCAGGCAGTACGATGCAGGAACTGCGTGGGCCTGCATTGCAGCAGTTTATCCTGAAAAAGATGGGACGCTCGTGGGATGATATCCCCAATGACAGTGCGACGATAGGCGATTTGGACCAAGCGGCAATAAACTATTTCCTGCGGAAGGGCTATGAGAACGGACGTATCACTAACGAGGAACGGAATATGCCCATAGAGATGCTGCTTCAGAACCTGGATCTCATTAACGAAGATGGCAAACTCAAAAATGCGGCACTATTGCTGTTTGCCAAAAGACCCCAGAAGTACTTCACCAGCGTCAGGTTCCATATCGGTCGCTTTGGCGTTGACGAGGCAGACCTTATGTTTCAGGATGTTGTTGAAGGCAACATCATTCAGATGGCGGACAGAGTTGTTGACTTGTTGAAAGCAAAATACCTGATTATGCCTATCACCTTCAAAGGGATGAATCGGATAGAGAAACTTGAGGTGCCTGAGGAGGCTTTGCGCGAAATCTTATATAATGCCATCATTCATAAGGACTATACTGGTGTTCATATCCAGATGCGTGTATGGAACGACCATGTGGAGGTATGGAACGACGGTGAACTGCCTGCCGGTTACACGCTGGAAACGCTTTTAGGGCAACACTCTTCGCGGCCACGCAACAAGAATATTGCCAACGCTTTCTTCAAGGCGGGCTTCATTGATGCTTGGGGGCGTGGCTATAAGAAAATACGTGAGGGCTTTGAGGGTGCGGGACTGCCCATGCCTGAAGTCGAGAATTTCTGTGGCGGTGTAAGGGTGTCGTTTAAGAGAAGAAATGTGAATCTCGAACATCAAGATGTCCTAGGATACACAGACTACATTTTGGCAAGTCAACTCACTAAGCGTCAGAGAAGAATCGTTGATAGACTTGTAGAGACGGGACAATGGAATGCCCTAGAAAATGTCCTAGAAAATGTCCTAGAAACGTCCGCTACGCTGGCTGTCTTGTTTGGAGTTGATGCCAGAACCATTCGCCGTGACCTAAATGCTTTGCAATCGAAAGGGGTTATACGCCGTGACGGTCCTGACAGGGGTGGACGTAGGGTTATTCTAAAAAAGATAGAGCCATGATAGTCATTGAATCAAAACGGAAGAAGCCAGCCACGATATTGAAGAAATATCCAGATGCGATATTGGCTGACGTGACAAGCGGGGCAAAAGATGACTTGGTTAAACTGAGTCCATTCTATCCTCATGGTGGGATACCAGTTCCGTTTAGCGAGGGTTATACGGCTACCTGTGTGGAGGCTATTTGGCAGGGGCTGAAGGTGTTTGAAGGAGCAGATGTGGATACGTCGCTGTTTCAGAATGACACGATGAAAGGACTGAAACGGACGGTTCGCAGATTTGGCAAGCCACTTGGACATCGAAGAGGCGTGAATGGTACGGACTTGCTTGGATATATCGAGGCTCGCAAACAGATATATATTCCGACATATCGTTGGGTGTTGGGAAACAAGGTGGCATCTATCATTGAGCGTATGCGTGAGGCCAGCAGGACAAAAACCATAGTGCTGTTGGACTATGATACGAATGCGGATGTAGAAAATGCGAAGAAGCCGCTATCGCATGCTTCACTTATTAAGGCATACGTTGAAGGGATTTATCCTTATGGGGAGAAGAAGTTAGATGCGACAGAGGAAGCATCTGCACCAACTAAAAAGTCCACAAAGAAAGGCAATAATATTCAGTTGGAATTGTTTAATGAGTAAAAGGCAACGGCTATGGATAAGAAGACTAATTGGCATGAGTTCAAGGCTGTGCTGGATGAGCACAGAATCACGAAGTTGTATCATTTTACTGATAGAGACAACTTGGAGTCCATTATCAAGAATGGGGGACTGTATTCGTGGATGGATTGTGACCGAAAGGGTATCAAGATTAACAAGCCTGGTGGCAGTTCAGCTTCTAGACAATTGGATAGTAGTAGGAATTTGGAAGACTATGTGAGAGTCAGTTTTACTACACAGCATCCGATGATGTATGTGGCCATGAAAGACGGGAGAATCTCTAATCCCGTCATATTGGAGATAGATCCGGAGGTCGTTTATTGGGACGAGAGCTTATATGCCAATCTAAATGCTGCAAGGTACACCATCAAACCGAATATAGGTCCGACTATTTCAGACTTTAAGCAAATTCACTTCCAGTCGGTGAAAGCCCGTACGCATTTTGACCTTCCTGAAGAGGAACAGCCTTACTTTCAGGCAGAGGTGTTGGTGAAAAACTTCATACCATTAGAGTATATCAAGAATATTGGGAACTTTGGGATTCCTATTCCGTCGAAGCCAAAGGCACTGCAAGTCAAGAATCCCTATACGGCTCAGATTACGAGGAATACGCCTACGGCATTTATATTCCTTGTAGATCAGTCCGTATCAATGAAACGCATGACAAGTCTATATGGTGAGCAAATATCGTTGGCTGAGGCTGTAGCAAGAATCGTCAACAAGCAAATATACGATTTGATACTAAGGTGCATTAAGATGGATGAGGTAAGACATTACTACGACATCGCCGTAATAGGCTATGGACACGAGGTCTATAGCGGATGGAACGGCACACTGGCTGGACGCGATTTTGTATCGCCAGAAGAAATAAAGAACAATCCATATAAGAAGATTACGGTTCGTGAGGAGGTCAGAACACGCAAAGGCATACAAGTAAAAGAAATAGAGAAGAATCAATGGGTAGAGGCCAGATGTGACGGACACTGGACTCATGTACACAAAGCGTTTGCTAAAGCAAAACAAATGCTTGAAAAATGGATGGAAATACATCATGATGAGGATTGCTATCCTCCAACTATCATCAATATTACAGATGGGCAGTTTACAGATGCTACACGAGAACAAATAATACAACTGGCTAATGAGTTGAAATCCATGTATACTAATGATGGTAATGTCCTGTTATGGAATATTCATATTACGCCTAATACCATAGAGCAAATATTGCTGCCTGTCGGAAAAGCTGAACTGAATGGAAACAAATATTCAGAATTACTTTATGATATGTCGAGCTTGCTTCCAGAGAGATATAATGCAGATATTGAGACGAAGATGCATTTACAGGCTGGAGTCGTAAGACACGTAGCCATGTCTGTGAATGTGGATACAAGTAGACTGATGCAACTGATGGATATTGGTACACCAACAAACATTAGCCAGAAATGATGAGAGCCATATCAATAGCAAAATTTGAGGAGGGCATCACTAATGAAGATGCTGCTATTTCCCGTAAGGAGGTCATTGCGGTGTCAGATGGTGCAGGCGGAGGTGGCGTATTTGCAGACTGCTGGGCAAAGTATCTTGTTAATCACTTGCCTGAAAACGCAATAACAAGCTATGAGGCTTTCGACACGTGGATAGATGGGATATGGGAGCCTTTCTATAACGAATACGAAGCGAAGGCAAAGAACATTGGTGGGATGTTTATGAATAAATTCTACGATGAGTGTTCCTTTGCTACGCTGGTTGCTGTTTGGAAAGACGGCCAGTGGATTAGCTATGGTGACAGCGTGTCTTTCTGTTACAACCGAAAGACAAAAGAATTGTACCATTCTTTTTCACGACTTGCAGACTTCAACAATCCTCCTTATCTGATTAACTGCAAAGATCCATTGGATGAGAATGGTTTTAGATGCGGGAAATTTGATGTAGACGATGATTTCGTAGTATTTGCAGCCAGCGATACTTTAGCACATTATATATTGATGATGTATGAGGTGGCAAATAAAGACAGGTTCTCTGAGGAATTACAAGAAGCTATTGATGCGCAGACAAAGAACAGCAATTTCATTAAAGCGGCGATGTCTATTGAGGGCTTGGACTTTGAGAAAGATGTTATCCGTAAACTTCTTAATTGTTCTTCTTGGCCCATCTTAAAGAATCACATCAGAGGGTTGAAAAAGAAAGGCTTGATAGGCCATGACGATTATTCACTTGTAATCATGTAAACATATGGATGACAAAGGGTATAAGGGTTACACCCCAGACTATATTGACAGGCTGTTGCCAACTCAAATATTCGTGTTTGGTAGCAATACTTTAGGCTATCATACTGGTGGAGCATCTGGTACTGCTCGGAAGAAGTTTGGTGCAGTATGGGGCCAGGCAGAAGGATTGCAAGGACAGAGTTATGCAATCCCTGTGGATTTTGGTAAAGGCATACGCAAAGATACAGAAGTGAAAGCCTCCGTTGACAAATTCATAGCTTTTGCAAAAGAGAACGAGAAACTGTTCTTTTTTGTTACCCGTATCGGATGTGGTATCGGTGGGTATAGAGATGAAGAGATGGCTCAGTTCTTCAAGGAGGCTCTGGAGGTTAAGAACATCTGCCTTCCCAAGAGTTTTGTTGACACGCTTAAATGTGGAGAGGTCGTATATGACCTTGATAGATTTGTGAATGCTCAGGATTCAGAAACATACACTTATGCTGATGCTCTAACTGAGATTAAAGATGGACATAAACAAGGACACTGGATATGGTATGTGTTCCCTCAAATCAAAGGATTGGGCCATAGCTACAAGTCCGAGTTCTACGGTATAAGCAGCAAAGAAGAAGCAAAAGTTTATTTGGAGCATCCTATTCTTGGAAAAAGATTAAGAGATATTACTCAGGCTTTGTTGGATTGTAACAATCCATCAGCTTTCAACATTCTAGGGTTTCCTGATGTGTTGAAGGTGCAGTCGTGTATGACCTTATTCGATATGGTGTCACCATGCGACATTTTCAACAACGTACTTGATAGATATTATGATGGGAAACGATGCGAGAAAACGATGAGACGCTTAGGAGGGCGGGACGAAAAGGCAAAGAACGTAGTCAAAATGAGTAGGCTAACTATCTCTAAGGATTGTACCATTCTATTAGCTGACTATGAAAAGGAGGTGAAGATGGAACCTATCGTTAAGGCAGTCTATCTCCTCTTTCTAAAGCATCCAGAGGGAATCGCATTTAAGTATCTCCCAGATTACAGGAAAGAACTGGCCGACATCTACCAGAAGATTAAGCCCTTTGGACTCAACGAAAGAGCGATTCGCAGCATTGAAGATGTAACAAACCCGCTTCTCAATTCTATCAACGAGAAGTGTTCACGCATCAGAGCAGTATTTTTACCTGTAGTTGACTCCACGTTATTGGAGCAATATATCATAACGGGCAAAAGTGGAGAGACTAAAAGAATCATATTACCACGTGACTTGGTGACCTGGGAATAAAATCAAGATTCCACAAGCCTTGCGGTTATGAATCGCTTGGAAGCCTGCCATAGAATGAGTAATTTTGTCGCTGTAACAACTTAATGATTACAGATTATGACAGATTACGAGTACATCATGGGGCAATGCCGGAAGTATCATTTCACACAGTGGGATGAGAACGTGTTGAGAGAGTGCCAGTCCATTATGCCCAATTTGACGAGGGAGGAACTGGTAAGTGTTTACAGGAGCAGATTGCTCGGCGAGAAACATCCGCTGAAACAAACGGCCTTTAAGATGTTGTTTGCTGACAAGGTCGGAAAACGTGAGGAACGTATCAAGACAGAGGATACTGACGCTCTTATCCAAGAGTTTCAGGACAAGAAGGGTGGCAATGTGACATTGGCACGGAAAGAACTGCGAGAACGATACAAAGCAGGAAAGGACAAACAGAAAATTGCCAGCATCTTTAATGTCTCAACGAAAAGTGACCAGCAATGGGTGAAATCGCAGGTTCGTAAGGAGCAGTATGGAGAGTCTGGTGGTAATAACCATCAATGGAAGAAATATTGATGTTTTAAATCTCTAATAGAAGATGGATACGATAGTTGCATTTTTGATGTTTGGAGGCATGATTCTTTGGATGCTATACAACGAATACAAGACATGGTTTGGGAAAGATGATGAGGAGGAGTTCGACTCCTTAGACATGAGAATGTGAGTTGTTGTCTTCGCAAGCCTTGCGGAGGCTTGGCGGTTTCGTGGAAAATGAGTAACTTTGCAGGCGTAAATGTGAAACCAGAGCGATATGGACGAGATACTGAAAGACTTTATCCTGCCTGTAGAGGACAAGATGCAGGGCATCATCAAGGTGATTGGCGTGGGTGGCGGCGGATGCAATGCCGTCAGGAATATGTACAACGAGGGCGTGGATGGTGTGACATACGCTGTGTGCAACACCGACAGCCAGTCGCTGTCGCGCTCGCCGGTGCCGGTCAAGATTATGCTCAGCGAGGTGGACCGTAAGATCTTCAAGAAACTGGGCTGCGGCCTCACTTGCGACCCAGTGCGCAAGAAGTGACTCTGCTCGAGAGCCTCTCAGACTAGTATTACCTAAAAAAATAATCCGCATCGTCACTTGCCCATGAGAAAGACTATCCGAATCGCTGGGCGGGCGATCCGGATAGATAGTTTTTTGTTACACCACCTCTATGCCCTGCTGGCGGCAGAGTTCGAGGCTCATCTCCTTGAGTTTGAACTTCTGAATCTTGCCGCTGCCGGTCAGTGGGAACTGGTCGATGAAGAATACGTACTTCGGTATCTTGTAGCGGGCAATCTTGCCACGGCAGAACTCCTGCACGTCTTCGGGTTCCATCTTGACACCCTCGTCGAGGATGATGAAAGCACCGACGGCCTCGCCGTATTTCTTCGACGGCACGGCAGCCACCTGTACGTCGCGAATGCCGGGCATGTGGTAGAGAAACTCCTCGATCTCGCGTGGATAGATGTTCTCGCCGCCACGGATAATCATGTCCTTGATACGGCCGGTGATGCGGTAGAAGCCCTGCTCGTCTTTGATGCCCAGGTCACCGGAGTGCAGATAGCCGTTTTTGTCGATGACCTCGGCCGTGGCCTGCGGATTCTTGTAGTAGCCCTTCATCACGTTGAAGCCCTTGCAGCACATCTCGCCCTGCACGCCGACGGGACATTCCTCGCCGGTCTCCGGGTCGAGCACCTTGACGTCGACGAATGGGTAGTCGCGGCCGACCGTGGTGCACCGCTGTTCGAAGGTGTCGTTCAGACAGGTTTGCGTCATGCCGGGCGACGACTCGGTGAGGCCATAGACGCTGGTGATGGTCATATACATCTTCTCCGACACCTGCTTCATCAGTTCCACGGGACAGAGGCTGCCGGCCATGATGCCGGTGCGCAGCGAGGTGAGGTCGAACATGGAGAACATGGGGTGGTTGAGTTCGGCTATGAACATGGTGGGCACGCCATAGACGGCCGTGCAACGCTCCTTATGGATAGAGGCGAGAACGACGAGGGGGTCGAACTTCTCGACCATCACCTCGGTGCAGCCGTGGGTCAGACAGTTCATCGTGGCGAGCACCACGCCGAAGCAGTGGAACAGAGGCACGCAGACGCACAGTTTGTCGTCCTGGGTGAATCCCATGTTCTCGCCGGTGAAGAAGCCGTCGTTGGCAATGCCGAAATGGGTGAGCATGACACCCTTGGGGAAGCCCGTGGTGCCGCTGGTGTACTGCATATTGCACACATCGTGGCACGACACGTTGCGCTTCATCTCGTTGAGTGTCTCGTCGTCGATGTTCTGTCCGAGCAGCAGCAGTTCGGCGGTGTTGTACATACCGCGGTATTTCTCCATGCCGATGTAGACCACATTCTTCAGATAAGGGAAGCGCTCGCTGTTCAGATGACCGCGTTCGCAGGTCTTCAGTTCGGGCAGCATGGTGTAGGTCATATCGACATAGTTGCAGTCCCAGGTGCCGTCGGTGATGCAGAGCACCTCCATGTCGGAGTCCTTGCAGAGATACTCCAGTTCGTTCTGCTTGTAGTTAGTGTTCACCGTGACGAGCACGGCGCCGATCTTCGCCGTGGCGTAGAGGAACGTCAGCCAGTCGGGCACGTTGGTGGCCCAGATGCCGACGTTGGAACCCTTCTTCACACCGATGGAGATGAGGCCTTTGGCCAGATTGTCTACCCGTTCGTTGAACTGGCTCCAGGTGAAGCGCAGGTCGCGGTCGCTGTAGACGATATACTCTTTGTCGGGGGTGGTCTCTGCCCAGTGTTCAAGCCACTGGCCGAGGGTACGCTCGTAGAGCGTGTAGCCGGCACTACCAGTCTCTGCCGGATAGGTGCGGTCGGGCAGTGGTCTGCCTGCCATATCGAGTCTTACGTTACTCATTCTTTTTTTTCGTTATACCGTTATGTCGTTATGCCGTTATACCGTTAGAACGGTATATAGACTAATGCCAGAATCTTGGCGGGCTTGCCGTCGGCTCCGTGCACATGGTGCTCGACGATAGAGTCGTAGTAGATGCTGTCGCCCTCCTTCAACACATATTTCGTCTTGCCGTAGTCTATCTCCAGTTCACCTTCCAGCACGTAGATGAACTCCTCGCCCTCGTGGGCCGACAGTTTAAACTGCTTCTCTTCCGAAGCCTGGATGTTGATGATGAACGGCTCCATGCTGCGTCCGGCCTTTCGCTTGGCCAGCGAGAAGTACTCCATGTGCTTGCGGGCATCCGAGGTGCCGTTGGAGAAACTGATGCTGCTGTTGTGCTCTTCGGCACGGCACACCACGGGTCCCAGGTCGTTGTCGTCGTCGAGGAAGGTGCCCAGACGGACGCCCAGGGCACGGGCTATCTTGATGAGCGGTCCCAGCGAGGGCAGGTGCTCGTCGTTTTCGATGGAGACGATCTGTTCTTTGGAGAGGCCGCTGCGCTCTGCCACGTCGTCGATACTGATGTTCTTGGACTCACGGAGTCCCTTGATCTTTGATCCTACGATCGAATGGTTATCTGACATAAATAACAAATTTAGTTTTTTATTGGGGTGCAAAGTTACAAATTATCGTCGAAATATCACTTCCTTTTTGGGAACATTAACAATTGATGTGTCTTTAACACCTTTTCTCCCTCAACTTCTTACCTTCTTAACTCCTTATCTCCTTTAACATCTTTAATAATAATGTGAATTCTTTCCGATTGTGCAGAAAAATGAGTAACTTTGTCGGCTGAAAACAATAAGCGACGGCAGTTATGAGTAAACGACAGATGATTTTGGCAGCCTTGTTGTGGCCCCTGATGGTCGTGGCCCAGACGGGTGGCGGCGACTTTGTGAAAGGAGCCGATGTGGGATTCCTGATGGGCCAGGAACGTCACGGCACGGTGTTTCACGACCGCAGCGGCCGAGAGCGCGAATGCTTGGAGATGTTGAAAAACGACTACCAGATGTCGGCCATCCGGATGCGTGTCTGGGTCGACCCTCGTGGCGGCTCTTGCGACAAGCACGAACTGCTGGCGATGGCCAAGCGGGTGCAGGCCCTCGGCATGGACTTCATGGTCGACTTCCACTATAGCGACTCGTGGGCAGACCCCGGCAAGCAGCCTGTGCCCAAGGCATGGGCGGGTCATTCTTACGAAGAGATGAAGCAGGACCTGCGCCGGCATACCATCGACGTGCTCACGCTGTTGAAGGACAACGGCATCAAGCCCCGTTGGGTGCAGGTGGGCAACGAGACCTCGAACGGTTTGTTGTGGGACATGGGCCATATCGACAAGAACCCTGCTCAGTATGCCGGTTTTATTGCTGCCGGCTACGATGCCGTCAAGGAGGTCTTTCCCGATGCCATCGTCATTGTGCATCTGGACCGTGGCCACCGGCAGAGCCTCTACGACCACAACCTCGACACCATCCTGAAATATGGCGGCAAGTGGGACATGGTCGGCATGTCGCTCTATCCTTACTGGGCCATGGAGGGCCATCCCGAACTGAATGCCGACGATATCATCACCGACTGCATGGCCAACATCCGTCATGTCAGCGAGAAATATCACTGCGACGTGATGATTGTCGAGACCGGCTACGAGGTCGACGAGCAGCATCCGGAGAAAATGGACGAGGGCCGTCGCCAACTGTCACGAGTCATCCGTGAAGCCCGCTACGGCACCTACGGCCACTGCCGGGGAGTGTTCTATTGGGAGCCCCAGTGTCTGCCCGGCGGCTACAAACTGGGTGCCTTCGACTCGAAGGCTGCTCCCACGGCCATCATGGATGGCTTCATCGAGCCATAGTGATGTCGGTCGTCATAAGTGAAGAATACACATGGATATCCAGGAACTACAAACACGCTATGCTGCGTTGCCGCAGGTGGCGGCTTTAGCCAAGGCCGTCGGCACATCATCGATGCAGACCATCACCGTCGAGGGACTGTTGGCCTCGTCGGCACCGATGGCGTTCGCCGCGCTGATTTACCATATCAAGCGTAAGGCAGTGCAGGGCAAGACTTTCCTCTTTGTGCTGCAGGACAGCGACGAGGCAGGCTATTTCTACCACGACCTCTGTCAGATCATGGGTGAGCAGCAGGTGCTCTTCTTCCCGTCGAGTTATCGGCGAGCCATCAAGTACGGTCAGAAAGATGCTGCCAACGAGATACTGCGGACCGAGGTGCTGACCAGCCTGAAGAGTAGCGCAGCGGAATGTATCGTCACCTATCCTGATGCCATCGCCGAGATGGTGGTGACCCGTAAGAGTCTCGACAGCCGCACGCTGACAATCGAACAGGGTGAGCGTGCCGATGTAGACACCGTCTGCCAGACGTTGCGCGATTTCGGCTTCCGCGAGGTGGACTATGTCTACGAGCCGGGGCAGTTCGCACTGCGAGGCTCTCTGCTCGATGTCTTTTCGTTCAGCCACGAGTTTCCGTTCCGTATCGACTTCTTCGGCGACGAGATAGACTCTGTCCGAACCTTCGAGGTAGAAAACCAGTTGTCGCGTGAACGGCGGAGCAGGGTGGACATCGTGCCCGAACTGACCGCCGTCGAGGAGAAAGAGTCGCTGTTCACCTTTCTGCCGAAAGACACCCTGCTGGTGTTCAAGGACTACCGTTTCGTACGTGACACCATCGAGCGCATCTATCAGGAGGGCTTCTCCGATCAGGCCAGGGCGGAGCGTATGGAGGGTGCCACGGAGATGGAGCAGCGCGAGATAGAGCGTGAGATGCAGCGCGACAGCCAGATCATCACCGGCGGACAGTTTCATAGCGACAGCGAACCGTTCAGGAAGATTTTCCTCAAGGGTGACAGAGGGGACGGGAGCGGCGCACAGGCGGCGTCGGCCGTCATCCGCTTCAACACCAGTTACCAGCCGCTGTTCCATAAGAACTTCGACCTGCTGAAACAGTCGTTCGAAGACTATCGGTTGAAGGGCTACACCTTATATATATTAGCCGACAGCCGGAAGCAGCAGGAGCGACTGAAGGAGATACTGTCTCCTTCTTCAGAGGAAGGGGGACAAGAGGAGGCGTTCATCCCCGTCAACAAGACCCTGCACGAGGGCTTCGTCGACAACGACCTGCGGGTCTGTCTGTTCACCGACCACCAGATTTTCGACCGCTTCCATAAGTACAACCTGAAGAGCGACAAGGCCCGCTCGGGCAAGGTGGCTCTGACGCTGAAGGAGATACAGCAGTTTGAGATTGGCGACTATGTGGTACATGTAGACCACGGCATCGGCAAGTTCGGCGGACTGGTCAGGATGCCGTTGCAGGACGGCGGCTTCCAGGAGATGATCAAGATTATCTACCAGCGGGGCGATGCCATCTATGTCAGCATACATTCATTATATAAGGTGTCGAAATACAAGTCGCAGGACGACGGTCAGCAGCCCCGTATGTCGACCCTCGGCACCGGACAGTGGGAGCGGCTGAAGGAGCGCACCAAGAAGCACATCAAGGATATAGCCCGCGACCTCATCCGCCTCTATGCCACCCGCCGCCATCAGCGCGGCTTCGCCTATAGCCACGACACCTACCTGCAGCACGAACTCGAGGCTTCGTTCCTCTATGAGGACACCCCCGACCAACTGAAGGCCACGCAGGATGTGAAGGCCGATATGGAGCGGCCGCAGCCCATGGACCGTCTGGTGTGCGGCGATGTGGGCTTCG
>DETM01000056.1:53683-58736 GCA_002361655.1 Prevotella sp. UBA3288 | reverse complement strand
TTCGGCAAGACCGAGGTGGCCGTGCGTGCCGCCTTCAAGGCCGCCGTCGACGGCAAGCAGGTGGCTGTCATGGTGCCCACCACGGTGCTCGCCTACCAGCACTTCCGCACCTTCTCGTCGCGGTTGAAGGACATGCCCGTCCGGGTGGACTATCTCACCAGGGCCCGGACGGCCAAGCAGACCACGGCCCTGCTCAAGGACCTCGCTGACGGCAAGGTGGACATCCTCGTCGGCACACATAAACTCATCGGCAAGAACGTGAAGTTCAAGGACTTGGGACTGCTCATCATCGACGAGGAACAGAAGTTCGGCGTGTCGACCAAGGAGAAGTTGCGCCAGATGAAGACCAATGTGGACACGCTCACCATGAGTGCCACACCCATACCCCGAACGCTACAGTTCTCGCTCGTCGGAGCCCGCGACATGAGTGTCATCCAGACACCGCCGCCCAACCGCTACCCCATACAGACCGAGATTCACACCTTCTCGGCCGAGATTGTCGTCGACGCCATCAACTTCGAGATGAGCCGCAACGGACAGGTCTACTTCGTGAACAACCGCATCAGCGACCTGACCCACCTGAAGGAGATGATACTGAAGTATATCCCCGACTGTCGCGTCGCTGTTGGCCACGGCCAGATGAAGCCCGAGGAACTGGAGAAGATCGTGCTCGACTTCTCCAACTACGACTACGACGTGCTGCTCTCCACCACCATCGTGGAGAACGGCATCGACATCCCCAATGCCAATACCATTATAATAAATAGTGCCCAGTATTTCGGCCTCTCCGACCTGCACCAGATGCGTGGCCGTGTGGGGCGCGGCAACCGCAAGGCTTTCTGTTATCTGCTCGCACCGCCGTTGGCAGCCCTGCCCGCGGACAGCCGCCGACGGCTGGAGGCTCTGGAGAATTTCTCCGACCTGGGCAGCGGCATCAACATCGCCATGCAGGACCTCGACATCCGTGGTGCCGGCAATCTGCTGGGTGCCGAGCAGAGCGGCTTCATCTCCGACCTCGGCTACGAGACCTATCAGAAGATTCTCAACGAGGCCATGGCAGAGTTGAGGAATGAGGAACCCACCCCCAACCTCATTTCCGAACCGAGTTCGCCTAACCAAGTCCCCCTCCCATCGGGAGAGGGTGGGTTTCTCCCATCGGGAGAAGTTGGGGGTGGGCCCTTCGTCGCCGACTGCAATATCGAGTCCGACCTCGAGATGTATTTCCCCGACCAGTATGTGCCCAGCGACTCGGAGCGTATGCTGCTCTACCGCGAACTGGACAATACCCGCAACGACCAGGAACTGGAAGCCTACCGCTCCCGCATGATAGACCGCTTCGGCCCGCTGCCCAAGCAGGCGGAGGAACTGCTCCATGTGGTGCCCCTGCGCCGACTCGGCCAGCAGTTGGGGTGCGAGAAAATTATGCTCAAGCAAGGGCGTATGTATCTCTATTTCGTCAGCAATGCCAACAGCCCTTACTACCAGAGCGAGGCTTTCGGCCGCGTCATCGACTATATGACCCACAATGTGCAACGCTGCAAACTGCGTGAGACGGCCGCGTCCAGGGAGGGCGTGAAACGCTCGATGGTGGTGAGCGACGTGCCCACCGTGGAGGAGGCTGTGAAGGTGCTGAAGGGTATTAGCAATAACCAATAACCGTGAACCATTAACCATTAACCGTTAACCGTGAACCATTAACCATTAACCGTGAACCATATATGTCGATAGCGTCACCTTTTGCCCGTCCGCTCTACATGATGGCGAAGCCCGTAGGGGCGGCGTGCAACTTGGCGTGCCGCTACTGCTACTACCTGGAGAAGAGCAGACTCTACCGGTCTTCCCTCCCTCGGGAAAGACTGCGGGTAGGCGAACACGGTTCGGGAATGGGGTCGGGGGATGTGTCGGTGATGAGCGACGAGGTGCTGGAGCACTTCGTGCAACAATACCTGGAGGCACAGACCAACAGCGAGGTGCTCTTTACCTGGCATGGCGGTGAACCGCTGTTGCAGTCTATGAGTTTCTATGAGCGGGCGATGAGGCTGCAACGGCGCTATGCCGCCGGGCGCTATGTGGACAACTGCCTGCAGACCAACGGCACGCTGCTCACCGACGAGTGGTGTCGCTTCTTCCGCGACAACGGTTGGCTCGTGGGTGTCAGCATCGACGGCCCGGAGCATCTGCACGATGCCTATCGTCGTAACCGTGGCGGCGAGGGCACCTTCCAACAGGTGATGCGGGGCATAGAGCGGCTGGAGCGGCATGGTGTGATGTGGAACGCCCTCTGCACGGTGAACGCCCTCACGGTGGAGCATCCCGAAGCGGTCTACCGCTTTTTCCGCAGCATCGGCTGCCGCTATCTGCAGTTCACGCCGGTGGGGCGGCACACTCCTGTTGGGCCTATGAGCCCTATTGGCCCTATGAGCCCTATGAGCCCTATGAGCCCTATGGGGCCTATGAGGCCTATGGGCCCTATGAGCCCTATTGGCCCTATGAGCCCTATTGGGCCTATGAGCCCTATTGGCCCCACTTTCTCCGATCCGGGCAGCGTGGCGCCTCCGGCCTGGGGCCGCTTCCTCTGCCGCCTCTTCGACGAGTGGAAGCAGGCCGATGTGGGCGAGGTCTTTGTGAATATCTTCGAGGCCACGCTGGCCAACTATATGGGCGTCACCCCCGGCATGTGCGCCCTCTCAGCCCTCTGCGGCCATGTAGGGGTGGTGGAGTGGAATGGCGACGTCTACAGTTGCGACCACTTCGTGTTTCCCGAGCACTACCTCGGCAACCTACGCGAAAAGACACTCTACGAGATGATGCACAGCGAGCAGCAGCAGACGTTTGCCCGACAGAAACGCGACCTGCTGCCGCCGCAGTGCAAGGCGTGCCGCTGGCTGTTCACCTGCCACGGCGAATGTCCACGCAACCGGCAGTACCTGTGCGAGGGCTACAGGCAGTATTTCGAACATGTAGACTCCTTTATGAAACAAATGAGAGACAGTATATGAAAAGCAACATTCTTAATATCCACACTCCCCTTCCCTTTGGCGAGGAGTTGAGGGTGGGGTGGGGTGTGCTGGCACTGACGGGCATCGTGCCGGCAACCGCCCAGACCGGTGAGACACCATCACGCGAGGCCACGCCCGACCGTCCGAACATCGTGTTTATCCTGGCCGACGACATGGGCTACGGCGACCTGTCGTGCTTTGGTTCGAAGCATGTGAAGACGCCCGTCATCGACTCGCTGGCGCGCACCGGCACCACCTTCACCCAGTGCTATGCCGGCAGCGGCATCAGCAGCCCCTCGCGCTGTTCGCTGATGACGGGCCGCCACACCGGCCGCACCCGCATCCGTGACAACCAGTGTCCGGTGGGAGGCATCCGCGGCGTGAAGATCAACGCCAACGGCGACACCACCTATATCCGCCGCACCAACCTCATGCCCACCGATACCACCATCGCCACCGTGCTCTCTGCCGCCGGCTACCGCACCTGTCTGGTCAACAAGTGGCACCTCGACGGCTACGACCCCACGGCATCGCCTAACCACCGCGGCTTCCACGAGTTCTACGGATGGACCATCTCCACCGTGCACAGCAACGCTCCCTACTACTATCCCTACTATCGCTTCCGGGGCGACACCCTCACCACCATCGAGGAGAATGCCCACGATGCCCATGTGCGCCACAACACCGACATCTCCACCGACGATGCCATCGCCTTCATCGGCCGCAACAAGCATCGGCCCTTCTTCCTCTATCTGGCCTACGATGCTCCTCACGAACCTTATATTATAGATGAGACGTCATGGTACGACGGACAGAAAGACTGGTCGATGAACACGCGCCGCTATGCCTCGCTCATCACCCACATGGACCGCGCCATCGGTCGCCTGATGGCCTATCTGCGACAGGAAGGTCTGAGCGAGAATACCCTCGTCATCTTTGCCAGCGACAACGGTGCCGCCGTGCAGGCTCCCCTGGAACAGTTGAACTGCAACGCCGGTTTCCACGGCCGCAAGGGGCAACTCTACGAGGGGGGCATCCGCGTGCCGATGATTGTCAACCAGCCCGGTCGCGTCCCCGTTCAGCGTCTGGAGAATATAGTCTACTTCCCCGACATCATGCCCACACTAGCCGCCCTGGCCGGTGGCGAACAGCACCTGCCCCGGCAGACCGACGGTCTGAACATCCTGCCCCTGTTCTATGGACAGCCTGTCGACACCGACCACCGTATGCTCTACTGGGAGTTTACCGGCAAGCAGCGTGCCGCCCGGCTGGGCGACTGGAAATGTGTCACCGTGAAGAAAGGGTCGCCCCTCGAACTGTACAACCTGCGTGACGACCCCGGTGAGCAGCACAACCTGGCCGACCGCTATCCGGAGATGGTGCAACTGTTCGACGAAGCCATGCAGCGCATGCACCATCCCTCAGAGTGCTGGCCCCTGCCGGGCGAGTGAAAAAAAGGCACTACGAGCGTCTCCGCTGCAGTCCGACGATGCGGCTCATCTGGTTGGGTATGCGAATCTGTTTTTTTTCGACTTAAAGCATTGCGGTATGGATTTTTTGTTGTACTTTTGCAACCGGGATCGTTTGATATTTATAAAATAGGTACGTGTAATGAAGAAAATTCAGATAGGGATGCTCGCCGTCATCCTGATTGTATTCTGCGGCGTCTGTTTCGTCACCTGCAGTACAAGCGACGACAAGCCGGTTGTGAATCCTACGGAAGACAGCAGTCAGTTTGTCACCCTGACCGATGTCGTGCCCGACGCCATCCTTGAGATACGCTACTATGGCACCTACAATTTCGTCGGCACACGCATCGACGGCTACGAGGAGCCTACGGCCTTGTTGACGCGCCGGGCCGCTGAAGCCCTGAAGCAGGTGAGCGACGATGTGCGCTCGCAGGGCTATCGGCTGAAGATCTACGATGCCTACCGCCCGCAGAAGGGTGTCGACCACTTTGTGCGGTGGGCTGCCGACCTCTCGGCCACGGAGATGAAGCCCTATTTCTATCCCGACCTCGACAAGAGCGTGCTCTTCGAGCAGGAGTATATCTA
>DETM01000056.1:19587-53544 GCA_002361655.1 Prevotella sp. UBA3288 | reverse complement strand
AGCCATCCCGACTTCTGCGGCAACCCCGAGACGGGCGAATATACCGGCGATAACAGCAAGTCGCCGACGGGGCGCAGCATCACCGCCGAGCAGTTTCACAACCGTATGATCCTGCGCCGTGCGATGCTTGCCGCCGGCTTCAAGGCCCTCGACTCTGAGTGGTGGCATTTCACACTGAAGGACGAACCCTTCCCCGACACCTACTTCACCTTCCCCGTGAAGCAACTTTAGCGGTACACCCTCATCATTTGCGGTCTTTCTTGCTTTTGCCGCTGTGCAGACTCATCGTTGGTTTTATTTTCATCTTATGCATGGCATCGGTATTGGTAAAGGTGAATTCGCATCCCAAGTCAACGTACTTGCGTGGCGAGAAGAGTTGTCCTGTGGCGATGGCTCCGTCGCTGTCGATGGTTACCTGGATGTTTTTCACCTTTAAGAACTTGTAACTGGCATGCATGATGTCGGCATCGATGTGGCTTGTTGTTGTCGGCTTCGCAGGAATGGCGTGATGCCTATTTTATGTTTTTGGTCAGGGTGGAGCGATTTGCGTGTTCTATTAATTATCCTTGAGATTTTTTTTGAAAAAATGCCTTCAGCCGTCATTTTTATCAAAAATACCTTTATTTCTAGTACTTTCAGATATGACGGCTTATGTTTATAGCCGTCATATAGCCGTCATTTTGTTGGTATAATTATGTTGGATATTTCCTTATGTATGGGTTATCTTCCTGAAAACCAAGTAGTAAATAATCACATCAATGGGAGTTTCAATTTGTTTCTTTTGTAGAAACTTTTTGTTTCTCCTATGGAAACTAAAAGTTTCTATTATGGAAACAAATAGAAACTATGCTTTCTTCGGAAAAATACAACATTCTTTCCGACCCGCTTTTGTGAGTAGAAATGACAGAAAACGGGCAAAAGATGATGGCTCTGTGACGGCTTAAAAGGTAAGCCTTCATATCTGATTGTCCGATAAACACTGGCTTTTTTGATAAAAATGACGGCTTGAGCCGATTTTTATAAAAATTTCTCAATGAAAATTTGGATAGCATAAAGATATTTATTACCTTTGTAACCGTCAAGCAGATTGCAATATAATGAACATGGAACCGAAGATAACGATAATCAAAGCCTATAGAGGCAAGGAGACCCTGCGAACACTGGGGCAGGAAGTAGTGGCACAAATGATCCGCACCGGCGAATACCGCCAGGCGGTCAGCGCGTTCAGGGAAGTCTTTCCGCTGGTGACCTTCGGGCGGAAGGGGCGCGACGGCTCTGTCGAAGGCTATGACAATATGGTGAAAGACCTGCCGCGCATCTGTTTTGCCCTGGAGCAGGAGCACCGGCGGGGCGAACGGGTGACGCTGGCCTATACGGGGCTCGTGCTGCTGGAGGTGAACAATCTGACGGGACAGGACGAGGCCGACGCCGTGCGCCGCGGGGCTGCCGAGATGCCGCAGACGCTGATGGCCTTCATCGGTGCCGACGGCCAGTCGGTGAAGATTGTCTGTCGCGGCGAGTTGCTGACGCCTGGCGGCCGGCGACCATCAGACGGGGACGAGGTGCTCAAAGGCCAAAACCGGTTGGGCGGTGACGAGGCGCTCGCCGGCGACCGCCTGTCGCTGACCGCTGACCAGATACCCCTGTTTCATGAGAACCTCTACGAGCGGGCCCGGCTGATCTACAACGGGCAGTTGGGCGTGACGGTAGAGAAACTGGAGCCTACGCCGCAGCGCATCTGCTATATGAGTTACGACCCCGGGATGGTCTTCAACCCGTCGGCCACCCCCGTCTATGCCAAGGCCGAAAAACCCACGCAGACCCTGAGCCGCCAGCCTTCGACCATCGAGCAGACGGATGGCGAATTGGGCTACGACCGCTACCGGAGCATACATGTCGCCTTCGAGTTCAATCTCACCAAAGCCTTCGACGAGACGGAGGGCATCGCCGACAAGGAGGAACGCCGCCATGCCATGCTGGTGAAACTGGCGCAATGCTGTCTGAAGACGGGCATCCCGATGGCTCCGGCCATGCGTCAGGCTCTGATGCACTCGCTCTTCTGGAACGATGCCGACCTGGTGAAGAAGGTGTTTGAGAACACCTACCGTGAAGACCTGGTGCAGAAATACACAGACCGCAAGGGCATCCGCCTTGAGGGGGCCGTACCGCCGGAGACGCTGCTGACAATGAAGATCAACGTGTTTCTCAGTGCCAACTACGAACTGCGTAAGAACGTGATGCGCGGCGTGGCTGAATACCGGATGCGGACGGGCATCGGCTTCTCCTTCCAGGACCTGACCGAAGAGGCCCGCAACAGTATCACGATGAGAGCGATGGAGCAGGGCATACGCTGCTGGGACAAAGACATACGGCGCTACGTCAACTCGGACGATATCGAGCGCTACGACCCGATGAACGACTATCTGGAGCACCTGCCACGCTGGGACGGCCGCGACCGAGTGGAGCCGCTGGCACGGCGGGTGCCTACGGCATGGACGGCCTGGCCCCACCTCTTCCACATCTGGATGCGCTCGATGGTGGCCATGTGGCTGGGCAAAGGGCAACTGACGGGCAACGCCCTCGTACCATTATTAATAGGACGGCAGGGCTGCGGCAAGTCCAGTTTCTGCCGCATACTGCTGCCCCGCGACCTGCTCGACTACTACAACGACCGCATCAACTTCAAGAACGAGCAGGACCTGAACCTCGGGCTGACATCGTTTGCGCTGATCAACCTCGACGAGTTCGACAAGATCACCCAACGCCAGCAGATCGTGCTGAAATATCTCGTCTCGACGGCCGACCTGAAATACCGTCCGCCCTACGGCAAGGCCTATACCTCTAACCGCCGCTATGCCTCGTTCATCGGCACCACCAACGACCAGATGCCGCTCAGCGACCCCAGCGGCTCGCGCCGTTTCGTCTGTGTGCTCGTGGCCGGCGACATCGACTTCGACACCCCCGTACAGCACGACCAACTCTATGCACAGTTGATGGAGGAGATCCGTCAGGGCGAACGCTACTGGCTGACGAAGGACGAGGAGCGCAACCTGATGGAGCACAACCTGCAGTACCAGCGGATGAATGGTCTGGGCGAGATGCTGATGGCCATCATCCAGCGGCCCCGCATCCCCGCTCCGGAAGGTCGTCAGCAGGACGGCGGCGAGAGCGAGGCTGACGGCCGCTGGATGACCATTCCCCAACTGTCGGCCCTGCTCAAGTCGCACTTCACGGGCTACAAGGAAGACCCCGGCACCTTCCAGAAGATAGGCACCTATCTCAGCCGTCCGGAGTACCGCTTCCAGAGCAAGCATGTCGCCACCGGCACCATCTACTGGGTGCGGCTGAAGATATGAAGTTTGATCAAAAATCTACGATTTCTTTCTAGTCGGGGCATTTTTCTGCTAAAATCACATAAAATTCAGCACTTTTTTATATAAAGTGATGGCAATGCGGAGATTTTTCACTATTTTTGCAATCGGTTTAAGGCTATGAATATGAGACGAACGGAAGTTGTGAACCAGATAAGCAAGGCAATACGCAAAGTTGCCCCTACCGCAACGGCCATACTCTACGGGTCGGAGGCTCGTGGCGATGCCCGCAGCGATAGTGATATAGATGTGCTGATCCTGCTTGACGGCGACAAACGCGACCTGAAACATGAGGACAAACTGTCTGGCGAACTCTATGAAATAGAACTTGCAACGGGTGTCCTGATCAGTCCGATGATTATGCTACGCAAACAATGGGAGAACCGACCATTCAAGACTCCGTTTTACGTGAACGTAATGAATGAAGGGATTAGGATATGAGTGAGACGCTTGACACTGCGCTGGCGCTGCTTGTGAAAAACGGTATCCCTACTTCTACTCATGCAGGGGTAAAGACGATGCTCGGCCTGCATTTCGTATCCAAAGGCGTGTTAGAGAAGGAATATGGCAAGACCTTCAGCCGCCTGTTTGAGATTCGTCATAGCGGTGACTACGACGATTTTGTTTATTGTGACAAGGAAATGACCGATGAATACACCCCGTTGGCCGAGGCATTCATTCGTAGGATAAAGGAACTTTTAGAAGAAAACAAATAGTAGTCGAATTAAAGCCATATCACGAAGAGTCACCCGCCCCTTGGCGAGGTGACTTTTTTTCGTTATACCACTGCGATTTCTCCTTTAACGACCTCCTTTTTCCTAAACTCACATAAAATTTAGCATTTTTTTTATATAAAGTGATGTTTTCCGCCTTATACCTTATTATATATTATAGGGATGTTCATTTCTTCCATCTACTGGGTGCGGCTGAAGATATGAAATATTGAGGAAAAATAACGAACTTTGGATTTTTTTTTGTATCTTTGTCCCCGAAAGGGAGGTAGACTCCACACCTGCCCCTTCACTTGAAAGGGAGCAGAGTAACAAAACGAATAAATATCCTTTTACAATGAAGACAAGCAGAATCATACAATGGACGCTCGTGACGCTCATGGCGATGCTGTTGCCGCAGGGCGTTTGGGCCGCTGACGACCTGGAGACGGCCTTCGTCGGCGACAAGAGTTTCTTCGTGCTGCGCTCCAGCGCTGACTGGGACATCTTTCTACAGAAAGTGGTCGATGCCAACGGCAAGAGAGAGGTGAACGCCATCATGGATGCCGACTTCTCGACGGTGTACAGTGTGGGCTACCGGCAGGACATCCCCTACGTGGGTACCTTCGACGGTAATGGTCACACGCTGAACGTCGACATTACCGGTGGTTCACAGCGCTTCATAGCACCGTTTGTGAAAGTGGGTGATGCCACCTTCCGCAATCTGCATGTCACCGGCAGCGTCAAGGGCGGTATGCATCCGGCCGGTCTGGTCGGACTGACCGAAGGCACTTCGGAGGTGCACTTCGAGCGGGTGTGGGTGTCGACCACTGTCGTGTCGAATGATAGGTTTGTGGGCGGTGTCGTCGGTCATGCCGACAAAGCCGAAGTCTATATCAGCGACACGCGTTGCGATGGTACACTGTCCACCAGCAGCAGTGGCGACAATACCCATTGCGGCTCCATCATCGGATGGAGCAATGCCGGCGGCCACTGGTTTTTCCACCGCGTCTATGACTACGTCACTTATGGTTCACCGTTGCCCTACTGGCGCTTTTTTTGCTTAGACACAGAGAGTGGGAATAGTTGGGGCAGCAATGCTTCGAGTACGCTGTGCGTGACCCGCTATGGTTGGACCAACACCAATCACCACGACAAGACCGACCAGACGGAGGTGATGAACCTGATGAACGGCGAGAAAAAAGGTTCGTGGCAAATGACCGACGGCAAGGCAGTGCCCGTACTGCAGTCGTGGCCGGCGAGCGACGACGTGACCTTCGAGACCTACGACATCACGCCCGGCATGAACAAGGGCGAGGAGGGCAAGGTGAAACTGACCTTCTCGTGCAACCAGCCGCTGCTGTGGATAGAAGGTACCTATACCAACGAGAGCGGTGCCACTAAGGCCATCGACCGAATTACGTATCCAAAGAATACCTACGCCGGCTTCATCAACCTGCCTGCCACCGAGCAGCATAAGGACATGCGGCTGACGGTGAAACTGAAGGTGGGACAACTCAACGTGACCCTCGACAACAAGAACGACGCCACGATGCACCGTCCCCTCAACCTCAAGGCCGGCGTGTTGCGCTTCGCCACCAACAAGGTGCTCACCGATGCCGGTGCCGTGGAGTTGAAATGGAATGTCAACGCCCCCGGCTACAAGGATGTGATAGAGGGCGACCAGTTTATGGTGATGCGCTCGCTGACGGGCCGCGACGAGGACCTGCAGCCCATCGGATCGGTGCCCTTGGATGATACAGAGGCCAACTACACCTATAAGGACTCGACGCTTGTCAGCGTACTGACGGAGGACATGCTGAAGCAGGGCAGCGTGACGGTGAAATATATGGTGGTGCGTGCTTCTGCCCAGCAGATGTGGGGCGTGAGCAACAATGCAGCATCTGCAGCAGTGAATGTAACCATCGGTCATCCCCACCTGCTGCGTATTGCCGACTACCACACGGCCTGGGCTGACTCGACGGCCAGGACCGTCAGGGTGAAGTGGCTGTATGGCGGTGAGATGGGTGCCGTGTGGGACAACCGTGCCCGGATGACCATCTTCGTCAAGTCGACCAGCCGCCAGGGCATCGCCGTGGACAGCACCACCTACGTGCTGACGGCCGACGAGATAGCCGCCTGTGAGAAAGTGATTCAACTGTCGCGCTCCTGTGTCGATTACAGCATAAACGTCACCGAGGAGCAGGCCGCCTCGCCCATACCCCCAAGTGAGCCCTATATGGAGATACGTACCGTGGAAGACTGGAATGCCTTCCGCAGCAAGGTGAAGGCAGCAAAGGGAGAGACACCGGTGAATGCCGTGCTGAAGAGCGACCTCACCATCACCCAGGGTGTGACCACAACTTATAGGGGAGTTTTCGACGGTGGCGGTCATACGCTGACCGTCAACCTGACGGGTGAAGACAATGTGGCACTTTTTAAGAATGTCTATGCCTGCACTATCATGAACCTCCACCTGGCCGGCAACATCGAAGCCACCAGTTCAATCGGTTACGCAGGCGGACTGATAGATCATCAAATCAGTAATTCCGGTTCTGTTCTGATCAGCAACTGCCGGGTGTCAGCAACCATCAAGGGACATAGAGTAGGCGGTTTTATACGTGCTGTTGATGACAGGGCTCAAAACAGAATAGAGAATTGTTTGTTTGACGGCAAACTCATAGGTGTCGGCTATAGTTCACTTGCAGCATATGTTGCCTATATATCATGGACATCGGGCACTACGCTGCATCATTGTTTAGACAACGGAACCTATGAAGGTACGATTTCAAGTAAAGGCATCGTATGTGATATAAGTAACGGTTTCACTCCCCCCGGCAGCACCAATGTATGGAGTTACAACGGTCTGGCCGACGATGCTACGAAGAAGAGCGTGGACGACCTCGTGGCTATCCTCGGTGCACAATGGAAGAAGGATGCCGACGGACGGGTGGTGCCTAAGATGCCCGAACCGCCCTTAGGGTCAGCAACCGACCGTCCCACCTTTTATTATGAGAGTCTGGGCAAGATAGAGAAAGAGTCGCTGAAGGCCGAGACCCAACAGAGTTCGGTGGTGCTGTCGTGGCTGAAGACCGAAGACACCGTGGACTACTTCGAGGTGATGCGCCGCAACACGACCACCAACGGCACGTGGGAGCCCATCGCCACGGTGACCGACCTGGAGTATGTGGACAAGACGGTGTCGCCGGTGTTCGACTACGAGTACCAGGTGCAGTCGGTCAACGACTGCGAGGGCCGGCACGTCACCCAGAGTAAGGTTGTGCCCGGCAGTTGTGTGAAGACGGGCAAGGTGGAGGGCTATGTGCGCTTTGCCGACGGCACCGGCATCGCCGGTGTGCGCGTCACCGCTTCGCAGCGCGGTACTGGTGCAGACCCCAACAAGGACAAGAGCGTCACCACCGACGAGAGCGGCTTCTACAGCATAGAGCAACTGCCCTACTGGGGCAACCAGCAGGGTGTCTACCAGTTGACGGTGAACGGTATCGCCGGCGATGCCCTCTCCGATGACTGTAAGTACGGCCTCCCCGTGACCTTCGATGCCCTGTCGAACCATGAGACGGGCTGCAACTTCACCGTTGTGAAGGGCGTGCGCTTCTCCGGCGAAGTGCAATACAGCGGTACGAGCATCCCCGTAAAGGGTGCCCGCTTCCTGGTGGACGGCCGTGAGGTGCGTACTGTGGCAGGCCCTGTTGAGAGTGACTTCCAGGGTCAGTTCTCGTTCCGTATGCTGGCGGGACAGCACACCGTGCAGGCCGTGATGGAAGGCCACGAGTTTGAGGACGACGGCCTTTATATGGAGAACAACAAGACGTTAGTCAACTTTCAGACCGACGTGGCTTCTGTCGTTTTCTACGACAGTAAGCGTGTGCGTCTCATCGGCCGCATCGTGGGCGGTAGGACGCAGGGCGACCTGCCTCTGTGCAACGGCCTGTCGACCAACAACCTGGGCGATTCGTTGAAGATGGTGCTGACGCTCGAGGGCGACAATGCCTCACGTCTGGTGTGGGATGTGACCGACCGCAGCAAGAAGACCCGTGAGGAGTACTTCAAGCACAAGAATGCGAAGGACACGAAATACGAGCATCAGACCCGTGTGTTCACCACGCTGAACCGCATGGTGGTCTATCCCGACGAGCACACCGGCGAATACGAGGTGCTGCTGCCGCCCGTGAAGTGGAAGGTGCAGCAAATCACGGCCGAGGGTTATGCCACCCTGTTCCAAGACGGCCAGATGGGCGACGTGCTGGACCTGACAGACTCGCTGACGGAGCACCGCGACACCGTGAAGGGCACGTGGAAGACCGTAGGCTACGGTCTGGCGGTGACCGACCCCGTGGAGACATACCATGCCAAGTACAACCGCATCTACCGCTCGCCCGTGCTGTTGGAGTATCGTCAGCAGGGCTTCGACAAGTTCGACTATTTCGGCGATAAGACCTTCGCCTACCAGCCCCTCGACGGTCCGAAGATACAGATCCCCATTGCCTATGGCGTGACCACGAAGGACGAGAAAAGCGGTCGCGACATCACCACTACTCACTACACCTTCGGCTATCCCGTGTTCAGCACTGACCGCGGCTACGGCCTGACCCTCTCCGCCGTAGAGCGCTACTATTATAATAATGAGAAACAGACCGAGCGTGTCGACGTGGTGAAACTGGACGGCGGCTTCGTGACCATCCACAACGGACTGGTCAGCGGCACCCAGCGCGACACCCTATCGCTGAACAGCGAGGGCGAGGGTAACTATGTGCTTCGCGCCAACCGCACGCCCTATCTGCTGAGCGGCACCGATGCCCTGGGCACCGTCACCTTCACCCTGGAGCGCGACGGCACCACCTTCGAGGGCGAGCCGCTCCGAGCCTACGTGTTCAGCAAGAAACTGGCCACCGGTGCACGAGATGTGTTCAGCATCAACACCCCCGTGCTCGTCGACATCCTGCGCGACCCGCCCGGCGGCGCCTCGACGGCCAAACTGACCAAGGGCTCTACGCTGAAACTGGCCTATCAGATTGACATGGCATGGAGTGCCGGCGTGAGCATCGGCATTGCGGCCGGTGGCGGCATGGACAGTTACAGCGGTGTGGTGGCAGCACCCATGGGCGCCGGTGCAACGTTCGGCATGAACATTTCTACTACGACCGCCCTGAACACCTCGTTCGATGTCATCTTCTCAGGCAGCGGACAGCGTGCCTTCTCCTACACCATGACAGCCAACGAGGACATCTCGACCGACGCTTCAGGCATGATGGTGGGAGCCGATGCCGACCTGTACATCGGTATGGAGACCAACAAGTTCGTGCGTCCCGCCACGGCCATCCAGGCCATCAGCGACTCGGCCTTCCAGGCCAGCGCCGGCGCACTGAAGGCAGGCCGCATGGTGGAGATAGCCTCCGGACGCGACCAAGACAAGAAAATCTACCACCTGGTGCGCAGCGAGGTGCTGAGTTTCGGCGAGAACGTCAACTCTACCTTCATCCACTCGCAGAAATACATCATCGACCAACTGATGCCCTCGCTGGCCAAGGAATGTGAGAGCCTCATGTACACCGGCACGCTGGAAGATGCCCAGAGGCTGGCCAACGCCACGGAGCAGCGCGTCTATCTGTCGCTCATCAAGGACACGAAGAGCGACCGCTTCGCAGTGATGAACACCGATGAGAAGGGCAACTATGTCTATCATACCACCAATGCCAACCACAAGGCTGCCAACGAGGCCCAGATGAACTATGTCATCGTGCTGCCCAGCGGCGACAATGGCGACATCGAGACGGACCGGGTGAAAGATATCAGCACCACCATTGCTGCCTGGGCCAACATGATAGCCCGCAACGAGGAGGAGAAACTGGGAGCCAGAGACCTGGTGAAGAACTTCGAGATGGACGGTGGAAGTTCCATCACTTACAGTGAGGACTTTGCCAGCGAATACTCGAATGCCTCTACCTACAACTGGCTGGGCACCAGTTTCACCCACAGTTTCTTCGACGAGCCCAATAATGGTGGAGACACGGAGGCTACCAAGTTTACCACTATGGTCAGCGTGATAGGTCCTACAGTGGCCAAGATGCTGGGTTCGGTGCTGAAGAAAAGTGCCGGTAAGACGGAAGCCCAACTGCAACCCGCCGGTCAAAACGGCGTGGAAGACCCCCTGCAGAGAGTAGAACTCAAGTTTGTGGGCATGAAGTGGAAGTTCTCGCTAAACCCGGTCCTTGCCTATAAGACCACACCCAAGTTGACGGAGTCGGAGAAGTACAACCGCAAGGAGAGTTTCACCATCAAGATGGACAAAAAGTCGCACCTGAGTTTCGACCTCTATCGCGTCTCGATGGCCGACTCGCGTGGCGACACAGAAGTGGACAGCCGTACCGACGTGTTTGTAGAGGAGAACTTCCTCAACAGCAAGGAGTATGTGGAGTACTTTATCAAGAAAGGTGTAGGCTCGCGCGACGTCTCCAAGTCGTTCCAGCAGCCCCGCAGTTTCGTCTACCGCACCCGAGCCGGAGCCACCTGCCGTCCGTGGGAGGGTGAGCGCAAGACCACGTTCTACCGCCCCGGCACCCTGCTCGACGAGCGGACGAAGAAGATAGAGAACCCGCAGATCCGCATGGACAAGCAGAGCATCAGCGGCGTGCCCTTCGGCGAGCCCGCCCGCTTCAAGATCTATCTGACCAACGAGAGCGAACAGCCGGAGGCCGTCTATAACTTTTTCGACATCTACCAGGTGGACAAGTCGAATCCCCATGGTGCCAGGATGCTCATCGACGGCATGCCCCTCACCGGCAATATGCGCTCCATAGAGGTGAAGCCGGGCCAGGTGACGGAGAAGACCCTCGAGGTCTATGCCAGCGACCAGTTCGACTATGAGGGCCTCACCATCGGCATCATCTCGCAGAACGACTTGAAGACCTACCAGACGGTGTCGTTCGACGTGCACTACCTGCATACGGCAGGCCCCGTGACCATCTCGACCCCGGGCGACAAATGGATCATGAACACCGACGCGCCCTTCGACTCGAAGCGCGGCTGGTATATGCCCGTGGTCATCAGCGGCTTCGACAAGAACCAGCACAACTTCGACCACATCGAGTTGCAATATAAAGAGAACACGCGTGGCGACGACTACTGGACGAACCTCTGCGGCTACTATGCCGACTCGACGCTCTACCGCGCCGCCAGCGGCACCAAGGAGATGATCCACGAGAACGACAACATCATCGCCCACTTCTTCGGCGAGGGCACCGTCATGGAGAAGGCCTACGACCTGCGGGCACGCCTCTTCTGCCGCAACGGCAATGCATTCATCACCAGCGACTCGAAGGTGCTGACCGGTGTGAAGGACACGCGGCGGCCCCAACTCTTCGGCATGCCCGACCCCAAGGAGGGCATCATCGGAGCCGGCGACAACATCGTGTTCAACTTCTCGGAGGCCATCGAGCACAACTACCTGCAGAAGTCCACCAACTTCGAGGTGGTGGGGGAGACCAACGAGACGGCACTCTCAGAGGAGCCTTCGTTGCAGTTCACCGGCGTGGGCTATGCTGAGACCGATGCCCGCCGCAACTTTGCCGACAAGAACATGACCATCGACCTGATGGTCAACCCCGACGTGACGGGCAAGGACATGCCCCTCTTCTCGCACGGCTCTGACGGCAGCACGCTGCAACTGTGGCTGACCAAAGACCTCAAACTGCGCGCCGTCGTCGACAGCATCTCGTTTGAGAGCAGCGTACCCATCAAGACGGGGGCACTGCAGCAGGTTGCCCTCATCCTGGACAACGACAACCGTCAGGCCCTGCTCTGGAACGACTCCGTTGTCGGTGCGCAGACCAGAGTGACCTATAGCGGCTACGGCCCGCTTATCTTTGGTGGCACCAACGAGGTGAACACGGGCGAGCGACAGCGTTACAGCGGCCGGATGCTGGAGGCCCGGCTGTGGAACCGTGCCATGACGACAGCCCTGCTCAACACTTACGGCAAGCGGCTGCTGACGGGCTACGAGATGGGACTGGCCGGCTACTGGCCGATGAACGACGGCACTGGCAACTATGCCGTAGACAAGGCTCAGGGCGCCAACGCCGAACTGAAAGGTGCCACCTGGGCACTGCCGCGCGGCATGGCCCTCCGCCTCGACTGGGAGGAGGAGAAAGAGGTGAAAGGCCTGCATATAGCCGATAAACTGATGTCGTGCAGTGATGAGCGTGACTATTCGCTCATGTTCTGGTTCATGACCGACGAACACGGACAGGGAGCACTGGTGAGCAATGGCTCGGGACGCACCACCGACGACGATGCCCACAACAAGTTCTTCGTGGGCTTCGAGCACAACGAACTGATCTATCGCACCAATGGCCGCACCCTCTCGTTGGGCAAAGGACTGGCCGACGGCAAGTGGCACCACTTTGCCGTCACCGTCGACCGCTCGCACATGGTGGCCAACTTCTACGTGGACCACGTGCTCACCCAGTCGATATCTACCGACACCCTGGGCGGCATGACGGGGCGCGACTTCTATCTGGGCAATATGGTGTGGCACGAGACCGGGCCCAACGTGCAGACCCTGCACAGCGAGAATGCGCTGACGGGCTACATTGACGAACTGTGTTTCTTCTCACAGGCTCTGCCGCCAACGCTCATGAAGCGCTACAGCACCAAGAGTCCCACGGGACGCGAGAAAGGGCTGCTGGTCTATATGGGCTTCAGCCGCCAGGAACGGCAGAAGAACAACAACCTCGAACTGCGGCCCTACGCTCTGAACCAGGTGGTGAAACTCGACATGGACGGCAAGCCCAAAGAGGAGCACGACAGCGTGTTTGTAGAGCCGGTGGACTACGTGCTGAAGCATATCGACCAGGAGATAGGGGCTCCCGTCCAGGCCAATATGGAGTTGCGCAACCTGAACTTCAGTTTCGTGGGTCGCGACAACCAGTTGCTGGTGAACATCGACGAGCAGGACAGCCGCATCAATAAGCGCAACCTCTTTGTCACTGTCAGCGACATTCCCGACGTGAACGGCAACTACATGGCCTCGCCCGCCACGGTGGAGTTCTTCGTCGACCGCAACCCGCTGCGCTGGGAACGCAAGAACAAGACGGTGACCTTCTATCCGTTCAGAAGCAACTCCGACGACTTGTTCACTGTGGATATCGCCAATACCAGCGGTGCCGCCCACACCTATACCATCGCCAATATGCCGCGCTGGCTGACGGTCGACCTGCCCACCGATGTCATCGCCGCGCAAACGATTGTAACATTGCAGTTTACCGTCAGTGCCGACCTGAATGTGGGCACCTACGACGAGATTATCTATCTGGTTGACGAGAACGGGCTGGCCGAGCCGTTGGCACTGACCATTCGCAAGAACGGCAGTGCGCCGACGTGGGAAGTGGACGAGGGCTTGAAACACTTCTCGATGAACCTGGTGGGACAGGTGAAGATCAACAACTCTATTGTCATCGACCCGGACGACAAAGTGGCTGCCTTCGACCCGACGGGACGCTGCATGGGTGTGGCCTGCATAGACTATAATAGCACGTCGGGCCAGAGCCGCCTCTTCATGACACTCTTCAACGATGCTGCCAACACCGGCGACATCGCACTGACCTTCAAACTCTGGCACCACCAGACCGGTCAGGTGATGCTGCTGCAGCCTGACCGCGCGGTGACCTTCAAGGCCAGCACCATTATTGGCACAGCGGCCGACCCCGTGGTGCTCACGGCAGGGTCGCTCTACTATCAGGAACTGGAACTGCAGCCCGGATGGAACTGGATATCGCTGAACTTGGACAATGATGCCTACCGTGACGTGATCAAGATGCTGAACCCATACCAGTGGCAGAACGGCGACATCGTGACTGATGATACCGAAGACTTTACGCTGGTCTATAACTCTACCCTCGGCACGTGGGTGGCCAACAACAGCCAGAAGGCCGGCTACACCGTCTCGCCAAAACGCAGTTACCGCATCTATGTGAAAAACTGGGTGATAGTCGAGATAGCCGGCTATCCGCTCAAGGGCGAGAGCCAGCGCACGCTGACCGTCGGTCACGGCTGGAACAACATAGGCTATACGCCGATGATGAACCTGCCGGTGGCAACGGCCCTGGCCGACTATACCGGCATTGCCCAACACGGCGACGTGGTGAAGAGCCGCGAGGAATTTGCTATGTACACCAAGCCTGCCGTGGGTGGCGGCTACTGGTCGGGCTCGCTGAAGTATATGAAGCCCGGCGAGGGCTATATGCTCTATCGCAACGCTGCAGATACGGTCTCGTTCCACTATCCTTACTACGAGCCGGGCAACGCGTTCTTCGAGAATAGCGTAGCCAACCGTGCTCAGAGGGCCGACTACAGTTCGAACATGGCGGTAGTGGCTGCCGCCAAGGGCATCGCGCTGCAGGAGGGCGACCGGCTGGTGGCCTTCTGCAACGGCGAAAAGCGTGGCGAGGCGGTGATGACCAGTCTGACGGCGGAGAACGGCGGAAACGATGAGACCCTCTTCTTCCTCACCATTGCCGGCGACAGGAAGGCTCCGCTGACCTTCGCCATCGAGCGCGACGGCAGCCTGATTGCTGCCACGTCCGAGGTGATGGTCTACGAAAACAATGCCGTCAGCGGCTCGCCCCTAGAGCCCACTGCTATCCATTTTGTGAAGATGGATGTCAGCAGCGACAGTTGGTACACGCTCGAGGGTGTCAAACTCAGCGGCAAGCCCAGCCGCAAGGGTGTATTTATTCATAATGGTAAAAAAGAAGTGGTGAAATGAAAAAGACATTCAATATCCTGACGCTCGCAGCAGCCCTCACCTTGGCGTGGGGCTGTTCGACGAGCGACGAGCCGACAGATAATAATGTAGTTGGCACTGGTGCGACAGACAGTGATGTGGTATTCGTCAAAGCGGATGTTCCCACATGGGACGTCGACATGCGAGGCACAGAGGAGCCCCCGCAGTGGACACCGCCCACGCCGTCGCTCTACGAGAACAAGATGATCGTGATGCTGCGTCTGCAGGACGAGTTGGTGCGCTATTCCACTGATGACGACGTGATGGCCGTCTTCGTGGGCGACGAGTGCCGGGCCCTCTCCCATCGTTCAGGCAGCGGCAGTACCATCTACTTCGTGCTCAACATCTATGGCAATGCCACGCCAACCCCCGAGGAGTTCAGCATTGCCTATTACTGCCACGGCCTGGGACAACTGTTTTGGCGCAGGAACGAGAACACCTTCCTGAACGAGATGAACCTCGGCACGGAGAGCGACCTGATTATCGACCTGTGGAGCGGCACGGCGAAATATGCCAACCATACGTATCTGACGGTGACGCCCCGGGTGACGGAGGGCTATGTGGATAAGAACAGAGACCGCGTGGGCGTCTTCGTGGAGGGTAAATGTCGCGGCGTGGGCGTTCCCGGCATTCCTTTCTATGTGTTCTATCAGGGCGAGAGTGAACAGGTGGAAGTGCACTATTACAATGAGAGCCGGGGCGGCATCTATACACAAAAGACTCCGCTGACGGTAAGTGGCAGACTGCAGGAGGTCGAAATGGAATTTTAGAAAGTTGAAAAGTTTAATATTTAATGTATACAGGATGAACAACAATCAGATATTCTTATCTGCGCTTTTCCTGACAGCCGGCCTGCTTGCGGCCTGCTCGAAGGATGACGATCAGACAAACATTGAGCCTCGCCGCATCAGTGTGGAGGTGAGCGAACGGCTCATGACGGCCGATGCCCCCGCTGCGGCACGTGAACTGACACGCTCGGAGATTACCACAACCTCTACGCTGGAGGCCTTTTCGATGCGTGCCATCTACAACAGTGAGACTTTTGAATATACTATCGGAAAGTCTTACAGTGGATGGACCGTCACTCCCGCTACATGGCCGATTAGCGATCCTGATGCTGATGCTACGAAAGTGCCTTTCTATGCTTATACTTCCGGCACGTTCAATGCTAATAACGGTTCGCCTTACGTCAACTTTGACATAGCCGAGAATGCCTCGACTCAGGACGACCTGCTGGTGGCCGGCAACAGTGTGGCTCATAGCGACCATGATGGCAAGGTGCCCCTCACCTTCGACCATGCCTGTGCCGCCTTGCAATTTTATGTGCAGATGACGAATACGCTGAATACGAATCTTGGCGGTAAGACACTCACCGTCAGTAGCATCGTGCTGCGTAATGTGAACAACACGGGTCGGTACAATTTTGGTACGGGAGCATGGAGCAATGTGACAGGATCATCCTACTACACGCTGACCAACAGCAGCATCACAATCACGACAACGCCTCAGGCCCTCTCCAGCAACTGCCTCTTCCTGATTCCTCAGGAGCGTGCTGCCGACGGCACAACGGGCACGTATCTGGACATCACCTATGCCTTCGAAGGTCAGACGACAACACAGGCCATCATTCCTTTAGATGTGAACTGGGTAAAGGGTACGCGATATACTATTAATATCAAATTAGGAACATCATTAATCAAATGAAAAAACAAACTTACCAGAAGCCTGCTACAGAGACCGTTGCCATGCCTGTAGCCCAGCCGTTGCTGGCAGGCAGCGGCTTATATAGCGTGAGAGACTATACTGACGCTGACACACAGAACGTGGGCGACAGTAAAGAGGATTAAGAAATATGAGATTGAGCAATCTTATCAGCAGATGGAGTCAGACAAGTATTGTACTCCGCATAGTTGTCGGTCTTGTCATCGGAGCCGTTCTCGGACTCGTCGTGCCACAGTGGACGGGCATAGGTGTACTTGGCACCGTTTTCGTCAGTGCATTGAAGGCCATCGCTCCCGTGCTGGTGGCCGTGCTGGTGACTGCCAGCATCGCCAAGGCCGGCGGCGGACTGGGAAGTCGTTTCCGCGTGGTTGTCTCGCAATACATGGTCAGCACGTTCATTGCCGCGCTGTGTGCCGTAGGGGGCAGTATGTTGTTTCCGGTTACGCTGCAGTTGGGCGACGTTGCGGACGGTGCAGCCCCGGGTGGACTGACCGATGTGTTCACCAACCTGCTCACCAATATGGTCAGCAACCCACTGATGTCGGTGTCGCAGGCCAACTATGTAGGCATCTTGTTCTGGTCTGTCCTGATAGGCTTTGCGCTGAAGATGAAAGCCGGTGAGCGTACGGTCGGCGTGGTGCAGGATTTCTCGGAGGTCGTCACGCTGACGGTGAAATGGGTTATTCAGTTTGCACCGTTTGGCATCATGGGTCTGGTGTTTAGGTCGGTATCTGAGAGTGGACTGGAGGTGTTCACCACCTACAGTCACCTGTTGTTGCTGCTCGTGGGGTGCATGATGGCCAATACGCTGATATTCAATCCGCTCATCTTTTATGTCATGCTTCGGCGCAATCCCTATCCGCTGCTGTTCACGTGTCTGAAGGAAAGTGGTCTGCAGGCTTTCTTCACTCGCTCGTCGGCTGCGAATATCCCCGTGAACATGAACCTGTGTAAGAAACTTGGTCTGGACGAGGACTTCTACTCGGTGAGTATTCCGCTGGGCGCAACGATCAATATGAACGGTGCTGCCGTGACCATCACGGTGATGACGCTGGCCGTTGCCCACACTGTAGGCGTGGAGGTGACGTTCGCCTCGGCCCTCCTGTTGTGTGGCATTGCTACGCTGGGTGCTTGTGGCACCTCGGGTGTGGCCGGCGGTTCGCTGTTGCTGGTGCCCATGGCCTGTTCGTTTTTCAACATCGGCAACGACGTGGCCATGCAGGCTGTGGCTGTAGGCTTCATCATCGGCGTGGTGCAGGATAGTGTTGAGACGGCGCTCAACTCGAGCGGTGACGTGTTCTTTACCGCTGCGGCCGATTACTACGACCGGATGAAGAACGAAGAATAAGGAATGAAGAATAAGGAATGAAGAATGAGGAATGAAGAATGAGAAATGAAGAATGAGAAATGAAGAATGAGAAATGCTGCCGCCAGCGGATTGACTGGCGGCAGCATTTCAAATGTTTTCTGTTTTATTTGATCACAATTTTGCGTCCGTCCTTGACGTAGATGCCGGGGCGTGGTGTGCCGTTGACGCGCTGGCCGGAGAGGGAGTAGAGGGCCTCGCTGGCGGTGGCGGGTGAACCGCCCCCCACAGTGGCGGCGATGGCTGTGGTCTCACTCTTCAGGATGTCGACCAACTGCTGGACGATGCCTTTCGCGTCGGTGGTCTTGTAGCCGTTGAGCATCAGGTCGCAGGCCAGGGTGCCGTTGCTGTAGTGGTTGTGGTCGGTGAAGCAGGTGATGATGGCCTGTGCGGCGGCATTGGCGTTGGCGTAGCCGTTGGCGGCATAGTCGCGGGCATAGGCGTTGAAGATGGCATCGGCATTGCGGCCGATCTCCACGAAGCCGAGGTAGTTGTCGTCGTTGTTCTCACGCTGCTGTGCCACCTTGCGGACGATGGTCTCGTAACTGTCCTTGCGGTAGGAGTTGAAGGTGGCGGTGGCGGAGTTATAGCCTCCGGCGTAGTTGGAGACGGCTCCGTGGGGTGTGTACGAGTTGATGATGACTTTGGCTCCGAGAGCCTCGGCTGCATCGAGGTAGTAGTTCATGTCGGCCTCGAAGGAGTTGCCCATGCCGTTGGTGCCGTTGTTGCCAAGCATGACGATATCGTCAGGATAGATGTCGCGCAGCACATTGTAGAGATGGCCCTGCATATAGTAGGTGCTAAGGTTACGGCCGCCGCGACCATTGTTTTGGAAGGCGCACAGGCTGAACAGTTCGGGATAGGTGGTTGACATACCCGCCAGGCGGTAGGCCCAGGAGCCGCTGTTGGCCGATGTGGAGTCGCCGATGTGGTGGACGACGCGCTTGCCGCGCTTCTGGCGCTTGGGTTCCTTGGTGACGGTGACCTGTGCAATCTGTGCCACGTGGGTAGCATCGGCATTGGCGATGTGGAGGTCGACGATGTCGACGGTAGCGGGGATGGTGTAGGTGTCGGTGGAGAGCGAGGTGTGGTTGCCCAGTTGATAGCCTGCCAGGTCGCTGTTGATATAGCCTGTGGTGAGTATGCCCTGGTAGGTGATCTCGACGGTGTAGAAGTCGCCTTTCGTCACCTTGAAGTCAAACTCGATGGCTCCCTGGAGATAGTCATTGGTGGCGGTGGCGGGTGAACCGCCACCCACAGTGCCGGCGACGGCTGTGCCGCTCTTGATGCCGTAGCCGTTGGTGGCCGAGTAGGCTGTCGACGGTCCGACGGGTGTGAAGCCTTCGGCGATGGCTGCATCGTCGGTAGGACCGAAGTCGAATTTCATGCCGTGGATGTTCACCTTGACGGCTTTCGTCAGTGTCTCATTCTTCGAGTTAAGGCCTGTGGCCCGGATGGTGAGCACGGTGGGCGATGCCGTGGCTTTGACGGTGAGCACACCAGTGGCAGCATCGAAGTGGATGGCCCCGTCGGGAGAACCGACGGGCACAGTGTTGTCTTTGTCGTAGGCCGCCAATGTGACGGTGCTGTGGATGTCGTTGCCATCGCCGTCGATGATGATGGCAGCGAAGGTGGCCGTTGCCGTGGCGTCAGCATCCATGGGGATGGTGATGCTGGTGGTGCTTTGGGTGAACTTGACGCTCTCGGCCGACGAGGTGAGGCTCAGTTCGATGGTCTTGGTGCTGCCGCCGATGCTGACCTGAATGGTGGCGGTGCCGGCCTCGGCGGTCTCGGTCAGGGTCACCGTAGCCTTGTGGGAGTCGGTGGCGTCGGGGGTGATGATGATGCTCTGCTGCATGTCCTCCTCAACGACGGTCCAGGTGGCCTGTCCGGTGATGGCATAGCCGTTCTGGTCGGTCAGCGTGGCTGTCAGCGTGGCCGACTCCTTGTTGGGAATGGAGAGGGTGGTCTTGTCGGCCGTCAGCGTGTAACTGTCGGTCATGGCTGTAGGCAGGAAGGCCTCGTAGGTGGCGAAGTCCACCGACCCCGTATTGTTATTGCTCATGCCGATGCTGAAGAAGGTGGGGCTGGAGGTCTCGGCCCATGCCACCACGCCGCTCTGGGCGAGCAGGTTGCCCTTGGTGTCGTAGACCATGGCGTAGCAGCACTCGCTGCTCTTGTCGGCGGAGAGCACCACGTCATACCATGTGGCGGTTGTGAACACTGCGTCGTTGTCGCCATTGGCCAGGGTTTTGCCGTTGAGTTTGATCTTGCTGCCGTCGAAAGTGAGCGTTATAGGACAAGAGTAACTGCTGGCACTCGACCAGAAGGGGTAGCCGCTGGTGAGCGTCACCACGGCACCGGCACTGTTGAAGCGCAGACGGTTCTCGAAGATGATCTGACCGGAGGGCGACTCTATCTTCTGCGTCATGACATGCGACTTCTTGGCTGTTGCAGCCGTCAGTCGAACGAATTTCGTGCCATCGGCATCAGTCTGAAGGACGCCGTTGTGCGAGTCGCTGCCGGCCACACACCAGCCACCGATGATCAGGTCGTTGCCATTACCGTAGGTCTCGCCGGTGATCTTATAACCATTGAGGGCTGCCGGATAGTCGTTGAGTTCGGCGGGGTAGCCGGCCAAGGGCAGAATCTGGTTGGCACCTTTGCTGAGGTTGCCAAGGGCGACGACATATTTCTCGGCCTTGACGGTCTTGCCGTTGTAGGTGACGGTGGCCGTCATCTTGCCGAAGAAGTTCATCGGAACATCGCGCAGGTCGAAGGTGGTGCCCACCTGACCGGCATTGTTGACGGCGAAGGCGCCATAGGAGTCACAATACTGGCCCTGGGTGTCGTTCTGGGTCTTGAATCCCTCGATGTCCCACACCACCTTGAAGTCGGTCACCTTCTTGTTCAGGTTGTTCTCGGTGATGGTTGTGCCGTCGGTGCCCACGATGGTGACGGTGTAGGGGTTGCTGAACGCCTCAGCCGTCGACGGACCGAAGGTCATCTTGTCGGCACCGGTGATGGTGATGTTGGCAATGCCCTCCACGTAGTCAGGGTCCAGTTCGAAGGGCTCTGTGCTCACCTTGATATTGTCGATGGCATAGCAGCGGTCGGTGTTGTTGACGTTGCTGACAATGGTCATCTTGGCTACGTCTTTTTTCAGCGTGCCGAGTGAACCGAGCATCGTCGTCGTAGTGCCGTTGAGGGTGAAGTTCATCTCCACCCCGCCGAGGGCCGTCATGTTGATGGCGACGTGGGGGTTCCATCCTGCCGTAGCCACATATTTCTGTCCCTTGCTGCCGCCCTGCCAGCCGTTGGCTCCCTGCGAGGCCTGGTATTTGCTCTGCAGGGCGAAGGGTTGGAATGCGGCGACGGTGTTGCCTCCGATGGTGACATCGGTGATTTGGCATTTGTTGCAGTTGTAGGTGTAGGAGGCCAGTTCCTGACCGTCGCTGTTGACGAGTGCCACCTTGGTGGTCAGTTCGCTGCCAAGCCATCCGTGGAAGGCATCCCACTCTGCGGTGAGCGTGCTTGCGCTGAAGTCGACGGCGCGGCCATCGGTCCCCTTGACAGTGGCCTCAGCCGTTGCTTTACAGACGGCGAGCACCTTGTCGAAGCCTGTCAGGCCGCTGTCGTAGATGGTGGCGGAACCTTCGGCCAGTCCTGTGGCAGTGACACCGAAAATGTTTGTTGCTCCCGAGAAATTCTCGGTCAGTACAGTGGTGGTCTGAGCCCATGCTCTCCCGTTGCCTGCCGTCAGCAGGACCATCAGCAGTGCCAGGCGCAGCAGAATGCTTGTTTTTTTCATCATCTTTGCTATAGTTGTTATTGGTTTGTTGTCAGTAGATGTTGCAAAGATACATTATTTATCTGATACGGCCAAACAGATTGGCTTGAAGATAGCGGTTTGCGACAAATTGTCTGCCATTGCTGCCATTTTGACCGTAATTTACGGATTGGCACTGTTATTGCATCTTTATAGTTGAGCACCGCAAGGAACTCAAGAGCGAATAAACAAAATAAGTATAATAACAACTAAATAATTAGGAGGACAAAATTATGACACCAATGATGAGACGTAACGCAGCATGGCTGCCCAGTGTTTTCAACGATTTCTTTGACACCGAGTTTATGCCGAAGGCCAATGCCACCGCACCGGCCATCAACGTAAAAGAGAACGACAAAGCCTACATCGTAGAGTTGGCTGCTCCGGGCATGAAGAAGGAGGACTTCAACGTGCACATCAACGACGAGGGCAACCTGATTATCAAGATGGAGAGCAAGCAGGAGCAAAAGGAAGAGGACAAGTCGACGCGCTATCTGCGCCGTGAGTTCTCGTACTCGAAGTATGAGCAGACGCTGCTGTTGCCTGACGACGTGAAGAAGGAGGACATCAAGGCCAAGGTGGAGCATGGTGTGCTGACCGTCGAACTGCCGAAGATTGTCGAGGAGAAAGTCAAGGTGAGCCGTCAGATAGACGTGCTGTAAAAAGTTTAAAGGTTTAAAAGTTTAAAAAGGGCTGCGCTCAACATTGTGGGCGCAGCCTTTTTTTTTTTATTTTCCAACTTTTCAATTTTCCACCTTTTCAATTTTTCACCTTTTCAATTTTTCACCTTTTCAGTTAACTCCCGGGGATAGTTGGGCATGGCACCGTTCTGGGTGCAGACATAGGCGCTCACTTCGACAGCGATGCGATGGGCCTCCGTCATGGGCTTGCCGTTGAGGATGGCGGCGCAGAACGAGCCAGTGAAGGAGTCGCCGGCTCCGACGGTGTCAGCCACCTTCACCTTGGGTGTCTCTTGGAACGACATCTGACCGGGGGTGAACACATAAGAGCCATTGGTGCCACAGGTGAGCACGAGCATGTCAAGATTGTACTTGCCGAGGATGAGCCAGCATTTGTTCTCGATATCCAAACCGGGATAACCGAACATACGGCCGATGAGCACCAGTTCCTCGTCGTTGATCTTCAGGATGTTGCACCGCTGTAGCGACTGCTGTATAATCTCCTTGGTATAGAACTGTTGGCGGAGGTTGATATCGAAAATCTTCATGCAGTCGGCAGGCGTGGCGTCCAAGAACTTATGAATGGTCTCTCTCGAAACCACGTTGCGCTGAGCCAGCGAACCGAAGCACACAGCACGGCAGTTGAGGGCGATCTGCCGAATATCCTCATCGAAAGGAATATTGTCCCACGCCACGTTCTCTTTGATGTCATAGGTAGGTATGCCCTGCTCGTCGAGGGTCACCTGTACCGTACCCGTCGGATAGGGCACCCGTGGCAGCAGGTCGTTCAGGTTGTGTTCACGCAGGGCGTCAATGGTCTCGTCGGCCAGTTTGTCCTCGCCCAGCGCACTGATGGCTATTGTATTGTCAGAGCCCAGAAACTGGCCTGCATGATAGGCAAAGTTGGCGGGTGCACCTCCCAGTTTCTTACCTTCGGGCAGCACGTCCCACAGGACTTCTCCGAGTCCTACAACAAATCTCTTTTGTTCCATATCTTGTTATTCGGTTTTTAGTTGTTTGATATATGTGAAGAGGTAGAGTACGCCGACGGCCATGACGAGTACGGCACCGGCCTGTCCGAAACCATCGCTGGCAAAGCCCATGAGCAGCGGGAAGATGGTGCCGCCGAAGAGTCCCATGATCATCAGACCCGACACCTCGTTCTGCTTTTCCGGCATCGACTGCAGTGCTGTGGCGAAACACATGGAGAACACGTTCGAGTTGCCATAGCCGACCAGTGCGATAGCCAGATAGAGTTCCCACTTGTCAGTGCCGACGAAGAGCAACAGCATGGACAGTGCCATCATCACGACAGAGATGATGAAGAAAGTGCGCATCTTCAGCACTCGCAGGAAGAACGAGCCCGTCAGACAGCCGATGGTACGGAAGATGAAGTAGAGCGAGGTGGCGAAGGCCGCATCGTTGAGTGACATCTGCAACCGTTCCATCAGGATTTTCGGTGCCGTGGTGTTTGTGCCCACGTCGATGCCGACATGACACATGATGCCGAAGAACGACAGCAGCACGATGGGCGTGCCCAGCAACTTGAAGCACTCGACGAAGGTGGAGGGACGGCCCTCGATGGGCTGTTCTTCGATAGGAGTCACGGCCAGCCATAGTGTTGACAGCGTGCCCACCACAAAGAAGATGGCGAACAGCACACGCCAGTTGAGGCCAAACTCGGGAATGACCTGCGTGGCGCCCCATGTGGCCAGATAAGGTGCCGAGAACGAGGCGATGGCTTTGATGAACTGTCCGAAGGTGAGTGTCGATGCCAGGTTGCCGCCACCCATCACCGTCGATACCAGCGGGTTGAGCGAGGTCTGCATCAGTGCGTTGCCAATGCCCAGCAGCGAGAAGGCGCAGAGCATGATGGCGAAGTTCTCGCCGAAGAGCGGCAGCATCAGGGCCAGCACTGTTACCACCAGCGACAGCAGCACCGTCTTCTTGCGGCCAATCTTGTTCATGAGCATGCCCGTCGGCACACTGAAGATGAGGAACCAGAAGAATACCAATGACGGGAACACGTTGGCTACCGAGTCTGTCAGACCCAGATCTTCCTTCACGTAGTTGGAGGCGATGCCTACCAGGTCGACGAAGCCCATGCAGAAGAAGCAGAGCATCACCGATATAATTGCAAATTTACTTGTCTTTGCCATAATTCTCAATTCACAATTCTCAATTCTCAATTTGGTACATGGTCACTTTGCCTCCCTTTACCTTTATATTATTATAAGGCTCCGAGGGGAACACCAGATTGGTCATCGCCATACGGCCCTCAGCATCGAAAGCCTCGATAGAGCAGCGGTCGATGAAAATGCGCAACTGACTGATGTCACCATAGACGGGACTGGTGGTGACACAGGGGAAGGCCTCGCTGAAACTGGCATAGGTGCGGGTGCGATCCATCGAGAAGGTGCGCTTCGAAGCATCATAGACCATCACCACCTGCTCACCCAGTGCGTTCGACAGCGTGATCTCCGTCGAGCCTTTCAGGTCGACAACAATCTCACCGGCCTGCGGCAGCGTCTTCACTACCTTGCCCCGCAACGACAGCAGTTCCTTCGACGGTGTGACGCCACAGTAGGTCTGTCCGTTGTATTCGAAGAGGTCCAGGTCGCGAGGCACCGAGTTGGCCGAACGATACTGTTTTGTGGGCACCTGATTGGCATACTGCCAGTTCGACATCCAGGCCAGGGCGATGCGTCGGCCTTCCGGCGCATTGTCGAAGGTGACGGTGGCATAGTGGTCCTTGCCATAGTCCATCCAGCGGGTGTCTTTGTGGTCGCAGGTAAACTTATGACCGTCGAAGTCGCCGATGAAGTACTGCGTTGCCGATCCGCCGAAGGGACCGCCGGGGTTGATATTGCAGATGAGCATCCACTTCTGCTTGTCGGTGCCGCGCACCGGCAGTTTCATCAGGTCGGGACACTCCCACACACCGTCATGACAGCCGTACTCCTTGCCGAAAGCACTCTCATACTTCCAGTCCTTCAGATTGGCCGACGAATAGAAGTGCATCTCCTGACCGACAGCCAGCACCATGATCCAGCGCTTCACCTCGTCGTTCCACATCACCTTCGGATCGCGGAAGTCCTCTTCGGTGCTCACCAGCACGGGGTTGCCGCTGAACTTCTCGAAGGTCTTGCCGCCATCTTTCGACACGGCCATCGACTGTGTCTGGCTCTGTCCTGCAGAGGTGTAGAAAGCCACCACCCGGTCTTGCTGCTTGTCCACCACACACGAACCGCTGAAGATGGTGCCCAGTGCATCAGCCTCGATGGCCGTGGGCTGAGCCGTCCAGTGGATCAGGTCACGCGAGGTGGAGTGTCCCCATGTCATGTTCTCCCACTGCGAGCCGTAGGGGTTCCACTGATAGAAGAGGTGATAGACACCATCCTTATAGAACATACCATTGGGATCGTTCATCCAGCCATAGACTGGCGTGTGGTGATACACGGGACGGTATTTCTCGCGGTTTTTCGTGTCGAAAGTGTTGCTCTGCTTCATCTCCTTCCAGCAGAGGAAGTCCTTCATAGCCCCCGTGAAGCGGCGGTCGCCGTGGAAGAAGATGTCGAGCAGCAACTCACCAGCCCCGAAGCGCTCGATGTCCAGCGGCACGTAGTAGTCCACATGGTCGACGGCCAGTTTCACGTTCAGCGCCTGCACCTGCTGGTTGTTGGCCAGCACCTTGATGGCCGCATACTCCTCTCGCTCCTGCACAGGCAGCAGCAGGTAGCGGTCTTCCACTCCCACACGCTTCATGGCATGGTTTTTGCCGAGCAGCAACGGTGCCTGAGCCATCGCCAGGCCTGCCGTCACCACTGCCAAAATAGTCAATAAGATTCTTTTCATTTCCGTCTTCGGGTTAGTACTAATACTGTGTCACCTTCACATCGCTGATTGTCACCGACCCGCCATAGTTGTTGATGCTCCAGCAGTTCTTCTGGATGCCATAGATACGCTGGGTATAGGCGCAGACATCGTTGATGTACATCACCAGAACAGAGTTGTCGGTATAGATGTCGACATGATAGACATTGTCCTGCGGACGCTCGAACCAATAGCCGTCGATGGCCTCGATGAAGCCTTTGCCATCCTCGCCCTCCTGCTCGAAGTTCACCTTACGGTGGTTCTCGTCCTCAGGGTTGACCACCATTGTGTAGTACTTCTTCGAATCGGTAGCACGAACAACAGAGATGCCAAACTTATCCCAGTTGTTTGAGGTTTTGACGGTGAACGAGATATGGTTGCAGTTGCCCAGACGGCTGTAGAGCACGTAAGCACCGTCGCCCTTCAGCGTACCGTCGGTATAGCCGTTGCTCTGCATCACCTTGGTCTCAAGCGGCTGGTTGTACTTGGCAGCCATGGCTGGCACGGCGCCGAGGGTCAGCGTGCCGTCGGTATGTTGTATGATCTTGTGGCACACGAGGGCTCCCGACCAGTTAGGCTCGTTGCCGTCGCCTGCTCCTACACTGATATTCTTCTCGTGAATGTCGGCACCCGAGCGGAAGGGACACCATCCCCAGATGTAGCGGTCGTTGCCGTCAGAGGCGGTCTTGCCGGCATAGAAGGCGCGGCTGTCGAGCACTCCCTCCTTGCCGTCCTTCGGCCAGTTGGCCCCCGGGTCGTCAAAACACTTCTTCAGGTTCTCCCACGAGTCAGCCATCATATACTTCACCTTGCGGCTCCACGACCTCTTGAAACTCTCGCTGTAGACAAGATACCAGTAGTTGCCCATCTTGAACACATCGGGACACTCCAACATACGGTCCCAGATCATCTTGAAACTGCCCACATGCTCCCAGTTTCTCAGATCGCCCGACTTGAACTCGGCGAAGACAGGATCGCCGCCCCAAGCGGGATAGGTGGCGATGATCATGTGATACGTGCCGTCGGCTTCGAAGATTTGCGGGTCGCGGAAGTCGTTGGCAGAATAGCCGTAGTCGGTACCTTTCATCGACCAGGCGATATCCTTGGTCCAGGTCTTGAAGTCGGTAGAGGTGGCTCGCAGCACTACCTCGCGGTTCTGGCAGTTGCCGTTGTGGCCGGTGTAGTAGATGTAGTAGAGACCGTCTTTGTCGCTATAGTATGCACAGCCGGTACCTAGCGCCGCATCCTGGGCATAGTCGTTGTTGGCAGTAGGCAGCACCTCGCCCAGAGAAGCGTAGTTGCAGCCATCGGTGGTGCTCACGGCCCAGATGGGGTGGAAGCGGTAGACAGCGTTCTTTTCATACTCCTGCAGATAGAGCACCTTGAAGTCGCCTGCTTTCTTGTCGTAGAAAGGCATGGGGTCGCCACAGCGTCCAAGTGTCGGGGTATAATAGGTTCTGAAGCCAGCCTCGTCGGTAGGTGTAAACAGATAGGTCGTCCCAGCCCAATCCTTGGGTGCATCGCCGTCGAACTTGTCGTCGCTGCATGCCGTCAGCGCGGTGGCTGACAGCATGACTGCGAATACAGAATATATTATTGTTTTCATAATTATCTATTTTTAATGTTCAATGTTCAATGTTCACTTTCCCGTAACATACTTGATGGCATTGCCAGTCATAATACCCACGTTGTCGTGATAGTGAGACTCGTAGGGGTTGGGCGAATACCAGTCGTAGCAGCCCGAACCGAAGCAGATGATGCCTCCCTTGCCGAAGGTGCCGTCGGCAGCAGGAGCCTCCCAGACGACCACAGCACCATCGCCGCCATGACCCAGGGCACGGCAGCCGGTCTTGGCCTCCCAGTCGGCAAAGCCGCTGAAACTCCAACTGCCCCACTGCGACACACAGTTGGAAATCTTGTAGCCGGCATCGGTGGTGATAATCTTCTCGTTGCCGCCAACTAGGTTCTGCCATACAGGATGCGAAGTGTCGTTGGGCAGGAAACTCCATTCGCCACCGGCATTGATGACATCGCCGCCATCGTCGTTGGCACCCCAGCAGTTGTTGGCACAGAGGGCATCCTTCACAGCACCGAGCGATGCAGCATAGTTCACTGCTGCACGACCGAGGACGAAGGCGCCTCCGCGGTTGTAGTAGTCCTGCAGTTTGCCGCGATAGGCCATGGCAGCCGATGTGGCTCCGCTCTCAAAGTCGGACAGCGTCTCTGACGGCTGGTGCTGCCAGTGCCAGAAGATGACCTCGCACTCAGATAGATCCATATTGGCCATGTCTCCCCACGATACGAAGACAGACTTCTCGACATTGGCGAGCATCCACTTGCAGGCTTCCAGTTCCTCGCCTACCAGTTCTTCCATCTTGGTGGCATTGCTGCTGCCGAGGAAGATGGCCTTCGGTGCGTTGATAGTCTGCAGTGTCACGGTATAGGTGGCAGTGGCAGTATTGTCAGTGACGGTATAGGTCACGGGGTTGGTGAAGTCGGTGGTGACACCCCCCTTAGGCGACAGAATGGCATCTTCAGTGACCGTGATAGTAGGCACAATCTTCGTCACGTCGACAGAAGCGGGCAGCGAAGCCGTGATGGTGTGCTCTTCTTCGTTGATGGTGGCCTTATAAGTGTCGTTGATGATGAATGATGTGATGCGAGCCTCATCGTTTTTGACATTGACAGCCCAGTCGAGGAAGAGGTCGCCATTGGTCACATGGAGTGTCTGCGAGGCAGAGAAGTCTGCCACGCTTCCCACAGACATGTTTGCCTGAGCACCACTGGAAATCTGCATCTTCGTAATCTTCATCTGCTGCTTGCCGGAGAAGTCGACAGGCACTTTCACCTTAATCGTACGCTTAGAGAGGTCGATCACCCCCCGATAAGTATCGTTCAGTTCGAACGACTCTACCATGCAGTCGCCCGACAGGGCGAGGTCGCTTACGTTGTCGCTCGAGCAGGCCATGAAAGCCGTGACCGAGAAAAAGAACGCGAATGCTGAATATAATATTGTTTTCATAATCTTCAATGTTCAAAGTTCAAAGTTCAATCTTTTACCAGTTGATGTTCTGTACATAGTGGCCGTTAGATGAGGAGATCTGCTCATGAGGGATGGGGAGATACTCGTCACGGTTCTGAGTAAACTGGGCTTCGCCGAGGAAGGAGACACGCTCTTTCTCTTTCGTCACATAAGCGGTGATGACCGATGCCGCGTCGCCCCAGCGTACCAGGTCGAAGAAACGCTCGCTCTCCATGGCCAGTTCCAGACGGCGCTCGGTCTTTACGATCCGAAGGGCTTCGTCCTTCGAATAAGCGCCGGCGTAATTCTTACAGTAGAGATGCACGCCGTAACGGTTTTCGTAGTCGGCAATCATCTGTGTGCTTCCAGCGGCACGGCTACGAATCTGGTTGACCAACTGAATGGCTTCAGCCGTGTTGCCCAGTTGAGCCTGTGCCTCGGCACGCATCAGCAGCACATCGGCATAGCGGAACACGATGCGGTTCATGGGGCTGGCCCAATAAGAGCCGTGAATGAGGTATGTGCCGATGAGGTCGGGGTCGACATTATGCTTCAGGGTGACGTAGTAGCCGTAGATGCCGCCCGAACGGCTCCATGCCGACGAATGATCCATGATGTACTTCTTGTTGAACATATAGGGTAGTCCGGTGATGCCGACAGTGAGGAACAGACGGGGGTCGGCATTGTCGACGGTCATGTCGTAGTTGGCATCGTTGCAGTTGGCCATGGGCAGTCCGTCGAGTCCGGTCTTGAAGGCGTTCACCAGGTTCTGCGTGGGTTTGTAGAAATCGCAGCCGCCATCGGTCACGTCGGGAATGTTGGGCACGATGAGTCCATAACTCCAGTTGAGGTTGCCGTAGGTAGAACCATCGTTGATAGAATACTGGATGGCCCATATCGACTCGGCACCGTTCTCATACTCCTTCTCGGGACGGAAGTTGTTGTGGAAGTCGCTCTCGAGGGCATAGCCACCGGCATTGAATATGGCGGGGTCGGTGTATTCGACGACTTTCTTCAGATCGTCCTGGTTGATGGCCGTCACCTGATTGCTGTTGGCATCATCCTGCCGATAAGCCTTGTAGAGGTAGACCTTGGCCAGGAAAGCAGCACAGGCAGCCTTCGTGGGACGTCCCTTGTCGGCCTGTGTCACAGGCAGATTGGCATAGGCCTCTTCCAGTTCCTTGGCAATCAGCGCCCATCCCTCGTCGTTGGAGTATTCGCGATTGGAGAGCGTGTTGTACTCTTCTTCCGTCATGTTGGGGTTGACGACAAAGGGGATGTTCTTATACAACCGCTTCAGCAGGAAATGGCCGTAGGCACGGAGAAACTTCATCTCAGCCATGCGTTGGGCCTTGAGCGAATAAGAGTCGTCGCACTGCTCTATGACGGCGATGGCCGTGTTGACACGCGACAGGGCATTGTACAGACGGACCCACATGTCGTTGATGTTCCAGTTGGTGGTCAGCACGCCTTTCTCCACTTCCAGTTGGTGGAACACGTCGCCGTCGTTGGTCGACGAGCCGCCTTTATAGGCATCGTCGCTGCGCACGTCGAAGTTCCACATCGAGAACGACGAGTTGATGTCCTCGGCCGTGGTGAATACGGCATAGGCCGAAATGACCAGATTGTCCACCTTGTCGGGGTTGGTCACCTCAATGTCGGATAATGTTCCCTGAGGCTTCTGCTCGTCGAGGAAATCGGAGCAGGAGGAAAAGAAGATTGAAGCATAGAGCATGAAGAATGCTGCGCCGAGTAACTTCATCGTCATGTTCAGACTCCTCTTTCCGTTGTTGTTATATTGAATCTTTTTCATTGCTTTATATATTTATTATGGTATAGAATTTGGAATGCGGTAGCAAATTCTTCATTCTTCATTTAGAACGATACGTTGAGTCCGAAGGTCACGTTGAGAGGGATAGGATAGCCAAAGAGGGCGTTCTCGGGGTCTACGCCGGTGAACTTGCTGCTCTTGATGGTCAGCAGGTTCTGTGCCGAAATGTATGTGCGGATCTTCGACATGTGGAGTTTCTCGGTCAGTGCCTTCGGCAGGTTGTAGCCGAACTGGATGGTGCGCAGTTTTAGGTAAGAGCCGTTTTCGACATAGTAGGACGAGAAACGCTTCTCGTTGTTGTTGTCGTAGAGCGAGAGGGCCGGGATGTTAGAGCCCTGGTTGTTGGGGGTCCAGGCATCGAGCACACGGTCGCCCTTGTTCAGATAGGCCACGTTGACACCTGCCCACAGGTCGGTCTGCACCTTGTAGCCGCCATTGGTGTCGTCGCCGGGCTTGACGGTGGTCAGTGCATCGACACCCTGCACGCCCTGCCAGAACATGGTGAAGTCGAAGTCCTTGTACTGCAGGTAGACATTCAGGCCATAGGTGAAGTCGGGTGTCGGATCGTAGATCCAGTCCTGGTCGGCCTCGTTGATGATGCCGTCGGGACGGCCGTCAGGTCCGGAGATGTCTTTGAAACGCATACGGCCCACGGCGGCTCCCTCCTGGGTGGCATGGTTGTCCACCTCTTCCTGGCTCTTGAAGATGCCGTCGTAGACATATCCGACATACGAGTTGATGGGGTGGCCGACGACGCTCTTCACGCCGCTGCCGCCAAAGGTACCCTTCGAGGCAATCGTCTCAGGCAGTTTGGTCACCTTGTTGCGGTTGGTGCTGATGTTGGCTGCCAGGTCGTAACTGAAGTCGCCCTTTGAACCGCGATAGCCCATGTTGAACTCGATACCCTTGTTCTCTACCTCGCCGGCATTGATCCACTTCGAACTGCCTTCGCCCATGATGCCGATGCCCGGCATATAGACCAGAATGTCCTTGGTCTTCTTGAAGTACCACTCGAAACTGCCGTAGAGGGCATTGCCCAGCAGCCCGAAGTCCAGGCCGATGTTGGTCTGTGTGGTGGTCTCCCACTTGATGTCGTCGTTGCCTATCTGGTCGCGCTTGAAGCCAGAATCGAGGGTACGACCGCCGTTGCTACCCTGGATGTCGTAACTGGTGCCGTAACTCTGACCGCCGAAACCAGCCTCGCCATAGTTGGCCTTATAGATGGTGTAACGGGCGATGTTGGAGATCTCCTGGTTACCGGTCTGTCCCCACGAGGCACGCAACTTCAGATTGTCGAGCCACCCGCGGGTCGGCTCCATGAATTTCTCCTCAGAGATGCGCCAGCCGGCACTGACAGAGGGGAAGGTACCGTATTTGTTGTTCTGGCCGAAACGGCTCGAACCGTCATGACGAACGGTGAGGCTGGCCAGATAGCGGTCGTTGTAGGTGTAGTTCAACTTGCCGAAGAAGGACACCAGCGAGAAACCGTCGCCCGAGCCGAAGGCCTTCTGCTGGCCGGAACCTGCATCGGGCCACATGTAGTCGGGGGTCAGCACGGCATAGCCGTAGCGCATACCGGAGAAATACTCGTTGTCCTGACGGTTCAACTCCATACCCACCAGGGCGTCGCCACGATGTTTGCCGATCTCGAGATTGTAGGTGGCGATGGCGTTCCACATCCACTTCATCCAGTGCTCCTGCTTGGCCTCCACGGCATTGTCGCTGTTGGCCACGTTGCCGTTCTTGATGGGATACGTGAAGAAACGCTGCTTCTTCTGCGAATAGTCAATACCGAAGGTGGTCTTCAGCGTCAGGTTCTTGATGGGCTGCAGACTGATGAACACATCGCCGAAGGTGCGCCAGTAGGTGTAGCGGTTGTCCTTGTTGCGCTCCAGCACCTCAACAGGGTTCTCACGGTCAGAGTAACTGCCGGTGAGGTTGGCAAACTCGCCTTTAGTATTATAAATAGGAAATGAGGGGTTGTACTGCAGCACGTTGCCGATGAATCCGCCGGGGGCACCGACTTCCGACGTGCGGTTCAGCGTGAAGTGCTCGCCGATGGTCAGCACGTCGCCAAACAGTTTGTAATCGGCATTCATACGGACGGAGAAACGCTCGAAGTCGGTCTCCTTGATGATGCCCAGATTCTTATAGTAGCCCAGCGAGAGATAGGCCGAGCCGCGCTCCGAGCCGTTGCTGACGCTGACATTATAGTTCTGGATGACACCGGTGCGGGTGGTCTCGTCAAACCAGTCGGTGTCGGATGCCGGGATGGTGTTGGCATCGTCCAGATACTTCTGCATGGTCACCTTGTTCAGAATGGGCGTGCCGTTCTGGTCGTAGCCCCAGTCGAAATGATAGCCCAGCGTGTTGTTGTTCGGGTTGACACCGTCGTTGACATTGGCCTGCCAGAAAGCGCGGCCCCACTCCTCGGCGTTGAGCACCTTCATCCGGTGGGCATACATCGAAGCGGCGATGCTGGCATCGAGGTTCACCTTCACCTGTCCGTCCTTGCCCCTTTTAGTGGTGATGATGATCACACCATTGGCAGCACGCGAACCATAGATAGAAGCCGAGGCGGCATCCTTAAGCACCTGGATGCTCTCGATGTCGTTGCCGTTCAGTTCGTGCATACCCGACTTGGTGGGCACACCGTCAATGATGTAGAGGGGGTCGTTGTCGTTGAGCGTTCCCACACCACGGATACGAACCGTGGCAGCACCCGACGGGTTACCGTCGGCCTGGATGTTCA
>DETM01000056.1:16399-19570 GCA_002361655.1 Prevotella sp. UBA3288 | reverse complement strand
TGTTCATGCCCGGCACACGGCCCTGAAGGGCCTTCATCGGGTTGTTCTCGTTCTGCTTGGCCATCTCTGAGATGCTGACGGTCGAGACGGCACCCGTCAGGTCGGCCTTGCGCTGGGTGGTATAGCCGGTCACCACTACCTCGTTCAGCGTCTGCGAGTCGTCGACCATGGTCACCTTCATGCCATTGGCGGCTGGCACCTCTTGGGGCTGATAGCCAATGTAGGTGATGACCAGCGTCTTGCCGGCTTCCACCTTCAACTTGAAGTTGCCGTCTAAATCGGTCGCCGTACCGTTCGACGTGCCTTTCTCCTTCACTGTAGCACCGATGACTCCCTCGCCGGAGGGATCGACCACGGTACCCGTGATTTCCGTTTGCGCGTACATTATGGTACTCGCAAGTAGAGCCGTCAGGCTCAACAGGAATCGTTTTGCTTGTTTCATTTGCTTGTTAATTGGTTAGTACTTTAGATTTTTAAATCTGTCGCAAAGGTAATGAAACGCAGCCATTAGGGAGGTAAAAAATCGTTCATTCAACCGAATTATTGTTGCATGCAACATTTTTGCTCGAAGATGAACGATAATTTCAACAATCTTACCATCCTGCTTCTTTGTAAGTTAAATCGCTTAGCGGCGAGAGAAGCAGGATGGCAAGTTTTCTTTAGTTTTTTAGATTAGGTTTACCCGTTGCCTTTCATATCGGTGGGGCTGTGACCGAACTCGTCCTTGAAGCACTTGGTGAAATAACTGGGGGAGGTGAAGCCTACGGCGTAGGCCACCTCGGAGACGGTCTTGTCGGAGGTGAGCATCAACTGGTAGCCGCGGTTCAGACGGGCCGAACGCAACAATTCAACGGGCGACGAGCCGGTGACGGCCTTCACCTTGCGATAGAGTTGTACGCGACTCAGGTTCACCTCCGCTGCCAGATCCTCTACACTCAGGTTGCTGTCGTCAAGGCGTTTCTCCACCACCTCCTTGAAACGGGCGATGAAGAGGCCGCTGCTATCCCTCCCTTCCAATAGGGGCGACTGTTCTTCCTCGCTATTGTCGTCTGTCTCTGTCGCAGGTTCCTCGTCCTCCTCGCCTTTGGAATGGAGATTCATAGCCGTTACTTGCTCTGCAACGGGGGCAGGAGCAGGCTGTCCCATGTTCCAGAGGTTGTTGACGACACGCTCCCGCTGGATGATGACCTTCCGGCGATGGTAGAGATAGAGCAGGACGATGACCATCAGCAGGAGGACGATGACTCCGCAGGCCAACATCGTGGCGATGCGCTGCACGTCGAGTTGGTGCAGATAGCCGTTGGCCACCTGGTGCAGTTGCTCCAGATATTCGGCCTGGCGCATAATCTCCTCGCTCTCCATCAGCAGCACGTTGGCATTGTCGTGGGTGACGATGGCCGACATCATGAGGCTCTCCTTCTTGTAGGGCTTGCCTTCAAGGATGTCGATGGCCAGATTGAGCAACTGGTCGCCGTGAGTGGGATAGAGATAGGTGGCGTCGAGGATGGAGTCGCGCACCAATTGGATGCCGCCCCCGTCGCCCGGCAGACCGTCGATGCCGCAGAACTTGGTGGAAGCCGAAATATGGCCGGAGGCGATAAGGGCCTGTCGGGCCCCCATCGCCATCCGGTCGTTCTGTCCGAACACAAAGTCGAGATGTCCGAAGTCGCCCTCGTAGTCGTTGACGGCACTGACGGCACTCTCTTCCGTCCAGTCGCCCTGAAGGGTGGCGACAATCTCGATTTGCGGATAGCCTTTCATGGCATCAGTGAAACCATTGTGGCGCTCGATGGCCGGCGACGAGCCTTGCAAGCCCATAATCTCGATGACCCGGCCTTGGCCCTGCAGTCGGGTGGCCATGTATTCACCCATCAGGCGCCCCATCTCGTAGTTGTCGGCACCGATATAGGCGGTGTATTTCCGCGAGTTGGTCTTTCGTTCGAAGACAATGACGGGGATGCCCTTGTCGAAGGCCCTGTCGATGGCGGGCGAGATGGTGGCCACCTGGTTGGGGGCCACGATGAGCAAGTCGATGCCGGTGGCCACCAGACTGTCGATCTGCTGCACCTGCCGCTCGTCGCTGTCGTAGGCAGCGGCAAAGCGCAGTTCCACATCGTCACGGAAATAGGTGCCCATACGCAGTTCGGCATTCTGTTTCTCACGCCAGATGTCGTGGGAACATTGGGAAACGCCTACTACATATTGCCTACTCTGCTTGTGGCATGAAGCCATCAGCAGCAGTAAAGTGACGATGGCCAGGCTGACCGGTAGTCTTGGTTTCACGTGATGTGTCTGTCAACTTGTTGTTATTGCTTGTCCAGTTCGGCCAGGTTCTGGGCAATCATCTCGTCGGTGAGGGTGTAGTTCTGCAGGTCGCCCTTGATGAACGCCTCGTACGACGGCATGTCGATGAGACCGTGGCCGGAGAGGTTGAACAGGATGACTTTCTCCTCGCCCGTCTCCTTGCACTTGTTGGCCTCGCGGATGGTGGCAGCGATGGCGTGGCACGATTCAGGGGCAGGGATGATGCCCTCGGTGCGGGCAAAGAGCATGCCGGCCTCGAAGGTCTCGAGTTGCGGAATGTCGACGCCGTGCATCAGACCGTCCTTGATAAGTTGGGAGATGATCATGCCGGCACCGTGGTAGCGCAGACCGCCGGCGTGGATGTTCGATGGCTTGAAGTTGTGGCCCAAGGTGAACATGGGCAGCAGGGGGGTGTAGCCGGCCTCGTCGCCGAAGTCGTAGCGGAACTGTCCGCGGGTGAGTTTCGGACAGGAGTCGGGCTCGGCAGCGATGAACTCTGTCGTCTTGCCGTCCTTCAGGTTGTGGCGCATGAAGGGGAAGGATATGCCGCCGAAGTTGCTGCCGCCGCCGAAGCAGCCGATGACGATGTCGGGATATTCGCCGGCCATCGCCATCTGTTTCTCAGCCTCCAGGCCGATGATGGTCTGGTGCAAACCGACATGGTTGAGCACAGAGCCGAGGGTGTATTTGCAGTTGGGCGTGGTGGTGGCCAGTTCGACGGCCTCGCTGATGGCGGTGCCCAACGAACCGGTATGGTTCGGGTCTTTGGTCAGGATGTCCTTGCCGGCACGGGTTGACATGGAGGGTGAACCTTCGACCACGGCACCGAAGGTGCGCATGATGCTGGAGCGGTAGGGCTTCTGCTGC
>DETM01000056.1:9500-16345 GCA_002361655.1 Prevotella sp. UBA3288 | reverse complement strand
GCATGGTGATCTTCACCTGATAGACAGCACAGTCGAGGCCGAAGATCTTGGCGGCATAGGAGAGGGCAGCGCCCCACTGGCCTGCACCGGTCTCGGTGGTCACGTTGGTGGTGCCTTCCTGTTTGGCATAGTAGCACTGGGGCAGGGCGGAGTTGATCTTATGAGAGCCGAGGGGATTGGTAGACTCGTTCTTGAAATAGATATGGGCGGGTGTGCCGAGGGCCTTCTCCAGGTCGTAGGCTCGCACCAGCGGTGTGGAACGGTAGAACTTATACTTGTCGAGCACCTCCTCGGGGATGTCGATCCAGGCATGCTCAGTGTCGAGTTCCTGCACGCAGCACTCTCTGGGGAAGATGTGTGCCAGGTCGTCAACGCCGAGGGGCTGCTTGGTGGCGGGGTGGATGGGCGGCAGCGGCTTGTTGGGCATGTCGGCCTGAATGTTGTACCACTGGGTAGGAATCTCGCTCTCTTGGAGGATGAATTTCTTTTGTTTAGTCATAATCGTAAAGTTTGGAATTGGTAATTTCCGCTTGCAAAGGTACAAAAATAAGTGAAAAGGGAAAAGTGAAAAGGGAAAAATTTGCTGCCGCCGCTTAAAAATGTTACCTTTGCACCCGATTATGTGGATGATTACTGTTGTACTCGGTTATTTCGCCCTGCTCTTTGCCGTCAGCCGGTGGACGGGGCGGCGGGCCACGAACCGTACGTTCTACCGTGCTGACCGCCAGTCGCCGTGGTTCATGGTGGCCTTCGGCATGGTGGGCGCCAGCATATCTGGCATCACCTTTGTATCGGTACCCGGCATGGTGCAGACCACGCAGATGACCTATCTGCAGACCTGTATGGGCTTTGCCTTGGGCTATGTGGTGGTGGCCTTCGTCCTGTTACCGCTTTACTATCGGCTGGACATGACCTCTATATATGGTTTCCTGGGACGGCGGCTGGGCACGAGGTCGCACCGTACGGCCTCGTCGTTCTTTCTACTGTCGAAAATGACGGGAGCCGCCGTGCGTTTCTATGTGGTGTGCGTCATCTTGCAGCGTTTCGTCTTCGCACCTTTCGGTGTTCCCTTTGCCGTTACCGTGGCGGGGATGGTGGCGCTCATCTGGCTCTACACCCGTCAGGGCGGTATCAAGACGCTGGTGTGGACGGATTCGCTGCAGACGGCCTGTCTGTTTGCTGCCCTGTTACTTATTATATATAAGGTGGTGACGGACATGGGTATGACCGTGAGCGATGCCGTCGGTGCCGTCAGTGGCAGCGAACTGTCGCGGGTCTTCGTGCTGGACGACTGGGTGTCGAAACAGAATTTCTGGAAGCAGTTTGTGAGTGGTGTCTTTATCACTATTGTCATGACGGGCCTGGATCAGGACATGATGCAGAAGAACCTGACCTGCAAGTCCTTGCGCGGGGCACAGAAAGACATGTGCACCTACGGTCTGGCCTTTCTGCCTGCCAACCTGCTGTTTCTCTCGTTGGGCGTGCTGCTGTCGATGTGGTATCAGCAGCAGGGCATCTCTCCTGCTGCCGGCGACGGACTGCTGCCGGGCTATGTGCAGATGTCATCGGAGACGGTGGTGGTGCTCTTCGTCGTCGGCATCATGGCGGCCTCGTTCTCCAGTGCCGACTCGGCATTGGCATCGCTGACCACCATCTTTTGTGTCGATATTTTCAGAAGGGAGCACGACGAGCGGTTGCGTCGCCGCACTCATCTGTGGGTCTGCGCTGTCTTCGTGTTGTTCATCCTGCTCTTTGACGCGCTCAACTCTACCAGTCTGATTGATGCCATCTATATCCTGGTCGGCTACACCTATGGACCGCTGCTCGGACTGTTCGCCTTCGGACTGTTTTCGCGGCGTGTCGTCAACGACCGCCTGGTGCCGTATTTCTGCGTGGCGGCACCTTTCGCCTGTTATGGCCTGGATTGGCTGGCGCAAGGATTATGGAATTACTATTTCGGCTATGAGTTGCTGATGCTCAACGGACTACTGACGTTTGCGGGGCTTTGGCTGTTGTCACGTCAGGGGGAGCCGTCGGGGTGTAGTCAGGGGGAGCCGTCGGGGTGTGGTCAGGCGGAGTAGGTCTGAGCCTGTTCGATGAACTCGCTTGGCTGGATGCCGAATTCTTTCTTAAAACAAGTGGCAAAATACTTCGGATCCTTAAAGCCGACCTTGTAGGCGAGGTCGCTGACACGGATGTTCGGTTGCGTCTCGGCCAGCCGACGGGCTTCCTTCATTCTGATGTCGCGGATATAGGTTGATACGTTTTGTCCGGTCAGGGCCCGCAGACGGTTGTAGAGCGTCGATGCGGAGGCACCCATCTCGGCAGCAAAGGCATCGCGGTCGAAGTCGCCGTCGGCAAGATGGGTCATCACGCAGTCGTGGGCTTTCAGCAAAAAGACCTCGTCGGGGGTGAGCGACCGCTCTTCCGTTGCCTTTTCATTTGTCTGCTGGGTATTCTGACTCTGCTGCCGGCTCTCGATGATGGCATTGATGCGCGACTTCAGGTCGCTCAGGTGGAACGGCTTGGTCAGATAGTCGTCGGCACCGATAGACAGGGAGTGCTTCTGCTCTTCCTCGCTGGTCTTCGCCGAGATGAGAATCACGGGCAGATGGCTGAGGTGGGGCGTACTCTTGATATGGCGTGTCAGTTCATTGCCGTCCATCACGGGCATCATCACGTCTGATACGACGACGTGCACTTGCTCCTTGCCGATGATCTCGAGCGCTTCAAGACCAGTGGTGGCTGTAAACACGTTGTATTTGTAACTCAGCAGGGTCTTCATCAGCATGAGCAACTCTTCGTTGTCCTCTACCAACAGGATGTTGTATTGAGGATTCTCGTGGGGCTTGGCCGGTTGAGTGGGCAGTTCGATCATCTCCATAGCGCTCAGGTCACTGCTGTTGCTCTGGGGTTTTGACAGGTCGATGCTGTGCTGGGTGTCTATTTGTGAAGCCGAGAAAGCGTCTTTGGTGATAGGGAGCGTCACGGTGAAGGTAGTGCCCTGACCTTCCTTGCTCTTACAGTCGATGGTGCCACCGTGAAGAATGGTCAACTCACGAGTCAGGGCGAGGCCCAGACCGGTGCCTTGAACGTGCATTTGCCGATAGTCGCCGTCGAGAAAGCGCTGGAACAGACGCTTCATCTTCTCTGGCGGAATGCCGATACCACTGTCGCGTACTTCTATTATAATATGGTCGAAGTTTTCGTTGGTGCGGACTATAAGGTCGATCTGTCCCGGGGTGTTTGTGTATTTGGCAGCATTTGACAGCAGGTTGTAGATAATCTTGTCTACTTTGTCGGGATCTATCCAACCCATCATCGACTTGGGATTGCACTGCATGTTGAATGTCAGTCCTTTTTTGCGTGTCAACGGGGCGATGCAGAGGGCCGTACGGCGGATATACTCCATGACATCACCCTGCGACACTAGCAGTTTCAGACCGCCCGACTGCGATTTGCTGGTCTCCAGAATGTCCTGAAGCAGTCTGGTCATACGCTCCACGTTGAGTTCCATCATGGCGTATTCGGCGGCATGGCTTGGCTCTTGCTCCCGGAGTCGCTCGATAGAGGCTGTGATGACCGTCAGCGGGGTGAGCAGTTCATGGGATATGTTGGTGAAGGCTCGATCCATCTGCAGACGGTTGCGGATGCGGACACTACGATTGTAGAGCCATCGTCCGACGATGAGCAGTGTGATGAAGAGCACGATGCTGCTAGTAATGGTGATGAGTTCCATGTCGTTGATGCGATGAGGTTTGAAATGCGTGAGCGAAGGTACGACTTTTTTTTCAATTATGCAAGGAAAAATCCTAAAATATACAATTTGTAGTTTGAATATCGTGATATTTAGTTTGATTATCGGTAATTATCGTATTTTGAACCTTAATTAATAAATGTTGAACGCCCTTTCGCATGACATGTGTTACCTTTGCATCACAATTAAGATTTTAATGGTTAAGGTTTATGGTTGATTAATTTTTATGAAAGGAAAAGCCTCGCTGTGAAGCGAGGCTTTTTTGTTGGGGGGATGTTGGGGGAATGGCTGCTTAGGCGTTCAGCAGATAGCGCTCGGCTTCGATGGCGGCCTGACAGCCACTGCCTGCAGCACTGATGGCCTGGCGATAGACGGGGTCGGCACAGTCGCCGGCTACGAATATGCCGGGAATCTTGGTCTTCGGCGTACCGTCGATTTTCTTCAGATAGCCCACCTCGTCGGTGTCGAGCCATTCGCGGAAGATGTCGGTGTTGGGCTTGTGGCCGATGGCCAGGAAAAAACCGTCGATGGCAATGTCTACAGCCGTCTCGTCGGGCTCGCCTTTGCGTTTGACGAGGTGAGCACCCTCCACGCCTTCTTCGCCAAAGAGGCCGAGCGTGTTGTGCTCAAAGAGTATCTCGATGTTCTCGCGCTCCATGACACGCTGTTGCATCACTTTTGAGGCGCGAAGAAATGGTTTGCGCACGATGAGGTAGACCTTTTTGGCCAGTCCGCTCAGATAGAGGGCATCTTCGCAGGCAGTGTCGCCGCCTCCCACGACGGCAACTGTCTTCTTGCGGTAGAAGAAACCATCGCAAGTGGCACAGGCAGAGACTCCCATTCCGCTGTATTTCTGTTCGTCGGGCAGTCCCAGGTATTTAGCCGAGGCTCCGGTAGCGATAATCACGGTGTCGGCCTCTATCTCCGTTCCGGCATCGTCCCATGCCTTGTAGGGGGCAGCGGAGAAGTCGACTTTGACAATCTCGCCGTCGCGGATGTCAGTGCCGAAACGCTCGGCCTGCTGGCGCAGGTCCATCATCATCTGGTTGCCGTCGACACCCTCGGGATAGCCGGGGAAATTCTCAACCTCGGTGGTCTGGGTCAACTGTCCGCCGGGCTGCAGTCCGCAGTACTCGATGGGGCTCAGGTTGGCGCGGCTGGCATAGATGGCGGCAGTATAGCCCGCTGGCCCACTGCCAATGATTAGGCACTTGGTCTTTTCCATATCACTTCAGCAGTTCTTCAATCTGCTTGGCAATGTTGTCAATCTTCTCTGTAGGCTCGAAACGTGCAACGACCTGGCCCTTCTTGTTGATTAGGAACTTGGTGAAGTTCCACTTGATGTCGGCACTCTCCTTATAGTTGGGGTCGGCCTTCGACAGCATGTCGTCGAGAATCGGGGCAATGGGGTGGCTCATGTCCCAACCGGCAAAGCCCTTCTGCTCTTTCAGAAATTTAAACAGGGGGTCGGCATCGTCGCCATTGACCTTCACCTTCTTGAAACGGGGGAACTCTGTACCGAAATTCAGTTTGCAGAACTCGTGAATGCTCTCGTCGGTGCCGGGGGCTTGCTGGCCGAACTGGTTGCAGGGGAAGTCGAGAATCTCGAAGCCCTCGCTGTGGTACTTCTTATAGAGTGCCTCCAGTTCGTCGTATTGCGGTGTGAAGCCGCACTTCGTTGCTGTGTTCACTATCAGCAGCACTTCGTTGGCATACTCTTTCAGCGATACGTCTTTACCTTTTCTGTCTTTGACAGAGAAATCATAAATAGTCTTCATTGTTGTGGTTTGTTATTTTAAAAAGTTTATTTGTTGCTTAAAATAAAAGGGTTATTTGTCGTTCAAAATAAAAGGTTATTTGTTGTTCAAACTCCAAAGTCGCTTGATGGTGGCGACATCTTGCGTCTCGACACTTTGCTCGATGTGGTCGGGCAGGTTGCAGAAGAAGTCGATGCCGTCGTTACGTCCGGTTCGGCTGCAGGTCTTTTTCTCCAACTCGCTGATGTTCACCACATAGTCGCCGAGACGGTCGTTCGAGTGGTCAGTACTCAAATGCTCTACCCAGAAGCCCATAGCCTGATAAGTGTCGTTACGCTTCAGCAGCAGGGCCATGAAGAAATAGCGGGGCACGATGAAGCCGCTCTTGGTGCGACAGAGTATCTGGTCTTCGTGGTCGATGGTGCCGCCCTTGACCACAAACAGGGTGTCGTTGGCACCGGTGATCTTGCGTCCCCAGTCGTCGCGGACGAAAGCCTCCATCTTCGACCAGATGCCGCTGTTGAAATTGCCGCCTTGGGGAAACATATTGGTCATGTAGAATGTCTGGCCGTTGGCTTCCTGAGAGTAGACACGGTCTTCAGAAGCACAGATATGGCCTCGCTGGAAATAGGAGAATCCTTTGCCGGGGTAACTGCTGCCGCTGAATTCGCCCGTCACATTGGGCTGTTCGTTGGCCGGCACGCTGGGGTCTTTCTGAAATGGGTCGCCATTGGGCCAGTTGTTGCGTGCCCAGTTTTTCGCTTTGTTCTCTTTTGTGAAATAGAAGCACGTCCAGCGTTGTGCCTTCAGCGTGTGGTCCCACTCAAAGGAATACGTGGTGCCGAAACCGCTGGTGGAGTGGGTGATGACCGTGCTGCTGCCTTCCTTGATGTGTGGAAATTCAAGGGCGGCATAGCGGGCAATGTTTTTGTTGTCGTTGGCGTCTTGCTGTCCGTTGCCATCGCTGCCTCCGCCGTTGTCGTCACCGCAGGCTACTATTGCCAGGAGCATGGCCAGCAGCGGTAGGATTTTCAGTCGGTTCATTTGTTTTTGTGATTTGTCAAAGAAGGTGCGTACAAGGCATATGCAACTACCCTGGACGCACCTTCAGTCAGTGTCATTTCAGTAAATATCTTACTTCTTCGAAGCCTTACCGTAGCGGCTCATGAACTTATCGACGCGACCAGCAGTGTCGACGAGTTTGCTCTTACCCGTATAGAAGGGGTGAGAACTGCTAGAGATTTCGACTTTTACCACAGGGTAAGTTTCGCCTTCGAACTCTACGGTGTCATTGGTCTTTGCAGTAGACTTCGTAAGGAACATATCGCCGT
>DETM01000056.1:0-9446 GCA_002361655.1 Prevotella sp. UBA3288 | reverse complement strand
GGCGATAGTTTTCGGGATGAATTCCTTTTTTCATTGTTGTTTATTGATGTTTGATAAATGTTATTCGGCCATTATTCGCCAATTTGGCTGCAAAGGTACGAACTTTTTCCGAATCCTGCAAACTTTTAGCCGTTTTCTTTTACTTCTTTCATTTGCGTCTTCGTATATTCCGCGATATGTGTTTAAAAAAACGGGCTGCAACTGGTGTGGTTGCAGCCCGAATTGATTTTAATGTTTATTGCTTATTGCGCATAGTTGACGGTCAGGGAAGAGATTCGCAATTGTGATACGGCTCCCGTACCAGTGTGAGTATTTGTGACCTTAACGGACTTGGCTTTAATATCACTTATCGTGATAGTCATATTGTCAGTATTCACTGTGCCAGCAGAAGCCGAGATGTTGCCTTCTGCATTGTTGGCAGAGCATACCATTGTAATACTTGAAATAGTTTTGTTGGCGTTGATAGTGAAGAAATTCTTCGGATACATTCGTATTGCACTACCAGAGTCGTAGTATTTTGGCGTGTTAGTGTTTTCGCCTGCTTCAAAGGTTATGGTTGTTCCTTCAGTGATAGTGGCACTGGTTACTTCCTGTGCATTCTTATAGCCTTGAGCGGTGAAATTGATGCTTGCACTGCCGGCACTTGCATCGCTGCCCTGATTACCGCTCTGGCTGTTACCCTTGTTGCCGTTGAGTGAAACCAGATAGTTGCCTTTGGCAATCTCGGGAGTAACATTGTTATTTTTGACATACTTCTGAATCTGGCCATAAACTACAACTTCATCACCAGACTTGAGGGCATCAATTCCAGAGAATTTATCTCCGTTAAGTCCGTCGCCAGAATAAACCGTAATCGTATTATTCTCAGTTCCGTCCTCAGAGATGAGGTAGTTCAGGTTTCCGTATTTTTCAAAATTAGCCTGATTGGTTGTGACTTTTACGACTTTACCCTTAACAAACCAGAATTCCTCAGAGATAGCACCGTCAGCCAAAGCATTAATTGCTGCTAATGCTTCTGCAATGCTCTTTGGGGCATCTTTTGTACCAACGGTTTTTGTATCAGGTGTGTTACTTCCACTATTGATTGAAACCAGATAGTTGCCCTTGGCAATCTCGGGAGTAACATTGTCATTTTTGACATACTTCAGAATCTGGCCATAAACTACGACTTCATCACCAGGCTTCAAGGCATCAATTCCAGAGAATTTATCTCCGTTAAGTCCGTCGCCAGAATAAACCGTAATCGTATTATTCTCAGTTCCGTCCTCAGAGATGAGGTAGTTCAGGTTTCCGTATTTTTCAAAATTAGCCTGATTGGTTGTGACTTTTACGACTTTACCCTTAACAAACCAGAATTCCTCAGAGGTAGCACCGTCAGCCAAAGCATTAATTGCTGCTAATGCTTCTGCAATGCTCTTTGGGGCATCTTTTGTACCAACGGTTTTTGTATCAGGTGTGTTACTTCCACTATTGATTGAAACCAGGTAGTTGCCCTTGGCAATCTCGGGAGTCATGGCACCACTCTTGTTGACATACTTCTGAATCTGGCCATAGACTACCACTTCGTCGCCAGCCTTGAGGGCATCAACGCCAGTGAACTGTGCATTGTCAAGACCGTTACCTGCATAGACGGTGATGGTATTGTTTTCAGTGCCATCCTCTGAAATGAGGTAATTCAGGTTCTTGTATTGGTCGAAGTTTGCCTGTGTGGTGGTCACCTTGACAACCTTGCCCTTGACAAACCAGAACTCTTCAGAGGTGGCGCCGTCTTCCATGGCGTTGATGGCCGTGAGGGCCTCGGCAACGGTCTTGGGGGCATCCTTGCTGCCAACTTCCTTAACGTCAGACTTGCTGGGCGTTTCACTTCCATCGCCCTTTACCAGAGATACGAGATAGTTACCTTGGTCGAACTCAAGTGTGCCCTTGTAGTTTTTCACCTTGCCACAGACTACCACTGTGTCGCCCACCTGCAGGTCGGTCTCAGCGGTCACTGACGCTCCGTCTACCAACTTGCCACGGAAGACATAGAAACGGTTGCTGCCTTTGGCATCGTCGGAGATGTAGTATGTGGCATTACCGTACTGAACAGAAACCTCGGTGGTCTCGGTGACAATACCTTTCACATATACCTCTGCACCATCGTTGAGGAAGGCACCGTCGGCAAGACCGGCTGCGGTGGTCTTCTCGATGAGGGCAGCCACGTTCCAGGGGTCATCTTTCGTGCCGCTGCCGGCGGGATCGATCACTACAGGTTCCTCTATTTTGGCGCCGTTGTACGGATTGTTGTACGGCTCGGGCACATCTTCACAGGCGGTGAAGGTGAATGCTGCGATGGCCACAGCCATCATCATGTTGAATATCTTTTTCATAATATATTGTTTTTCTTTATAATCGTTGTTTATTTCACTTCCTCAATGTCGTCGATAGAGCGGACGATGATTTCCCACTGGTCGCGGTAGCGCTTGAAGACGCCGGTGATGTTGACCTTGCCGGTAGGCAACTTCATGGCTGCGAAGTCGGCATAGTTGCTGGTGTAGATCTGCACACCGCCGGTCTGGCCGTCGGGCTGCTCCTTGAAGTACCATGAGGTGGAGTAGTCGGGGTGAGAATAGGTGGACTCGCCGGCAACGAAAGGCACATTGTCTTTATACTGCTTGGTGTCGCTGTTGTAGTAACCGCCTTTCTTGATGCTCACATTCTTCAGGATGCCCAGTTTGCCGGCATCCTTGGCGATGTCCCAAGTGGTCTTGGTACTGCCGTCGGCAAACAGTGCCGGTTCGATGCGTGAGCGGTAGCCGGTGTAGGTGAAGTGCTGCTGCCACAGACCACGGGGCATACGGCTGACACTGGTCTCGCCCGACGAGTTGGTGTAGGGCGTGCCGATGGTGGCGCTCTTGCGATAGTTGCCGATATAGAGGCCCTTCAGGTCGATGAGGATCTCAGTGCCTTCGGGCAGATAGCCGAAGATGCCGCCCTGGGCGATGCCGATGAAGATGGCACCCGTGGCATCCTGTACGGATATCTCATTGTACATGTTGCCCTGAATGTCGTTAGCCGTGACGACGGCTTTGATCTGCAGTTCGTCAGTGATCTGCTTGAATTCACCTTCCGTGCTCACCTCTTTGCTGAACTTGTTTTTCAGTGCTTCGATGGTGATGACATTGACTTCCTTGATGTTGGAGTTGCCATAGAGGCTGGTGTCGGTGCCTGGTTCGTCCCAGTCGCGATCCATACAGCCGGTGACGATGCCGCAAACAAGTGCTAATAATAAATAATGTATATGTTTCATATCCGTGTCAGCATTTAGAATTTATAGGCAATGTTGAGCATACCGTTGATGCCATAGGCATAGTACTTGAAGGGGTTCTTCTGGAACTGGTAGGCACGTACGTTGTCGCTGGCGGTATAACTGGAGCGGCTCTGCTCGTAGCCACCAGTGACGATGCTTCGGTTGTTGAGCAGATTGGTAATCATCAGGTTGATGCTCATCGAGCGGCCGTTCTTCAGCCAGATGCTACGTCCGATAGAGAGGTCGAGCATGAATCCGCCCTTACCCTTGGCCTGGGCCACGGCACTCTCCAGCACGTTGCCCTCGCTGTCGAAGACAGGCTCGAAGTCGAGATTGTTGCGACGGGTGAGTGTCGACTGATAGCGGTAGGAGGGTGAGTAGGAGAGGTAGATGCGGTCGTAGTAGTTGCCGCTGAGGTCGATGTACCAGCCGCTCTTGTGATAACTCAGGATGAGGCTGAGGGCAGTGAGCGGGGTGCCGGCTTCTCGCATGTCCTTATTATATACTGTCTCGGGCTTGCCACCGTTGGCATCGTTGAAGGTGCCTTTGGTCGAACTCATGTACCACACCTGGGCATTGTTGGTGTTGCGGGCCTCGCTCACGGTGCCGAGTGTCTTCACGTTGAAAGCATCGGTAATCTTGAAGTTGAGACCCCATTCCACACCGTAGTACTGCTTGTTGATGCCGGTCATCGAGACGTACGAGAACGAGTTGATGTCGTCGAAGTAGAAGTTCTGCCACTCGGTGGCGTCTCTGACAAGTGCCCCATAGGCCATGACGTTGGCCTTCAGCCACTCGTTCTGCATCTGGTAGCCAATCTCGGCAGAGAAGTTTTTCTCGTTCTTCAGGTCGACCACGAAGTCGTTGTTCATCTCGGGAGAGACGAAGGCCGTCTGGGCCTGAGGGGCACGGACGTCGATGCCGATGCCGGCGTTGATGGCATGGCCATGACCCAGATTGGCCACAGCACCAATCTTGCCGCCACCTTCCAGGAAGTGGGCGGTGCCGCTCTTTCCGAAGGAGTTGTCGAGGAACATACCGTTGCGCATCTTGCCGTCGCGCTGCATCTGCACACCACCGATATGGCCGCTGGCGAAGGCATGGACGTTTTTGATATTTCTGCTGTAGGTAGCCCAGAACTTAGCCTTGCTGACCAGGATGTTGTAGTCGTAGCCGAAGCGGTCGCCCTCGCGGACAATGGCGGTGGGGTTGTTGGCATCGTACTGCACCTGCGGGTCGAGAATCGAATATGTGCCAAGGGCGTAGGTGTTGATGTTGTGATAACTGGTGGCACCCATCAGGTCGTCCATGGTCTGATAGTGCATGCCCTTGTTGGTGGCCAACTGTATGCCCAGGGCCAGGTGCTGGTTCTTGTCCAGGTCCACATTCAGGTTGGATGCCAGCGAGAGGTTCAGGTTGTCGTTGTGCTTGGCCTGGATGTAGTACATGGCATCGGCACCCTGCAGGTTGGCCTGCTTGTTGGCGTAGTAGAGACGGTCGAAGTTGATCTGGCGGTCAGCCTTATAGCCCGACATGAAGTTCTTGGCGCGCAGCCAGTCGCTCAGTCCCTGTTCGGTGCGGTTGGCCTCGTCGGCTTCGAACCACACGTCGTAGTAACTGCTGGGCAGGTTCTTCCAGTAGTTGGGGTGGGGGTTGTCAGAGTTGTTGTAGTTCAGACGGGTGCTCTTATAGGTCGAGTAGCGACCGGTGAGTGTGGTCACCAGTTTCATCTGATCGTTGATTTTCCAGTCCCAGGTCATCATGGCCGTTGGAGCGAAATCGTTGACGACGCGAGAGTTGCGGATGTGTCCGTTCTGGTAGCCCCAATAGGGGTTGTAGTAGCGGTCGTTGGCCAGCCAGTACATTTCGTCGGTGGCAGCACCCTGCGAGGCGCGCTCCGTGGGGTTACCCCAGGTGACGAACGACAGACGGTGCTGGTCGTTGATGATTTTCTCTGCACCGAAGAAGTAACTCAGTGCGTTGTAGAACGTACCGTCGACGTAGGCCGTCTTCGGACTGGCCCATCGGTAGGTAAGGTTGGCCGAGAATGCCCATCCGTTCTCCAGCACACCACTATTATAAGTGTACATGCCGCGAAGGGTGTAGTTGCGGTTGGCGCCGCTCAGGGTGATGCGGTGTCCGGTGGCAAAGGCCGACGGGCGGAAATTGTAGTTGTTCGAGCCGCCCATGGCGGGCATGGCGAAGTTGTTGTCCTCGAAAGGCAGCGAGTTCTCCATGCCGCGGGTCTGCTGGTTCAGACCGCCGACGAGCGAGTAGCGGAACTGTCCGGTCTCCATGTCGTTCATCTGAACGCCGTTGATGTAGATGTCGTTGTACTTTTGGTTGAAAGCACGGTAGCGGAAACGCATCGGGCTGAAGAGGTATCCCACCTGCGAGGCATAGACATTAGAGTTCGAGCCTGTGATGGTGACATTGGCCGACATGTCGTCGTCCTCGCCCAACTGTGCTTCCGTGAAAGTGAACGCCTGTTCGTCCTGCATACCTTGGACACTCACCGAGTCGACGGTTTGAGCCATGGCGACAGGAGCGACGCATAGCGCCATCACCACGAATTTCAGTCTTTTGTTCATAAATTTAGATTTGAGTTATAGTTATTTGGCGCAAAATTAAGAAAAAAATACGGAAATACAAAATTATTCCAATTATTTTTCTTATCTTTGCACCATTATTACTGATCTGATATGAATAAGACATTCGCTTTATTGGCACTGTTGTTCCTCATCGGGACGAGTGCAGCCCGTGCTGACGAGAAGAAATTCGCACTCTACGGGGTAGGTTTCTATAACCTTGAGAATCTGTTCGACACCTGCCATGATGAGGGACACAACGACTACCAGTTCCTGCCTGACGGACAGTACAAGTGGACAGGCCTGAAATATACTGGCAAGTTGCGCAACATGGCCCGGGTGCTGTCGGAGATGGGCACCGACAAACTGCCGGGCATCGGTTGTGCCGTCATCGGCGTGTCGGAAGTGGAGAATGCCAAGTGCCTCACCGACCTCTGCAACCAGGAGCCCCTGAAGCAGCGCAACTTCCAGTTCGTACATATCGAGGGTCCCGATCGCCGTGGTGTTGACTGTGCCCTGCTCTACAATCCGCGCTTTTTCACTGTCCGCGATGTCAAACTGGTGCCCTATGTACAGGAGTTGGCCAAGGACAGCACTTTCTATACCCGTGGTTTTCTGACCGTCAGCGGCACCCTGGCCGGCGAGCATGTCGTGGTCATCGTCAACCACCTGCCGTCGCGTTTCTCTGACTCGTTCTATCGGGAGTCCGGTGGCCGTCAACTGCGTCATGTGAAGGACTCCCTTATAAAGGAAGACCCCAATGTGAAGGTTTTTATTATGGGCGATATGAACGACGATCCCCACGACAAGTCGATGGCAGAGGCACTGGGTGCCAAGCGCAAGGCTAAGGATGTAGAAGAGGGGGGGCTGTGGAATCCGTGGTGGGACACACTGCAGAACGGCACCGGCACGCTAGTGTACGATGGCAAGTGGAACCTGTTCGACCAGATTATCCTGTCGCACTCGCTGCTCGATCCCTATAAGAAGAAAGACTACTCGTCGCTCAAATACTTTGCCCATCAGATATTCCGTCGCGACTACCTCTTCCAGAAGGAGGGTAAATACAAGGGTGGTTCGCTCCGCACTCATGCCGGTGGAGTGTGGCTCAATGGCTATAGCGACCACTTCCCGACGGTCGTATATATTATAAAAGAGGTGAAGTAGTGAAAATCGGAAAATTATAAATAGTAAATTCTCAAATTGTAAATAGCAATGACGATCATTGGCATAGCAGGCGGTACAGGCTCGGGAAAGACCACCGTCGTGAAGAAAATAGCCCAGACGTTGCCGCCCCACTGTGTAGCGGTGGTGCCCATTGATTCTTATTACAACGACACTACCAACCTGACCCCCGAGGAGCGTAAGGCCATCAACTTCGACCATCCTGATGCCTTCGACTGGAAACTGCTGACCGAACAGATACGTATGCTCAAGAACGGCATGGCCATCGAGCAACCCACCTATTCTTATATAGAGAGCAACCGTCAGAAAGAGACCATCCACGTAGAGCCCAAGCCAGTCATCATCATCGAAGGCATCATGGCCCTGCACAACAAGAAACTGCGCGATATCATGGACCTGAAGATCTTCGTCGATACCGACGACGACGTGCGGCTGATCCGGAATATCCGCCGCGACGTGGTGGAGCGCGGCCGCACCGTCGAGATGGTGCTCGACCGCTACGAGAAGGTGCTCAAGCCGATGCACGAGCAGTTCATCGAACCGACCAAGAAGTTCGCCGACTTGATTATACCCTGGGGTGGCGACAACCACACCGGCATCCATATTCTGAAGACCTATATCGAAGGCATCGTCACCGGTGTTTAGGGCAAGAGGTTATACATTGGTGTCTCAGAACCATCTCAGCCAACAGCCATCCCGTCTTTGCAAGACTGGCAAGAGTTACGGCAGGTCTTCGACCGGATAGTCCCCAACTTCTATGCTACCCTTTACAGCGGTGACTACTCGCCAAACGAGACTGAATATCATCTCTGCATGCTTATATGGCTTCAGTTCTCTCCATCGGATATCAGCAACCTGATTGTTATGTCCAATGCCTATGTATCAGTCGCTCGTAAAAAACTACTGAAAAACATCTTCAAAATCGATGGCAGTGCAAAAGAGTTTGATATAAAAATCAGAGAAATTACATAAGGCCTTATGCGCAATTTTCTGAAAACCAATAGGTTGCGCGTTGTAAAATTTTGTAAAATTTTAGACTACTTTTTCTTGTGCCTCAATGGGATAATTTTCGTAACTTTGCACTGTAATTATCTTTGCAACATTAAATACGTATCGCACGAACAAGTTAAATTATTCACAAACATTCTTTATGACTATGAGACAATACAAAAATTTGTTGTTGCTTGCTCTGATATTTTCAGGTCTTGTGTCATGCCAGAGCGATGAGGATGGAACCGAAAAAGGACTTGGCTTTAATCTTGATGATACAGGATTGCTTCTAGACGGTGGAAATATTTCGAGCGTCGGCTTTTATTGCCTGGAACTAAACAAAATACATGGTGGCGAGCACTGGCAAGACTATTATGCAAAGACGAAAACTGTCAAGGATTATAATGAGATACAGTTTGATATTGAAATATATAGTGGTTCAAGGTACTACCCAGCCGATACAGCGGTAAGGAACGCTATCGCCCGATTGGAGGAAAAGTATTACAGGGAGAAGTCGTCATTTATTGTTGATGAGATGGAAAAATATGCAAGATCAAGCATACCCGGGAAGGGGGCAGGATGGACGGAATTCATGACGGCTTATATCAATGGCGAAGTTATGATAACATGTGACAAAGTCCTTTTTGGCGAGGAGCCAGGCACCAACCTTTGCGGACATTTCAGAGTCCTTTCAGACACTCAGTGCTTACCTGTAGGTATTAATAGCCCTGTCCTTCTCTACAACTATGGTGAGGAGATGCCAACTGTCATGAGCGAATATCTCCCAACTGGCGCATGGATCCAGTATAGGTATGGGTTACAATTCGACAGTCAGCCTTCTGAGAAATATGAAAGCATTAATCTGCATCTGACTCTTCCGCTGCTCATGGAACATGTACGTGACTATGCTGTAGAACTATACAGGGGGAACAATCCCGGTAAGATATTTACCGAGGATGTGTTCAATGCTGATTGTACGATTTGTTTCAATTGGGAATAAGCATCTTGAAGGTCACGGGGTCGGTTCTATCACCCAGTCGTCGATGGTGCGGGTGTCTGCGTTGAAGCGGATGCCCGCCATCACGATGCTGTTGCCCTCGGTGTGGTAGGGCAGGTCGTAGTGCTTCTGCTTGATCTGCTCGAGGGCCTCTTGTGCGGTGCCGTTGACTTTCAGTTCTAATATATAAGTGGTGTCGGGCATGTAGACCACCATGTCCGTCCTGCCGCCTGCCACCTTGACCTGAGTACGGACATAGACGTTGAGCATCGAGAAGATGAGGTAGAGCGTGTATTTCCAAATGTATCGCCGAAAAAAGTCGAAGACGGGAATTTGCTTTTGCCTTGGCAAAGTGCCTTAAAATTGGAAATGCATCATTTTGAGGTGTACTGATTTAGGT
>DETM01000043.1:130088-130245 GCA_002361655.1 Prevotella sp. UBA3288 | reverse complement strand
GATGGGACGACGAGGGTGTGTTCAATCTCGAAGGCGGTTGCTACGCTAAGGTGATCAACCTGGACAAGGAGAGTGAGCCCGACATCTACAACGCCATCCGTCGCGATGCCCTGTTGGAGAATGTCACCGTCGACGCCAACGGCAAGATTGACTTCGC
>DETM01000043.1:129796-130022 GCA_002361655.1 Prevotella sp. UBA3288 | reverse complement strand
GCGTCACCGAGAACACCCGCGTCTCTTATCCTATCAACCATATCGAGAAGATCGCTCAGAAGGTGAACGGCAAGAGCGCCGGCCCCGACGCACAGAACGTCATCTTCCTTTCGGCCGATGCCTTCGGCGTGCTGCCTCCCGTGAGCATCCTGACTCCCGAGCAGACCAAGTACTACTTCCTCTCGGGCTTCACCGCTAAGTTGGCCGGCACAGAGCGCGGCATCAC
>DETM01000043.1:129549-129678 GCA_002361655.1 Prevotella sp. UBA3288 | reverse complement strand
AGAAGAGCGGTGCCAAGGCTTATCTTGTGAACACCGGTTGGAACGGTACCGGCAAGCGTATCTCTATTCGCGACACCCGTGGTATCATCGATGCCATCCTGGGTGGTGCCATCCTGAAGGCTCCCACGA
>DETM01000043.1:75780-129494 GCA_002361655.1 Prevotella sp. UBA3288 | reverse complement strand
AAGAAGATTCCTTACTTCGACTTTGAGGTGCCCACAGAGTTGGAGGGCGTTGACACCAAGATTCTTGATCCTCGCGACACCTATGCTGACGCTGCTCAGTGGGAAGAGAAGGCCAAGGACCTGGCTGCCCGCTTCATCAAGAACTTCAAGAAGTACGAGGGCAACGAAGCCGGCAAGGCTCTCGTCGCTGCAGGTCCGAAGTTGTAAAACGGCGGACCGAAAGCAGCGAGCACTCCTGCTCGTCGCTGCAGGTCCGAAGTTGTAATATAACAAGACTCCACATTCATCGTCGAATGTGGAGCCTCGTTTTTTTAATTCGTTTTATATTATTTGTTTTCAAACCTATAGATTTTTTTGTATCTTTGCAGGCGGAACAGACAAAACAACGACCATGCGAACCAACGACTACAGACTGACAGAACAAGACACGAGAGTGAAGCAGTATCCTGACGGTAAATACCGTTGGGTGTACGAAGTGAACCTGCTGACCAACCCCACGGTGCTCATCGACGTATGGATGGTGCTGGCCATGAGTGCCGCTATTGTGGGCATCTTCATGGCAGGCATCGGCATACTGGCTGGCGATTTCGGCTTAGACATGCTGGTCAGCATACTGAAGGTGGGCTTCATTGTGCTAGCCTTGATGACCGTGCTTTGCATCGTGGGGTACCTGTTCTACGCCTTGCTGGCCAAAGGGAAATATGCAGTGCTCTTTATCATGGACAACAAGGAGGTGGTGCACAAACAGATGCCCAAGAGTGTGAAGGCGGCAGAACTCATCGGCAAACTGGCCATGTTTGCCGGGGCCGGAGCAGGCCGGGAAGGGGTCGTCGGCACAGGCTTGTTGGCCAAGACACGCACTTCGCTGAATTCTGAATACAAGGATGTCCGCAAGGTACGTGGCTGCCGATGGATGAATCTTATTAAGGTGGAAGAACGCTTCTTCAAGAACCGCATTTACGTGAATAAGGAAGACTTCGATTTTGTCTTCAACTATCTTGCCGACCATTGTCCTCAGGCCAAGGTCAAAAGATAATCTATTATTATATATATAAATAAGGTGTAGCCCGGCAGGGGCTGACTTAAAAAAAGTAAAACCTGCACGTATTCGAAAAGTTTGCAGTAACTTTGCACCCATAATAGTATAACAACTGACAATGAGTCTGACAGGAATCGTTAGAAACCTATTCGCCCCACGTTGGCGCGAACTGGAAAAGCATCAGAACCAGGGTGAGCAACTGCAACGCGATGTACTCGCCCGGCTGATAGGCAAAGCGAAGGACACGGAATATGGTCGCAACCATCTGTTTGCAGCGACAAAAGGCTATGACGACTTTGTACGCAATAATGGTATCAACACCTACGAAGAACTGAAGTCCCACATCGACCGCATGCGTCAGGGCGATGCCGATGTGCTGTGGCCGGGCCGTGTGAAATGGTATGCCAAGTCGAGCGGTACGACGAACGACAAGTCGAAGTTCATTCCCGTAAGTCCCGACGGTTTGAAACGCCTGCACTACAAGGGCGGCACCGACGTTGTGGCACTCTATTTGCGCAACAACCCCCAGAGCCGGATGTTCGACGGCAAAGGCCTCATCCTAGGTGGCAGCCATGCCCCCAACTACAACCTGCCGGGATCTCTGGTTGGCGATTTGAGCGCTATCCTCATTGAGAATATCAATCCGCTGGTGAACCTGGTGCGGGTGCCATCGAAACAGACAGCGCTGCTGAGCGACTTCGAGGTGAAGCGCGACCGCATAGCCCGTGAGTCGATGACGAAGAACGTGACCAACCTCTCCGGCGTGCCCTCGTGGATGCTGTCGGTACTGAACCGCGTAATGGAACTGTCGGGCAAAGAACATCTGGAGGAGGTCTGGCCCAACATCGAGGTGTTCTTTCACGGCGGTGTGGCTTTCACTCCGTACCGCGAACAATATGAGCGGCTGATTACCAGTCCCCGGATGCACTATATGGAGACCTACAATGCCAGTGAAGGCTTTTTCGGCATTCAGGACGACCCTGCCGACAAGTCGATGCTGCTGATGCTCGACTACGACGTGTTCTACGAGTTCATACCTATGGACGAGATCGACAAGGAGCAGCCCAATGTGGTTCCCTTGTGGGGAGTGGAGAAAGGCAAGAACTACGCGATGGTCATCTCGACTTCGTGCGGCCTCTGGCGCTATATGATCGGCGACACGGTACAGTTCACGTCGACCAATCCCTATAAGTTTATCATCTCCGGACGCACCAAGTCGTTTATCAATGCCTTTGGCGAGGAACTGATTGTCGACAATGCTGAGAAAGGACTAGCCTATGCTTGTGAGAAGACGGGTGCCCAGGTGCTCGACTACACGGCGGCTCCGGTATTCATGGATCAGCATGCGAAATGTCGCCATCAGTGGCTCATCGAGTTTGCCAAAACACCTAACGACCTCGAGATGTTTGCCAACATCCTCGACCGTAAGTTGCAGGAACTGAACAGCGACTACGAGGCGAAGCGCTTCAAGGATATCACCCTGCAGCATCTGCAGGTCGTTGTTGCACGTGAAAACCTGTTCAACGACTGGCTAAAGTCCAAGGGCAAGTTGGGCGGCCAGCACAAAGTGCCCCGTCTGAGCAACAGCCGCGACATCATCGAACAGTTGTTGAGGTTAAACAGACCGTTATGACATTATATAAATACCTAAAGTCGTCACTCTCAACGTCCTTCCCTTGGGGAGGGGCCGGGGTGGGTCTGGTCTTCTTGCTCCTGTCCTGTGCCCGTATGGGCAGTCCCGACGGTGGCTGGTACGATGACATCCCGCCTTATGTCGTCAGTGCGACACCCGAGGACAAAGGTGTTGACGTCAGGGCCAAGAAGGTGACCATCAACTTCAGCGAATACATCAAACTGGAGGATGCCCAGAACAAGGTGATCATATCGCCGCCCCAACTGGAACAGGCTGAGGTGAAGGCGACGGGAAAACGTATCATCGTCGAACTGAAAGACACACTGAAGGAGAATACCACCTATACCATCGACTTCAGCGATGCCATCAGCGACAACAACGAGGGCAATCCTATGGGCAACTATACCTACAGTTTCTCCACCGGCGACCATATAGACACCCTCGAGGTGTCGGGCTATTGTCTGAATGCCGAAAATCTGGAACCTATCAAAGGTATACTCGTCGGGCTGTACGACAACCTCTCGGACACCATCTTCCGCCACCAGCCGATGATGCGTGTCTCACGTACCAACGGCAGTGGCCACTTCACCATCAAGGGAGTGGCCCCAGGCACCTACCGCATCTATGCCCTGCAGGATGCCGACGGCGACTTCGTGTTCAACCAGAAGAGCGAGACCATCGGTTATCTGCGCGACAGCATCATCCCGTCGTGGAAACCCGACACACGGCCAGACACCCTGTGGCGCGACTCGCTGCACATCGAGAATATCATCAACATCCCCTATACTCACTTCCTGCCTGACGACGTGACACTGATGTGCTTTCAGGAGCCGCAGACCGACCGCTATCTCGTCAAGACGGAGCGTAAGGATCCGGAGCGTATCGAACTTTTCTTCACCTATGGCAGCGACTCACTGCCCGTCATTCGCGGACTGAACTTCGATGCCAGCCAGGCTTTCATACTCGAGGCCTCGGAGAAAAACGACACGTTGGTGTACTGGTTGACCGACACCACACTGGTCAATCAGGACACGCTGACCATGGAGCGCACCTATCTGATGACCGACACCCTCGGTGCGCTGGTCAGTATGACCGACACGGTCGAGGTGATGCCTAAAGTGCCTTATGAAAAAAGGATGAAGGAGAAGCAGAAGGCCTATGAGAAATGGCAGAAGGAGCAGGAGAAGAAAAAGAAACACGAAGAGAAATACGACACTGTGATGCCGCCGGAATACCTCAAGTTCAAGGTCAACGTCAGCGGACAGATGGATCCCTATCAGCGGCTGACTATCGAGATGCCGGAACCACTGGCCCACTGCGACACCAGTGCGGTGCACCTCTATTGTATGATTGACTCACTATGGTATCGGGTGCCCCACGAGACGGTGCAGACCAAGGTGCGCCTCTACGACATCAAGGCCGACTTCACACCAGGCACAGAGTATAGTCTCGAGATAGACTCAGCCGCCTTCAAGGGCATCTACGGACAAGTGTCGAACACCTTCAAACAGGGACTAAAGGTGCATAGCGAAGACGACTACGCCACACTGATCGTCGGCGTCAGCGGCGTCGGGGGCGACAGTATCGTCGTACAGTTGCTCGATGGCTCAGGCAAAGTGGTACGTCAGGATCTGGTCGATGCCGACCGCAACGCCGAGTTCATCTACCTCAAACCGGGCTCCTACTACATGAGGGCTTTTGTCGACCTAAATGGCAACGGTATCTGGGACACCGGCCTCTACGATGCCGACCGGCAGGCAGAACCCGTCTACTACAGTCCGGAGGAGGTGGAATGCAAAGCCAAGTGGGACCTCAACCGCCAGTGGAACCTGACGGCCCGCCCGCGCCATTTGCAGAAACCGGCCAAACTCATCAAGCAGAAGCCCGACCAGCAGAAGAAACTGAAGAACCGAAACATCGACCGTGCCAAGGCTCTCGGCATAGAATATACTCGTAAGACCACCGGTGTCGGTCTCTGAACGTCCATCATCTAAAAGAGTAAAAACATGAAACAGTGGATACTGACTTTCGCATTGAGCATACTGGCGGTCTGCCCCCTTTGGGCACAGTCGGCATGCGGCATCGAGAACAAAGCCTTCAAGGCCAACGAGTTTCTCACCTACGAACTATACTTCAACTGGAAGTTCGTATGGATCAAGGTTGGCTCGGCATCGATGTCGACCGTCATCTCCACCTATGACGGCACCCCTTGCTACCGCACCAGCCTGACCACACGCGGCAACAGCAAACTCGACAATTTCTTTGTGATGCGCGACACCCTGCTCTCCTATTGCAGCGTGCGCAACCTGTCACCCCTCTACTTCCGAAAGGGAGCCCTCGAGGGCAGCCGCTACTATGTCGACGAACTGTGGTACTCCTACCCCGGCAACAAGAGCAAAGTGAAGATGCACCGCATTGACGCCGACGGAGAACAGCACTGGCAGGATCGTGAATACGACCACTGCATCTACGACATGATGAGCATCTTTCTCAGAGCGCGCAACTTCGACACATCAAACCTCAAAAAGGACGACATCATCCCCATGCCCATTACCGATGCCAGCCACCCCTCCAATTCTTGGCTGAAATATCGCGGAAAGGAGAATTTCAAAATCGAGGGCAACAACCAGAAGTTCCGATGCCTGGTTTTCTCGTTCATCGAACGTGAGGACAATAAGGATCACGAACTGATACGCTTCTATATCACCGACGACCAAAACCATATCCCGGTGCGCCTCGACCTGAATCTGTCGTTCGGTTCTGCCAAAGTGTTCCTGAAGGCTTATCAGGGCATCCGTTCGCCGATGACCTCCAGAATCAACTGACGGGACCTGCACACCTATCATTGATTGCACGGATTTCACTAAGATTCTACTACAATTGCACTGATTCCGCTACAATTGCCCTGCTTCCACCATCAGGACCACTCGCTCTGTCAACCGGTCTACACCCTCCGGGTCGTAGCCTTTCTTCAGTGAGGCTCCGAACATCCAGGCGAAGGCCTGCCACATGCCAGAGCGCACCGGTCCGATGAAAGCCTGCATAGCCTCGTAGGCCGTTGAGTTGCACTCACGGTCAACCAGTTTGATCAGCAGTTTGCCCTGCGAGAATGTCAGTTTCTTCATCTTCGGCCTGTACTCCTTCACAATGGCACGCTCCACCCGCTTCAGGTGAGCCTTGCGCTCATCGGGAGGCAGTGTCTCCGTAAACTCGGCCGTCTCGATGATGATCTGCCGCACCTGCTTGGCCAGCGGCAGCACCGTCTTTACATTCTTCACCAACCGCATATAGGCCTTCTGCTGACGCTTGCTTTTGAATGTCGGCTCCGGGTAGACATAGACTGGCGACATCTCCATATACTGTATAGAGTCGCCATCGACCAGCGTCTTGCCCACCTTGACCGTCGGCACGAAGGTCGGATCGCCCGTCGACACAGACGTAGGATTGTCCGTGTCTTCCTGGGCGTTCACCGTCAGTGTGCACAGCAGTGCCGTCAGCAGCAGTAGCAATTGTTTCATGGCTGCAAAGTTACAACTTTTCTGCGACTATCAGTTACTTTCGTATTAAAATTAACACAAAAAGAAATCCATAGCGAACGTGTCGTCGGCGGCCTCGTCGCCGTCTGGCGTGTCGTCGACGGTATTCTCATTGTCAGGAAGACTTAGGTCACTGCTCTCGGTCTATTGTTTTTAACATTTCGTCCCGCTTCATGCACTTGATATAAGTCAAAATAGTGGCCGTTCGCGCAAACATCCTATTCGCAAGGTGATGACCTTTACTCGAAAATGTCTACCTTTGCATTGTAGTCGCGACGACTACACCCCGTTATTCATTAGGTTAGTAGTTCTTCGCACAAGCGAAGTTTAATTAAGGTAAAGATTATGTTATTAGATTTTCAAACAACGTGTATGTTGGCAGTTGTAGCAGTGGCCACCATTTTATGTGTGATAACATTGATGCACACCGACATCCGTTGAAAAGGGCATGGGGTGAGCGATTCATACCATGCTCTTTTTCTTGCTATTTGTTGTTTTCGCTATCGCAAAAACCTAAAAACAACTTAAAAACGGGTCGATAATGATATATTTTATTTAATAAAAAGGAGAAAATGAGTGCTTTTTGCAGAATTGTGCGTAAATTTGCAGCCGAATTGTTTAAACAAGACATTTGGATGAAGAATATTTTAATGACGCTCTGCGTTCTGCTGGGTGCATCGATGATGCTGACCGGCTGCATCAATAGCGACAACGACACCACGATGACTACTTATGGCAATATGGCTATAACGAATGTCACCCTGGGTACCATCAATCGCTATACGCAGACGACATCGTCGACAACCGGCAACGACACCATCGTCAAGTCGACCTATACGGGTAGCGGCTACCCCCTGTCTATCGACCAGTTGAATGGCCGTATCTACAATCAGACGGAACTGCCGGTGGGTTCTGACCTCGGGCATGTGGTGATCTCTATCAGTACGATGAACAACGGTATCGTGGGTATCAAGTCGCTGATCAGCGATAGCATCCGTACCTTTGTGTCGACCGACTCGATAGACTTCACGCAGCCTCGTACCCTTCGCGTCTATGCTACCGACGGGTCCGGCTATCGCGACTATACGATGACGCTGACAGCCAGCGAGACCACCGGTATCAAGTTCGAATGGCTGAAGGTGGAAGACGATCCGGTGTTGGCCGATTGGGACGACAATCTCCGCCTGGTCGTCTTCAAGGATACCGTCAGTGTCGTCAGTGAGGATGTTGTCTTGAAGGGCGATGTGGCCTTCGGTTTGGAAGATGGCCAACTGATGCGGTCGACAGATTTACAGCACTGGCAGTCCGTGGCCAGTGCCCCCCGGTTGAGCCATCTGTTTGCCAGTGGCACCAACGAACTCTTTGCCATCGGCACCGACGGAAAGGTGAAACATTCGGAAGACAACGGCATCACCTGGACGGACGAGACACTCGACGACGAAGCCCGCCTGTTTCCTACCGAGGGACTGGCCAGCGTGACGTGGAACTATCGCAACAGCGACTCTACGGACTATGTGCTCGTGGTGGGCAATCATCCTGAATATCCCGAACTCATGGCCGTGTGGCGTAAGATCAGCCAGTATGGCGGCATCGGCAAAGGTGGCGTGTGGGCTTATATGCCTGTCGACGACACTAACGATGACATGCTGCCCTATCAGGGGTTGGTGACGCTGGCCTATTATAATAATAAGGTGTTGGCCATGAACGAAGGCATGGTCATGCTGGAGTCGCGCGACCAGGGCATCACCTGGAAGCCCAGTACCGACTACGTGTTGCCCAATGGAGTGACCGGCACACAGGCCCTCATCACCGCGAGCGACAAGACGGGCATATGGGTGCTGACCAACAGTGGCCAGGTGTGGCACGGCATGAAAAGATAAGCGATGATGGGCATGAGACGTGCGAGAAGTCATAACCGTAGTGCGGCGAAGCGGTGGCTGCTGTGTGTGGCCGTCGTTGTGGTCTGCTGCTCATGTCTCGTAACGTCTGTCCAGGCTCAGACAGAGCCGGAATACAAGATGGAAGTGGGTGCCGGCGCCGGTCTGATGAACTATCTGGGCGATCTGAACCGCAGCCCGCTGAAAGGACTGAAACCCATGGGAGGGCTGGTGCTTAAATATAAGATGAACCCGCGTATGGCCTGGTCGGTAGGACTGAACTACAGTCAGTTGAAGGGCAGTTCATCGGATGTTACTACGTGGTATCCCGATTTGGCAGAGCAGCCTGTCGACTTCAAGACCAATGTGGTGAATTTCGACGTACGCTACGAGTATAACTTCTGGCCTTTCGGCACGGGGCGCGAATATCGGGGCGCACAGCCGCTCACACCGTTCATCGCATTGGGTGCCGGACTGGTGTTCGCTAAGTGCAACGACTCGCAGGCCGGCCTGCAGGTGCCCATCGGCCTTGGCGTGAAATACAAGTTGAAGCAACGGCTCAACCTGACGGCCGAATGGATGATGCACATTTCGAGTTTTGACCATCTCGACGGGCTGAAAGACCCCTATGGCATCAAGAGCAGCGGACTCTTTAAGAATACCGACTGCTTCGGTACGTTGCAGGTGTCGATCACCTATGAGTTCATGGAGCGGTGCCGCACTTGTCATAACGACAGGGAGGACTGAGGGAAATTGAGAATTGAGAGTTACGATATATGACAGAACTGGATATGAACCGCATTCCGCAGCACATTGCCATCATCATGGATGGTAATGGGCGCTGGGCTATGGAACGTGGCAAGGAGCGCACTTATGGTCATCAGGCCGGCGTGGAAGCCGTGCGCCGCATCACGGCAGAGTGTACCCGCCTGGGCGTCAAGTACCTGACGCTCTATACCTTTTCTACCGAGAACTGGAACAGGCCCGCCGACGAGGTGGCAGCCCTGATGGGACTGGTGCTCACATCGCTGGAAGACGAAATATTCATGAAGAATAATGTGCGCTTCCGGGTGGTCGGCGACTTGGAACGTCTGCCAGAAGTGGTGCGCCAGAAACTGCACGAGACCGAAATGCATACGGCCAACAATGACGCGATGACGATGGTGATAGCCCTGAGTTACTCGTCGAAACTGGAACTGGTGCGGGCCATGCAGCAGATAGCCCGCGATGTGAAAGCCGACAGACTGGCCATCGACGCCATCGACGAGACGACCATCGACAGCCATCTGTGGACCAATTTCATGCCCGACCCCGACCTGCTGATCCGTACCGGCGGCGAGGTGCGTATCTCCAACTATCTGCTGTGGCAGATTGCCTATTCTGAACTCTACTTCTGCGACACCTACTGGCCCGACTTCGACGAGGCCGAACTGCACAAGGCCATCAGGAGTTTCCAGAGTCGGCAGCGCCGTTATGGCAAGACGGAGGCACAGGTGGAAGCAGCCGATGGCAAAGCGGCCGATGGCCTAAATGATAAATAATAAATGATAAATGATAAACGCTACTGAACATATACATTGGGGCCGGACAAAGAAGATAACAAGTCTATTCTTTATTCTTACTTCTTTGTTCTTGAGCCGCATGGCGGCACAGAATACAATTGTCAGTCCCGACATCAACTATGCCGGCACCGCCCGTCAATGCGAGATCGGCGGCATCAACGTGGTCGGTGTCGAGGGTTACGAAGACTATGTGCTGGTCAATCTGTCAGGTCTGAATGTCGGACAGCGCATCGATGTGCCCGGCTCCGAGATTACCGAAGCCGTCAAGCGCTACTGGAAGCATGGCCTGTTCTCTGATGTATCGATCACGGCCGACTCTATCGTCGACTCGAAGGTGTTTCTCACCATCCACCTGGCCTTGCGTCCTCGCATCACGTCTATCAACTACTATGGTGTGAAGAAGAGTGAGCGTGAAGACCTGGAGAACAAACTGGGCATGGCCAAGGGTATGAGTCTGACCAAGAACATCACCGACCGTGCCAAATTCCTGGCTAAGAAATACTTCGATGACAAGGGCTACAAGAATGCTGAGATAGACATCCGCCAGCACGACGATGTGACCGGCAAGAACCAGGTGGTGCTCGATGTCTATATCGACAAGAAGGACAAGATGAAGGTGCGCCGCATCATCATCGATGGTAACGAGCGCCTGAAGGATGCGAAGATCAAAGGCGGACTCTTCTCGAAGGGTGCCTTTGGCAAGATTCACGAGGCCGGCAAGTTCGCCAATATGTTCAAGGCCAAGAAGTTCACCCCCGAGCGTTATGCCGAGGCCAAACAGGCCCTGCTGGACAAATACAACGAACTGGGTTTCCGCGATGCCGCCATCTTGGAAGACTCGGTGTGGAATGTCGACGACAAGCACGTCAATGTGTACCTGAAGGTGGAGGAAGGCGAGAAATACTATCTGCGCAACATCTCGTGGGTAGGCAACACCGTTGTCACCAGCGACGCCCTGGACCGTACACTCGGCATGCAGAAAGGCGATGTGTACAACCAGAAACTGATGAACAAGCGTCTGTTGGAAGACGATGATGCCGTACACAACTATTATTATAATAATGGTTATGTGTTCTCAAGCGTCGAACCTACCGACATCAATGTCGTGGGCGACTCCATCGATGTCGAGGTGCGCATCACCGAAGGTCCTCAGGCCCACCTGAACATGGTTCGTATCTTCGGCAACGACCGTCTCTATGAAGAGGTGGTACGCCGCGAACTGCGTACCAAGCCCGGCGACCTGTTCAACAAGGAAGCCCTCATGCGTTCGGCCCGCGAGATTGCCTCGATGGGCTATTTCGACCCGGAGTCGGTGAGCCCCGACGTGAAACCCAACTACGATGACGGCACCGTCGATGTGAATTGGAATCTGACCCAGAAATCTAACGACCAGTTGGAACTCTCGCTCGGTTGGGGACAGACGGGCATCATCGGACGTGTCGGTATCAAGTTCACCAACTTCTCGCTGCGCAACCTGCTGGGCAAGAATAAGTTGCACCGCGGCATCCTGCCTGCCGGCGACGGCGAGCAGATTGGTCTGAACTTCCAGACCAACGGCCGCTACTATAGTTCTTACAATGCGAACTACTCTACCGGATGGTTTGGCGGCAAGCGTCCTAACGCCTTCAATGTGGGTATCTACTACTCCAAGCAGTCCGACGTGTCGAGCAACTATTATAACTCAGCCTACCTTAACTCGCTCAACTACCTGTATTCGGGCTACGGCATGATGAACAGCGGCTACTACAACAACTACGAGAGTTATCTCGACGACGACAAATACGTCAAGTTGCTGGGCATCTCCGTCGGCTGGGGTAAGCGTCTGCGCTGGCCTGACGACTATTTCCAGTTGTCGGCCACGCTGTCATACCAGCGTTACATGCTGAAAGACTGGCAGTACTTCCTCATCTCCAATGGTAACTGCAACAACATCAACCTCTCACTGGCCCTGACCCGTTCGTCGACAGACAACCCCCTGTTCCCCCGCCACGGCTCAGAGTTCTCGTTCAGCGTGACGCTGACGCCGCCCTGGTCGCTCTTCGACGGCAAGGACTACAAGAACCTGGCCACACAAGATACCTATAATGATCAGGAGCGCTGGCAAGCGGAACAGGCACAGAAATACAAGTGGGTGGAGTACCACAAGTGGAAATTCAAGAGCCGCACCTTCACCGCCCTAGGCAGTGCCCAGAAGTGCTTCGTGCTGATGACCCGTGTGGAGTTCGGTCTGCTTGGTGCCTACAACGACTACAAGAAGTCGCCTTTCGAGACCTTCTATGTGGGTGGCGACGGCATGAGCGGCTATAGCACCAGTTATGCCGAGGAGACCATCGGCCTGCGAGGCTATGAGAACGGCTCTATCTCGTCGACGGCCTATGTCGAAGGCGGCGAATGGACCGGCAGCCGCTACAGTGCCTACGATGCCTATGCCTACGACCGCTTCACACTGGAGTTGCGCTATCCCTTCATGTTGGGCAACACCACCATCTACGGACTGGGATTCCTCGAGGCCGGTAATGCCTGGGCCAAGGCCAAAGACTTCAACCCCTTCGACATGAAGCGTTCGGCCGGTCTAGGCGTGCGCATCTTCCTCCCGATGGTCGGTCTGATGGGTATCGACTGGGCCTATGGCTTCGACCAGGTCTACCAGAGCGGCTGGAAGAAGGGCGGCAGCCAGTTCCACTTCGTGCTCGGACAGGAGTTCTAGGCGGACAATGCCGTAAGGCGGGCGATGCTCTAAATGATAAATGATAGCAGGCGAAGGCCTGAATGATAAATAATAAATAATAAAAGGAGAAGAAAATGAATATAAAGAAAATGATTAACGTCTTGATGGGCAGCAGACAGATGATGGTGATGTGTTTGTCATTGATTATCTGTGCATTATCATTTAGCCCTGCAAGGGCGCAGAAGTTCGCGCTGATCGACATGGACTATGTCTTCAAGAACATTCCGGCCTACGAACGTGCCAACGAGCAGTTGTCGCAGGTGTCGAAGAAGTGGCAGGCCGAGGTCGACGCGCTGACCACCGAGGCACAGACAATGTATAAGAACTATCAGAACGAGGTAGTGTTCCTCTCCAAGGAACAGAAAAAGGCCAAGCAGGATGCCATTATGGAGAAAGAGAAGCAGGCCAGCGAACTGAAGCGTAAATACTTCGGGCCCGAGGGCGAACTCTTCAAGAAGCGTACCGCACTGATGACGCCCATTCAGGACGAGGTGTACAACGCCGTGAAGGATGTGGCCGACCTGCGTGGCTACCAGTTGGTGCTCGACCGTGCCAGCGATACCGGCATCATCTTCGGCTCGCCGAAGATTGATATCAGCGACGAGGTGCTCCGTAAACTGGGATACGCTTATTGAGAATTGAGAAACCTCGAAATATCGAAATAAAAAAATAAAAAACAACCAACAACAATGAAAAAGTTTATTATTTGCGCTATTTGCGCTCTCTGCAGTTTCACCACTGCTTCCGCACAGAAATTCGGTCACGTGAACACCCAGGAGATCATCCAGGCCATGCCTGAGTTCGCCACTGCCCGTACCGAGATTGAGAAACTCACCCAGCAGTACGAGGCTGACCTGAAGTCGATGCAGGAAGAACTGCAGAAGAAAGGCGAAGCCTTCGAGAAAGAGTCAGCCACTCTGCCCGACAACGTGAAAGATCGTCGCGAAAAGGAACTGCAGCAACTCTATCAGACCATCCAGCAGACCTACCAGGACAACCAGCAGGCCCTGGCCAAGGCTCAGCAGGAGAAGATGCAGGCCATCACCACCAAGGTGCTCGATGCCATCAAGGCCGTGGGCCAGGAGGGTGGCTATACCTACATCATGGAGATGGGTGCCGGCATCCCTTACATCAGCACCACGCTCTCTACCGATGTGACGACACAGGTGAAGGGAAAACTCGGACTGAAGTGATATGACGAAGAAACTACTCGCACTATTGATTATGGTCTTTCTCGCTGTGCCCGTCGTGGCACAGGAGGAGGACCATTCTCAGCAGATACGCTTCGGCTATCTGAGTTACGACTCGGCACTGGTCAGAATGGCCGACTATGCCATCGTACAGGCGAACATGGCCGCCCTGCGCTCCGCCTATGAGGCAGAGATGCAGCGCGTCGAGGATGAGTTCAACCAGAAGTATGAGGCCTTCCTGGAAGGACAGCGAGACTTCCCCCGCACCATTCTGCTCAAGCGGCAGACCGAACTGCAGGAACTGCTGCAGCGCAACATCGCCTTCAAGAAGCAGGGCCTGGACGACCTGCAGAAGGCCGAACGCGAGGCCATGGCTCCCCTCCGCCAGCGCCTTGATGCTGCCATAGCCCGGGTGGCCGCCCAGCAGGGTCTGGCATTGGTGCTGAATACCGATGCTAATGCCTGTCCCTTCATCAGCCCCGCCATGGGCGTCGATGTGACTGAGGCTGTCACCGCTGTTCTGAATGTCCTGAGATAATGTTCTGAGATGAGCGCGTTACCCACATCGCCCGGACCGATAGGCATCTTCGACAGCGGCTATGGTGGACTGACCATCCTGCATGGCATCCGGCAGTTGCTGCCCGAGTACGACTACCTCTACTTGGGCGATAATGCCCGTGCACCCTATGGTGCACGGTCGTTCGATGTGGTCTACGAGTTTACGCGCCAGGCCGTCACCCGCCTCTTCGAGATGGGCTGCCACCTCGTCGTGCTGGGGTGCAACACCGCCTCGGCCAAGGCACTGCGTACTATCCAGCAGCACGACCTGCCGCAACTCGACCCGCAGCGCCGTGTGCTGGGCGTCATCCGTCCTACGGCAGAGGTAATCGGTTCGCTCACCCATTCCCGCCATGTAGGTATCTTTGCCACTGAGGGCACCATCAGGAGCGAGTCCTACAATCTTGAAATCCACAAACTCTTCCCAGACATTCAGGTCACCGGTGTCGCCTGTCCGTTTTGGGTGCCCCTTGTGGAATACAACGAAGCCGACTCGCCCGGAGCCGACTACTTCGTCAAGAAGCGTATCGACCAGTTGCTGCGCCTCGACCCTTGCATCGACACCGTCATCTTAGGCTGCACCCACTATCCGTTGTTGCTGCCTAAGATTCATAAATACATCCCCCGTGGCATCCGCATCGTCTCGCAAGGCGAGTATGTAGCAGAAAGCCTGCAGCACTATTTCGAGCGACACCCGCAGATAGAGCGGCAGTGCACGAAGGGTGGTGGGGTGCACTATCTCACCACCGAGAACCCGGAAAAATTCAAGGAACAGGCTCAGGTGTTTCTCAACGAGCCTGTAGAAGTGGAAAACATCACCTTGTCGTAAGGCTTTTATTGCGGCAGAATTATTCCTGTAGGCTTTTTTGCAGCAGCCGTCATTGCAGCAACCGTCGTGAGAAGTAGCGTACGGGATACCATACTGCCATAAAGCCGACGGCCAGCACGGTGACCAGAATGAGCACGATGTCCCAAGGGTGAACGCTGACGGGATAGGCATTAATGATGAATGCCCCCTCGCTGCTGCCCAGCGAGATGATACCAAAGGTCTGCTGCAGCCAGCAGAGCAGCAGGCCGAGCGCGATACCGATGGCGGCACCGATGACAGCAATCAGCCGCCCTTCGAACAGGAAGATCCGCGTGATCTGTGTGTCGGTAGCCCCCAGGTTACGCAGCGTCACCACATCGTCTTTCTTGTCGATGATGAGCATCGACAGCGACCCGATGATGTTGAAACAGGCAACCATCAGGATAAAGGTCAGGAAGATGTAGGCTATCAGTTTCTCTATCTTCATGATGCGGAAGGTGTCGTCCTGCTGTTCGTAGCGGTCGAGCACACGATAGCGGTCGCCACAGAGCGTCTTGATATGTTCCTTCGTCTTTTCGAAGTCGACGCCCGGTTGCAGTCGCAGTTCGAGGGCCGAAATCTCGCCCTGTCGGAAGAAGATGCGGCGCGCGAAGCCGATGCCGGTCAGGATGTAGTTGCGGTCGTACTTGGCCTGCATCACCTCGAAGACGACATTAGGCGAATAGAGTTCATCCTGGATGAAGCCGTCGCTGGGGTCGCTCATGTCCAACTGTCCTTCGCGCCGTGGCGCATAGATTTGTATGGGCGAGTCGAAGTGCGCGCCGGTGCCCAGTTGTTCGGCGAGCCGGATGCCCAGTATGCCGTAGTTCAGGTCGGCGGCATGCAGTTCGAAGGAACCCGTTCCCCAGAGGATGTCCCGGATGTGAGTCAGTTGGTCGAAATTGTCGTCGACACCCTTAATGGTTACCATCGCCTGACGACCGTCATAGACGGCCAGTGCCTGGTCTTCCACACACTCTGTGGCGACGGCCACCTCGGGCAGCGCCTTGATCTCCGTCAGTATCGGGTCGTCGGCAGGGGCTGTCTTCCCTTGGACAGGCATTATCTCGATCTGTGGGTCGAAAGCCGTAAATAGCGTGGCAACCAGGTCGCTGAACCCGTTGAACACGCTCAGCGTCACCACCAGGGCCATGGCAGCCACGGCCACACCGACTACCGAGATGGCACTGATGATGTTGATGACGTTGGTCGACTTTTTCGAAAAGAGGTAACGCCTGGCTATGTAGAACGGGAAGTTCACTTTTTCAGCAGTTCGTCAATGCGGTCGATATAGTCGAGCGAGTCGTCGATGAAGAAGCGCAATTCGGGGATGATGCGCAGTTGGTAGCGCACTCGCTGTCCCAGGGTGTAGCGAATCTGCTGGTTGTTCTTCTCGATGTTCTGCAGCAGTTCCTCGCCCCGTTCTGACGGGAAGATGCTCAGGTAGGCGGTGCAGATGCTCATGTCTGGCGATATTTTGGTACGTGTGACGCTGACCAAAACGCCATGCATGGAGCGTGTCTGCTCCTGGAAGATCACGCTCAACTCCTTCTGCAGCAGGCGTGCAATCTTATTCTGTCTTGTCTCTTGCATAATATCGTAAGTTTGTGGGGGCAAAGTTACGAAATTATTTTCAATTATTCATCATTTACAACGAATAAAAGGCCGCCATCAATTGCGGACGGTAGTTCTTGCTGATTTTCAGTTCTTTTATTTTCTCCAGCGGTTCAGCCAGGATGCAGGTGTTGTCCTGTATCATTTTGATGCAGTTGATATTGACGATGAAACTTTTGTGTATCTGTATGAAGTCCGGAGAGTAGTTGAGTATGACATCGGCAGTGGTGCGATGTCGCAGTATGTAGCAGTTCTGGTCGGTGCACATCACCTCCCACAACTTTCTGTCCTTGTTATATCGGAAGTAGGCGATGTCGTCGAGGTGCATGGTGAGATGTTCGCTTTTCGCATTCACCACCAGGATGATCGGCAGATGCTGGTTGACACGTGGTGTCGTCTGCGGAATGCCGGACAACTTGTTTTCGTAGTAGCGTGTCATGATCTGACTCAGTTCCTGTTCGGTGGCCGGTTTCATCAGAAAGTCGAAGGCCTCTCTGCGAATAGCGTCCAGCAGGTATTTCTGGTGGCCTGTGTAGAACACGACTTTGGTTTCCGGCTTCACCTCGCTCCTGATCAGCGTACAGAAGTCAAGGCCCGACATCGATGGCAGTTCTATGTCTACGAATATGATGTCAGGTTCTTTGTCAATGACCTCAGTGACTGCCGTTTCAGCATCCGTGGCTTTGCCCACCACCTCAACGGAGAAATTCTTTTCCAGCATGCGTGCCAATACTTCGATGGCCTCCTGACTATCGTCAATGATATAGGCGCTGACTAGTTTCTGCTTATACATGAATCACGTTGTTTTGTGCAAATGTACGAATAAAAAAGCGAAAAACCTCTATTTCCCCTATAAAAGATGTCAGCGCACACAGGGACTTCCGGGCCTTTTGTCAGCAGGAAAAGTTCTTTTGATATATATTTTCTGCGTCTTATCACAAAAAATGGTCATTTCCCTACGTGATAGTCGAAATGGTCGGGCAGCAGTATCCATGAACGGCATCCCCTCCTGCCTTCCTGGGCAAGGTCAGTAACTCCAAAGTCTATCTTCTCATGATTCCCCTCGTTCAGCATCTGGATGGTTTGGCGCACCACCTTCATGCCGGTCTGTGCCTGACTCATAGGTCCGTTTTTCAGTCCCTGTCCATTGTCCGTCACCTCTACCAGCGTGGCCTGTCCTTGTCTGCTGACGTGAATCGCCAGTTGGCGCATCTCCCCTTTTTCCGGTTTCATCGGCCGTAGCCCGTGCTTGATGGCGTTCTCCACAAAGATCTGGATGGTCATGGCAGGCAGAGACACCTGGCCAGTGTCTATGCCCTCGTCAATGTGTTTGCTGTATCTGAAGTCGGGACCCAACTGTTGGCCCTCGATGGCGGCATAATAATCGACAAAGGCCAGTTCATCGCGTAGTGACGTTATCAATGTATCGGCCATCGCCAGCCCTCTGCGCAGCAGTTGCGTCAAAGCGTTGAAGTCGACGGGCCGGCCCTCCATCTGCGACAGCATCTCGTGGTTCAGGGCGTTGTAGATGAAGTGGGGCGACAGTCGGTTGCGGGCATTGCCGAGCCGGGTTTCTATCAACTGTTGACGGAGTTCGAGTTCCTTCATGCAACCACGGCGACGGTACCACTGATAGAGAACCAGCAGCAGCCCGGCGGTCAGCAGCGCCACAACAAAGAGTGCCCATGCCATGCGTCCGTTCATCTCGCTGCGCTCTATCTGTTGCTGTTGCTCCAGCAACCGCTTGTCGTGCTCGTATTCCATCATTCGTGCGTTCATCTGCATCTTCAGATTCTGCGACTGGATGGAGTCGTTCAGCCGATGGAAAGTCTGATGCGCTTTGTAGGCCTCACTGATGTTGCCGGCCTCACGCCAAGCCTGCTCTTCTGCCTTCAGCCTCATCACCACGGCGGCAGGAATCATGCCTTCAGGCGTCTTGCTCTCTCTGACCATCTGTGTGGCATCCGCATGGCGTCCCTCCAGCGTGGCCAGTTCTATCTCCGAGGTGCGGGTGTAGTAGAGCAGAATACCGGAGTCTATCTTGCGGAAGAAACTGTCTGCTTCATGCAGGATGGGCTGTGCCTGCTCTGCCTCCTTCAGGTTGATCAGTATCTCTGCGATATTGGCACGGGCCGTATAGTAGTCCCATGACTTGTCCGGATCATCCTTCACCAGCGATGCCGCCTTTTCAAAACAGGGCAGCGCCTCACGATACCTGCCCTGCAGGTAATAGTCGTTGCCCACATTATTATAATATATAAACTGGTCGGGCTTCGTCATCTCCGGTAACAGTTCCCGGCTCTTGGACCACCATTTCCCGCTGCTGGTGAAGTCGCCCATGAAGGTATATACCGTAGCAATGCCCAGATTGATGGCGATACGGCTGTCCTCGCTGGTATGGAACGAGTCAGCCACCGCCATCGCTCTCAAGTAGGCATCGGCACTGAGGTCGAACTGGCCTGTCTGCGAGTAGAAGTTGCCTTTATTCTGCATCGTGATGACGCGCAGTTCAGGGTCCATCTGCAGCCGTTCCATCAGCCGGATAGCACTGTCGGTATAGACGATGCCAGAGTCGGGCATGCCCAGCAGGGCCGAATGAAAGACGCCCTCGGCCGTCAGCCAGTGGGCCTTCAGTTGCAGATATTTCTCGTCCTGCCGCTGTTCGTTGCGTATCAGGTATTGGTGGATGCGGTTGTTGCAATCCGCAAACGAATCGACATTGTAAGCCCTGTAGTACTCCACGCCCTTATCGGCCAACTCCAGATAATAGTCGCTACTGTCGATGGTGCCGCCCCCCGTCGATGCACGCTTCCCTTCCTGTTGGCAAGCCGTGATGAAAGATGCAGCCATCATGACCATCAACCAAAATGCAAATCTTCTCATTTTCCCTACAATGTTTGTCAGTCCGACTGCAAAGATAAGCATAATCCTCTAATAATCCAAAAATGCAATCATAAAATTCGGACATCACGTCGCAATATAGACGAACAGAAACTGCAATCCGCAAAGCATTTCACCGAAATATCGTCCTTTTGTTTGGCTGTTTGGAGAAAAATGCCTATCTTTGCGAAAGAATGACCAAAAAGGCGGGTTGTATGTATATAACGATTGATAAAGATCATTTCGAGAGAATAAAAGACCGACTTACCCCTGCGGGTCTGGGTGACCTTTTCGTGGATGAGGATGGTGATTTTTACAATGTTGAGTTTGAAGACAGCGACACGACAGACGAGGAAAAGCATCCACATACGGCCTCTTTGCCGCAAGAAGAGCCAGACCTCTCCAGTGAGAGTTATTGGTATGCAGTCTATGACCCACGCTATTGTGGTGGGAGCCGCGAGGATTATTGCAGGAAAATGGCAGCAAGATACCAAAATAATGACAATAATGCAGAACGGCAAAGAATAGTAACAGAGCGTGAAAAAGCAATAGAAAAAGCAAGAGAAGAAGAAAGGAAGAGGGCAACCGAACGTGCGCAGAAGGCAAAAGCATCTACTTTCATACTTGGTTTACCGCGTTGGGTGAAGAACATATTGCTTGCCGTCTCCCTTTGGTTTGTCAGGAAATGACTCCTGCTGCCGGTTCAGGGGATAGCATGATTCCCTAACGCCTTGTTGTAAGTGTCAATCACAGCCTTTTGTTTCCGCACGATTTCAAGACTGTTGCTCACCACGATATTGTCTGCTATGTATTCTACAACTACATCGGGCGTATATGAACTGCGGGCTATAGTCAACGTGGAAAAAGGAAAGAGCCCATGCAGTGCTATGCGCTTTTGGCCACGTTCAAGCCATAGATGTTTCTCCACGCGGGTTTCTCGCTTCGCCTTACCACGATAAAAGCGCGAATGTACATCGACATTGTCCGGAACATTGTATTTTGGAGCCTCTTCGGAACCTTTTTCGCCAATATCTATGCTGTAGGGTTCGAAACGCTTGCACTCAAGTTCGCGCCCGTCGTCCTTGCCGTAGAGTACCTCATAACTTACCATGCTGAATGGCGTCTCGTTGGCAAGATAATGCTCGCCTGCCTGGAGATAATGACGCGTTGTGGAGCCGTCGGGAGCCGTCATGTCGTAACTCATCAGGTGAATTGTTTCGTAGCGACATTCGGTGACAGCACCAGTCCACATCATCCTCTGCACTTTCGCGGGGAGGAAGTAAACCAGGATCAAGATATAGCCGACAAGTACTAGCGGCGTCCACCTGAACACCCCTTTTCGGGCATAAGCCCACGCTAACAAGGCTGTGACGCCTGACAATGGCAGGAACCACATCAGCGTAAGGCTCACTCTTCCCGTCAGCATGATGTTGACGATGCTGTAACCAATGCCATAGAGTAGCGACAAGCCAAACATGGCCACGATGGTCCTATCACATGCTTTCTTCGCGAGTAAAATCATAAGTAATAAGCCATGCCTTTTTCTTGTCCATCACTCACTCGTCACGCTGTTTACAAGGCGCCACCCTTAGAGCACAGCGGAACTGGTTTCCTCTATATGATTATTTAATTACAGTTATTTAATAATACCCCTTGCCATTGCAAGATACGCATTTTTTTGTGCCTTTGCCTCCACATACAAGATCATTCTTCTTACCTTTGCCATTGCAGGCAGTACACTTCATGTTCAGAGTTGCCATCTTGTTATGGCTGTTAAGATATCGTGATGTTACTTGCCCGTCGCCTCCACATTGTGTACATTTTATCTTCCCAGTGCCATCGCAGGTCCGACATTGTTTGTAGCCTGCACCGTTGCATTGTTGGCACTTTTTTTTCGTTGATTGCTCAGACTTTGATTGGGAACTCGTCCTGGAGGAATGGGTTGCCCGTGAGGTTCTTGAGCTGTATGATGAGCTTGTGTTTGTACTCCCAGAAGTATAGGAAGTATTACTATTAGTGGTATTAGAACTTGCTGTTCTAGATTGTGATCGCGTCGATGAATTTCTTGAAGTAGATATGGGATAAGCAGGATTTTGAACTGGAGTGTAAGTCCTTGTGGTATATGTTGATCTTGCTGCCGGATCATTTCTAGGAAAAGCGGTAAAAGAATAAGGAGATGACACTGCCAGAGTATCACCATTCTTAGTGGAAATGATTGTGAGTATTAACTCATACTGTTTGTTTTTTTTTAGTTTTAAATCTTTATTCAAATGCAAAAACCACATTTTGTTATTGTAGGATGTACCATAATATTCTGGAACAAAATCCGTCTCATAATAGTATGACCCATCTTTGGACTTTCTTGCATATTCCATTTTCATCCATTTCCCCTTTGAGTCTCTTATTTTCATCTGTATGAGTGCTTTCTTGTTTTTCATTCCATATACAGTTAAATCAGCATATATGTCCGAATAACATTTATTCTCCTCATAAATCTGATTAATCCATACCTTGCTAAATTTAGCAGACGCTTTAATATCGGGAGTAGGTTTCTTAATAGAAGGAAGGGCGATGTGTAAGCTTTTGTAATTATATTTATTGATAGAGTCAGAGTCTTCGTAATAAAAAGATTCCTCTCTGTAAGAAGAATAAAAAAGAGTTTCAAATTTTGGTTCTACAAGTTCTTTCCCAGACAGGTCGCATGCACCCACTTTTCCGTCCTTTGTGACTTTAATATACCATTTTGTAGGAACCCAACTCCAATCACTTTTACATTCCATGACAATGAAATCATCATATTTCCCCTTCTCAATGACTAATATGCCGTCATATGTGTAAAGGCAATGTTGACTATCTGTACCCGTCCCATAACTAGCAATATAAAAGCCTCTATGATAAGATATACTTTCAAAGCCTTCAGACAATGGTATAATAACTTTTCCATCAACATTTTGGGCTCCGACTGTTTGGCCGTCATGTGATTTTATTAAAAACCATGGGTAACCCGTTTCATAATCTTCCATAAAAATAGATTCTTGTGCGACACAATCTATATTGCCTAAAAAAGCAAATAACATACACACAAAGCAACCTTTTAGTGTTAATTTAATATTGCCAAATAATATAATAACTTGTTTCATATTCTTCTTTAGGTTTTAGTTAATACTTATGCCGCAATATTACGGATTAATTGTAAGTTTTTGAACACACCGAACCTGCCCTTTTCAAAAAACACCATGATGACTATATCAAAGTGATGTGTAGTTTCTACTACTGGGAATCAATGTCTTGCCGTTGTGTATCTTACTTTTTCTTGACAGCACGTACCTGCTTGCCGTAGTAGCGGAACTCATTAAAAGTATTAGTAGACGCGGATTGACCATTGCTGCTTATGGAAACAGCTCCGCCACTATACACCTGATAATTAAAGTCTGCAGGCCAGAATCTAGTTGCATAGAATTCATATGTGCCAGAACTTTTTAATTCTTTTTCTTCCTTGTATCCACCCCCGGTCGCAATAATGAGCGAGTTGCCATTGGGACCAGTGTACTCTATGCACCAAACATCGTTTATCTGCACCAATTTACGTGTGCAGTTGTCAAACAACTCCTGGAATTGCTGAGCAGTAGGCATCACCCATGAATCGCCCCACTTCTGCGTGGCCACGTCATATTTGCTTCCCGCTATATTGCATTTGACACCATAATAATAGATGCTTATTTTATCGGTATATGTGAGCAACCTGTCTGCGTAAAGGGGGTCGGAGGAAGTGGCACAATCATTCTGGGAAGTACACATATAAGTACTCCACGAATAGGTGAGTTTCTCTTCCGTCTCTCCGAAGGCATAATAGCCGCCGTGCTCTTCCGGTGCGGTGGCACCGATGTTGTGACTTGCCCACAGAGTGCCGCTGGGCAGTCCCAGGTCTACGGCCTTCGCCTCCACTTGTACGGGCTCCTTGTCGGCAAAATAGGGGATAATGCTGTCAACGGCTAAGTATGGCAGTTTCTCATGAGTGCCGTTGCTCTTATAGATGATGATTCCTTGTGCCATACTGCTGTAGGTCATGACGGCCAATAGCAAAGAGAGCATAATTCTGATTGTTTTCATTTCTTGATAATTTTATAGGTGATACTTTCTGTTTTTACTAAGTAGATGCCATTCGACAGACCGTCAAGTGGTATGGTGATTGTGCCGTCTTGTCCAATGCGGTAACCGCCTTTTAGTTGACCGCCGATGTTGAAGACTTGTACGGGATTGCCAGGAGTGAAGCCGGAGAGCCGAATAGTGTTGCCATCGTAGCCAATAGTACCTGCGGTCTTGCCTATCGTGATTCCTTGAATGGCAGAAGGCTCAGAGTCGTCAGACTCTAACGTGAATTTCATCACGTCTATGGCATCATACTCTATGTCTATAGACTTACTCTTGACGATGAACTTGTCTTCCTCTACAATTATTTTGATGTTATCCTCCAACTTGATGTTAGTGAACTGACCGTTGGCAAACCAGATGGTCATCATATTAGGAATGCCCTTCACGGTGACATCGCAATAGTCAGTCAGATGTTCATGGCCGACAACCCGAGCAGTGATCCTTGCCGTGCCTTGCCGTAAGGCTTTCACTTGGCCGAAGTAATTGACGGTGGCAACACTTTCGTCCGACGATGTCCAATTCAGAGAATAGTTTGCGTATGACGGCATGACCGTATAGGCCACTTTCCACGTGTCACCAACATACACCGTCTTCATTGAGAATTCGTCAGCGATGTCAAACAGGTATGGTGTCCGATCGACATCCTTGACCGTGACGGTGCAGGAGGCCGACAGGTCGTTGTCGGTCGTACAAGTGATGGTTGCCGTGCCAGGCTCATTGCCCGTCACTTTCCCGTTTTTGTCGATACTTGCAATTGAGACGTTGCTGGACTTCCATGTCAGTGTAGGGTTAGCCTCCGATGGTTGTATCGTTGGACTGAGGGTGATAGACGAATATACACTCACCGTTGCCTCTGCCGGTAGAGAGATGGATGTGGGGGCAATGGGCTCTGTGACGGTCACATTGCAGTAGGCTGCATCGCCCATATTCTGGTCGATGGTTATCTTGGCATAGCCTGTGCCTACTGCGGTCACCTCACCCAAATCGTCCACAGTAGCCACATTCGTGTTGTCTGACCTGAATGTCAGTTTGGCGTTCTTTGAAGGTGACAGGTAATAGTCGATGTACTGCTTCTGTCCCACTTTGAGAGTCATGTTGGCGTTATTCACTTCGATGTTGACAGGATTGCATCTTATGGTATAAGTCTCGGTTTTATCGCTGGTATATGTCCCTTGACCGTTGCTCCACTCGTATTTCACTCTACAAGTGATATTTATCGGGTATTCGAAGTAAGAGGTGATTCTGACTTTCAGCCCTGTTGACAACTCATAGCAGGTGATGCCGTCGTGATACTGTCCGGACCAGGTCACGTCTTTGATCTTAGTGGCCAAGATGCCTACATCTGGCCTGGCTAAAGTGAATTCATCGCCTACATAGCCACTGTATGAGGCGGCGAAGGTGCTGAAGGGGAATAAGACCGTTCCTATACAGCAGATGAGCATGAGTAAAAGTTTTCGTTTCTTCATAAGACTTATCTTGTTGTAGATGGTAGTAATATTAGTAATAAGATGTATTCATTTTGCAAAGATAGGAAATTTCGAGATATTCTGCAAACTAAGAAAAACCTATAGAATGCACCTCCGAGGCGACAAAAATCGTGGATAAGAGGGCAGAAGAATAAAGACAGCGGACATTTATGCAATAGACTCTTTCCGCGACGTTGTCCATCATTATTGTTGTTTTAAAGGTTTTACTTCTTGATACGCTTGTCAGTCAAACGTACCTTATCTATTTTTATCTTTTTAGTCATTGCACTTCTCCTTGACGACATTTTGCGGACGGAGGCTGAATCGGGAGGAGTGAGTGTGGCTATTGTTGCTGCCATATAGGTATGTAAAAGGAGAATTATACGTTCCATTAGCATCGAATTGGATCGTTTTACCTTCCAGTCCGCCATTGGCAAATTTCCACCAACCAACAAGGTCCGCTGCTTTTACAGAGGTGCTGAAGTCGTCTACCTTGTTGCACGAAACAAAGCCAACACTCAACAGTCCTACCATCATGATGGTCAGAAAGTTCCAAAGAAGATGTTTTTTCATATCTGCAGAATCTTTATTGTTAAACATAAATATTTGTTTTAATTTCTCACAAAGATAGGCATTATTATTAAGGTTTGCAACACGACAAAACCCTCCGGGTCCGACAACGGGGTTGCAACCAACTCTGAGGCGACAAAAATCGTGGATAAGAGGGCAGAAAAAAAATAAGAAATATGCGTCCATCATACGAAAACGCAAAAATAATCCTGCTACCCTGCTTCTCAAAGGGTTAAATTGTTGATATGAAAGTAGTTAAGGGTAGCAAGATCGCCCTCTGATCCTGCTTCTAACCTGCTTCCATCCTGCTACCCTTTGAAGCCTATTGTAACACACTGGTTTTTAGATACTTTTCATTTTGACTGGAGCCGAAAGATGTTTTGCCTAGAGGCAAAACATGTTTTGGCTTGAGTCAAAAGGAAGTTTGGAGGCTTCTTTCTACCTGATTAAAAGGCATTTTCTCCCACTATCCATGGCACTTTATCCCAATAACAAGCATCGGAACGACCGTAAGATATAGGATGAAGCAAGTGAAAAAGCGGGCGAAAGCAGGATCAGAAGCAGGAAGAAGCAGTAAAATACAGGACCAGAAGCAGGAAGAAGCAGGACCAGAAGCAGGATAGAGGCAGGATAGAAGCAGGATTTTAGCGCATCCTACCACCCGTTAACCCGCTGACTATAAGCAATTTATCTTCTTGAGAAGCCGGATAGCAAGATTTTCTTTCTTTTTTCACTTATATCACGATCGCGGACTCTTGCGACGCACCTTGAAACGATCGAAGCCTTCGCCGTAGACACCGATGACGGCACTCTGCGAGACAAAGGCGGTGGGGTCTACCTCGTTGATGAGACGGAAGATGACGTCGCTCTGCCGCTTGTTGGCCAGCACGAAGAGCATCTTCACCTCCTTGCCCGAATAGAAGCCGTGGGCATCGATGACGGTGCAGCCTCGGTGCGGCTCGTGGTTGATGCGCCGTCCTATCTCCTCGTACTTGTCGCTGATAATAAAAAACTGTACCGAGGAGCGCATTGAGTTGATAACCCAGTCGATACAGAAGGCAGTGACGTAGAGAACGACATAGCCGTAGAGCACGCGTTCGAAGTCACGAAGCACAAGATAACTGCTGCTGATGATGAAGACATCGCAGATCATGATGACGCGGCCCAGCGAGATGTCACGATATTTGTTGACGATGGCGGCGATGATGTCGGTGCCGCCGGTAGAGCCGTTGTTGGCCAGCACCAGTCCCACTCCCGAGCCGCAGAACACGGCACCGATGATGGCCGCCATGAAGGGCTGGTCGGAGAGCCAGTGCTCATGGTAGAGTTGTGCCGTGATGGTCGAGGCCATGGTCAGTGCGACGACGGCGTAGATGGTCTTCACGCAGAAACGCCAGCCCAGTATGCGAAGGGCGATGATGAGCAGCACGGCGTTGATGACGAAATAGGACAACTGTGCCGGGATGCCCGTACCCCAAAAGAGGATTGACGACACACCGGCCACGCCGCCTGTAGAGATATTGTTGGGCAGGAGGAAGATGGTCCATCCGATGGCGTAGGAAATCATGGCCATGGTGATCATCACGTAGTCTTTCAGTTCGTTGAGCACGAAGGCTCTTGACGGCTTTTTCATTGCAATTAGATGTTTTCGGGTGCAAAGGTACGAAATAATTGAGAATTGAGAAATGAGAATTGAGAATTATTTCGTAATTTTGCAGGCAAAATATAAATAAGGATGAGGAAACTGTTGATAGAGACCTACGGCTGCCAGATGAACGTGGCCGACTCGGAGGTGGTGGCCAGCGTGATGCAGATGGCGGGCTACGAGACCTGTGAGTCGGTGGACGAGGCCGATGCCGTATTTCTGAACACCTGTTCGGTGCGCGACAATGCGGAGCAGAAGATCTACCACCGGCTGGAGGCACTGAAAGGTGAAAAGGCGAAAAGATTAAAAGGAGAAAAGGGAAAAGGCGAAAAGGGAAAGAGCGAAAACGAAGAAAAGGTAAAAAATCCGCTGATCGTCGGTGTGCTGGGCTGTATGGCCGAGCGGGTGAAAGACGACTTGCTGAACCGCTATGGCGCCGATCTGGTGGCCGGTCCTGATGCTTATCTGACGCTGCCCGACCTGGTGGCGCAGGCCGAGACGGGCCATAAGGCCATGAACATCGACCTGTCGACCACTGAGACCTATCGCGATGTGGTGCCGCAGCGCATCGGCGTGGGCCACAAGATTGGCGGCTATGTGAGCATCATGCGAGGCTGCAACAACTTCTGCCACTACTGCATCGTGCCCTATACCCGTGGCAGGGAGCGCAGCCGCGACCTGGAGAGCATCCTAAGAGAGGTGCGCGACCTGAGAGACCGCGGTTTCAAAGAGGTGACGCTGCTGGGACAGAATGTGAACTCGTATCATTTTCAGGGAAAGCCGGAAAGACTGGAAAATCTGAATATTCCGGAAAGTCCGGACAATCTGGATTTTCCCCGGTTGCTGCGGGCGGTGGCCGAAGAGGCCCCTACGATGCGCATCCGCTTCACCACCAGCCACCCTAAAGACATGAGCGACGAGACGCTGCGGGTGATTGCCGAGATGCCCAACGTGTGCCGCCATATCCATCTGCCGGTGCAGAGCGGCTCAGACCGTATCCTGAAACTGATGAACCGCAAATATACCCGAGAGTGGTACCTGGAGCGGGTGGCTGCCATCCGCCGCATCGTGCCCGACTGCGGCCTGTCGACCGACATCTTCGTGGGTTATCACGACGAGACGGAGGAGGACCACCAACTGTCGCTGAGCCTGATGAGAGAGGTGCAGTACGACTCGGCCTTCATGTTCAAATACTCGGAGCGGCCCGGCACCTATGCCTCGAAACATCTGCCCGACAACGTGCCCGAGGAAGAGAAGATCCGCAGGCTGAACGAACTCATCGCCCTGCAGACAGAGATTTCGGCCAGTCAGAACAAGAAAGACGAGGGCAAAGAGTTCGACGTGTTGGTAGAGGGCTTTTCGAAGCGCAGCCGTGAGGACCTCTGCGGCCGTACGGAGCAGAACAAGATGGTGGTGTTCATGAAAGGCAGCCACCACATCGGCGAGACGGTGCGGGTACGAATCACAGGCAGTACAAGTGCAACCTTATTCGGTGAAGAGGTATGAAAGAATTCCTGCAAATGGTGAAGCGGTTTGTGTGGCCGTATAAAAAGTATGTGGGGCTGTCGGTGCTGTTCAACATCCTGTCGGCCCTTCTCAACATCTTCTCCTTCGCCGCCATCATCCCCATCCTGCAGATCCTGTTCAAGACGGGCGACGGTGTGCAAGTGACGCAACTGATGGAATGGGACAGCGGGAGCCTGAAGGACGTGGCCGTCAACAACCTATATTATTATATCAACCACTTCATCGTGGAGGAAGGAGCCACCACCACGCTGCTCTTCATCGGCATCTTCCTCATTGTGGCCACACTGCTGAAGACAGTGATGTACTTCCTCGCCTCGTCGAGCGTCATCCCCATCCGTACCGGCATCACCCGCGACATCCGCAACCAGGTGTATGGGAAAATCACCCAACTGCCGCTGGGTTTCTTCACCGAGGAGCGCAAGGGCGACATCATAGCCCGGATGACAGGCGACGTGACCGAGGTGGAGAACTCGATCATGTCGAGCCTCGACACGATGTTCAAGAACCCCATCCTCATTCTGTCGTATTTCACCACGCTAGTGGTCATCTCGTGGCAACTGACACTCTTCTCGGTGGTGATTATCCCGCTCATCGGCTGGTTCATGGGCTGGGTAGGCCGTCGGCTGAAGGCACAGAGCATCAAGGCACAGGCCCTGTGGAGCGACACGATGAGCGTGGTCGACGAGACACTGGGCGGCCTGCGTATCATCAAGGCCTTCTGTGCCGAGGAGAAGATGCGCGAGAAGTTCAACACCATCAACTCCACCTACCGCCACGACATCATGTGGGTGAACATCCGCCAGAACCTGGCCCACCCGCTGAGTGAGTTTCTTGGTACCTGCATGATTGTCATAGTGCTGTGGTTCGGCGGCATACTGGTGCTGAACAGCGAGTCGCTCTCCGGTCCCACCTTTATATATTATATGGTGATACTCTACAGCATCATCAACCCCCTGAAGGAGATTTCGAAGGCCGGCTATGCGGTGCCCAAGGGCCTTGCCTCGATGGAGCGTGTGGACATGATTCTGAAGGCCGAGAACACCATCAAGGACCCTGAACATCCGAAGCATATCGCCTCGTTCGAGCACCAGATAGAGTTCCGCCATGTGTGGTTCGGCTATAACGCCCCGTCGAAAGGCGATGGTGCCGACGAGGAGGTGAAGTGGGTGCTGCGCGACATCAACCTCATTATACCCAAGGGCAAGACCATCGCCATCGTCGGACAGTCGGGCAGCGGCAAGTCAACACTCGTCGACCTCATTCCCCGCTACTATGACGTGCAGAAGGGCGAGGTGCTCATCGACGGCATCAACGTGAAAGACCTGGGCATTCACGACCTGCGCCAACTCATCGGCAACGTCAACCAGGAGGCTATCCTGTTCAACGACTCGTTCCACAAAAACATCTCGTTTGGTGTCGATACGGCTACAGACGAACAGATAGCCGAGGCAGCCAAGATTGCCAATGCCTACGACTTCATCATGCAGTCGGAACATCAGTTCGACACCAATATCGGCGACCGTGGCAGCCGGCTCTCCGGCGGTCAGCGTCAGCGTGTGTCGATAGCCCGCGCCATACTGAAGAACCCGCCGATACTGATTCTCGACGAAGCCACCTCGGCCCTCGACACCGAGAGCGAGCGACTGGTGCAGGACGCACTGGAACGTCTGATGAAGACCCGCACCACCGTGGCCATCGCCCACCGCCTGTCGACCATCAGGAATGCCGACGAGATCTGTGTGCTGCACGAAGGCCGCATCGTGGAACGCGGCACTCACGAGGAGTTGCTCACCATCGACGGCTACTACAAGAAACTGAACGACATGCAGAAGGTGTGAAAAAGGGGAAAAAGTGAAAAAATAAAAAAAGGTGATGAGACGTCGACTGGACTTTTTGGCACGGACCTATCTGTGGACCCTGGTGGTGTTTTTCGCTGCCAAGATGGCTTTTATGTTTTTATGCCGCCGGGGGCACGACATTGGCATGGGCGAGGTGTGGCAGGTGCTGGGCCATGGGCTGTCGCTCGACCTCTCGACAGCACTCTACGTACTGACGGTCCCCTTCCTGCTGACCATCGTCAATGTATGGTGGCAAGGCGAGAAGGTGCTGCGCCGGCTCCTCCTGATCTTCTTTGCCATCATCTCGCTGGCCTGCAGCATGGCCTTCGTGGCCGATACCAGCCTCTACCCCTTCTGGGGATTCAAACTCGATGCTTCGTGCCTGCAATACCTCGACACACCGACCGAGGCCATGGCCAGCGTGACCACGGGCTATCTGGTGGTGCGCCTCATCGCCTGGCTCCTCGTCGCTGCCGCTATCTTCCTGGGCTATAGGGCTGCCGTCAGGAGCCGTTCCACCGACAAGCAGCAGTCATCGCTGTCGAAACGGATCGGCGAGACGGTATGCTACATAATAGCCATCCCCCTGATTGTCGTCGGCATCCGAGGTGGTCTGAGCGAGTCGACCACCAATATCGGACAGGTATATTTCTCGCAGAACCAATTCCTGAACCACTCGGCCGTGAACCCCGTCTTCTCGTTTCTGGCGTCGTTTGAGAAGACTGCCACCAACAATACCATCTACAGTTTTATGGACGAGACCGAATGCCGGCAGATCATCAGCGACCTGTACAACACTGAGAGCGTGGACATCGACACACTGCTGACCACGCAGCAGCCCAACATCATCGTCATACTGCTGGAAGGCTGCGGCGGCGAGTTTACGGAGATTGGCGGCCGGAGCGACGTCACCCCCCGTCTGAATACCCTGACCCGCGAAGGCGTCTATTTCGCCAACTGCTACGGCAACACGTGGCGCACCGACCGCGGCACCGTCTGCACGTGGAGCGGCTATCCGTCGTTTCCCACCATGTCGGTGATGAAGATGCCATCGAAGTCGCGCACCCTGCCCACCATTGCCGCCACCCTGAAAGAGCAGGGCTACAATACCTATTATATATATGGTGGCGACATCAACTTCACCAATATGCGCAGTTACCTGATAGGCGGCGGTTTCGAGACCCTGAAGTGGAAAGCCGACTATACAGCCGAGGAGCAGGAGACCTCGCAGTGGGGCGTCTGCGACAGCATCACCTTCGAGAGCCTCTTCGAGATGGCCTCGACAGCCCGCGAGCCCTTCGTCATCGGCTATTCGACACTGAGCAGCCACCAGCCGTGGGATGTGCCCATCCGCCATTTCGACGACGAGGTGCTCAATGCCTTCTACTACCTGGACCAGTGTCTGGGCCGTTTTGTAGACCGGCTGCGTCAGAGCGACCGTTGGGCGAACACGCTGCTGGTGCTCCTGCCCGACCACGGCATCCCCTATGGCGACATCGACGAGAGCCACCCGTTGCTGAACCATATCCCGATGGTCTGGGTGGGCGGCGCTGTCAAGGAGCCCCGCCGCATCGAGCCCGTCTGCAACCAGACCGACCTGCCAGCCACCCTGCTGGGACAACTGGGCATCAGCCACGCCGACTATCCCTTCAGCCGCGATGTGCTGAGCAGTACCTACACAGAGCCCTTTGCACTGAACACCTTCGACGACGGCTACTCCGTGTACGACAGCGTGACCTTCGTCAACTACGACTTCATCGGCAACCGGGTGGTGGTAGGACAGGGAGCCAACCAAGCCCTGCTGATGCGCCGGGCACAAGCCGTCCTACAAGCGGCCTCAAATGATTTGAACGAACGATGAAGCGATGGCAGAATAAAATCTTTGCACCCGTTCCGGCCCTCGTGTGGAACCTGCTGCTGGTCTATCTGGTCTATCAGATAGCCCGTTTGGCCTACTATCTGGAAAACGCCTCCTACCTTAACTATACATACGACATGTTTGTAGGCGGTCTGCTGTTCGACACCTCCGCCATCCTCTATACCAACGTGCTCTATATCGTGATGATGCTCTTTCCGCTGCACTGGAAAGAGACAACCGTCTATCAGCATATCTGCAAATGGGGCTTCATGGTGGTCAACGGAGTGGCCCTGGCCATTAACCTGAGCGACGCGGTCTATTTCCAGTACACCATGCGGCGAACGACCACCACCGTTTTCAGCGAGTTCTCCAACGAAGGCAATCTTGGCAGCATCTTCGCCACCGAAGCCCTGAACCACTGGTATCTGGTGCTGCTGTTTGGTGTGGTGATGGCGGCCCTGTGGAAACTGTATGCCATGCCCAAGATATGGAGCAGGGAGGCGGCAGGAAAGGACGGGGGCGTTAAGAAACTCTCGCGTAAGGCGCTGGGCGGCTATTATGCCGTCTGCCTGTTGTCGCTACTCGCCATTGCCCCACTCTGTGTGGCCGGTATGCGAGGCGGCTTCACCACGGCCGTCCGTCCTATCACCATCTCCAATGCCAACCAGTATGCATCGCGCCCCATCGATGCCGCCCTGGTGCTGAACACCCCGTTTGCCCTTATCCGCACCATCGGCAAGGATGTCTTCGTCGTCACCCGCTATTTCGACAGTGAGGAAGAGATGGCTGCTGTCTTCAGTCCTGTTCACAAAGGGCACACCTCTCCTGCAGCAGACTCTCCTGACTCTGTCCTTATTGCATCGGCCGATTCGTCGACGCCAATCAAGAAGAATGTTGTCATTCTCATTGTCGAGAGTTTTGGACGTGAATATATCGGAGCACTCAACAAGACGCTAGAGGATGGCCACTACCGAGGCTACACCCCCTGTGTCGACTCGCTCATCGCCCATAGCACCACCTTCCGCCACTCGTTCTGCAACGGGCGGAAGAGCATCGACGGCATGCCCAGCATCCTGTCGAGCATCCCGATGTTTGTCGAGCCTTTCATCCTGACCCCTGCGTCGATGAACGACTATACCGGTCTGGCCGGCATCCTGGCGGCCGAGGGCTACGAGACGGCCTTCTTCCATGGTGCCCAGAACGGCAGCATGGGCTTTCAGGCCTTTGCACAGAAGACCGGTTTCCAGCACTACTATGGACGGACGGAGTATGAGGCAGCCCACGGTACTGACGACTTCGACGGCACGTGGGCCATCTGGGACGAACCCTTCCTGCAGTACTATGCCGAGCAGATGAGCCACATGAAGGAGCCCTTCATGACCGCCGTCTTCACCGCCTCGAGCCACCACCCCTTTGTGGTGCCCGAGCACTACAAGGACCGCTTCCCCGAAGAGCATCTCCTCATTCAGAAATGTGTACGCTATACCGACATGGCTATAGGCCGCTTCTTCCAGACGGCCAGCCGTCAGCCCTGGTTCCGTAACACTATCTTCGTGCTGACCAGCGACCACACCAACATGAGCGACCATGCCGAATACCAGACCGACCTGGGCGGCTTCTGTTCACCTATTATTATATATGAGCCCGGTGACACCCTCAGGACGAAGGGGGAAATGCAGGATAAGATAGCCCAACAGATAGACATCATGCCCACCATACTGGGAATGCTGGGCTACCGGAAGCCCTACTTCGGCTTTGGCATCGATGTGCTGAACACGGCAAAAGAAGACACCTGGGCGGTGAACTATCTGAACGGCATCTATCAGTATGTGAAAGGCGACTATGTGTTGCAATTCGACGGGCAGCAGACAAAGGCCGTCTACAGCCTGACCGACACGCTGATGCAAACAAACCTGAAAGGAGAGGTGCCCCGGCAGGCTCAGATGGAACGGGAACTGAAAGCCATCATTCAGCAATACATGGAACGCATGAAGCAGGACCGCCTCAAGCCCTAATTCTCAATTCTCCGCTTTCTTAATCACCTTCCCGTCGACCACCTCGTACAGCCGGTTGAACTCCTCGCGGGTTCTCGACCACCGTTTGTGGCTCCACAGCCAAGGTGCCGGATCGCGGCGGATGCTCTCCTCCAGCATCTGATGGTAGATGTCGGTCAGTTCGAACTCGCGCATCTTTTTAGGTTCCATGGTGATTGGTTTGAAGGTGCCCACATAGCGGCTTCGCCCAATACGCCGCATGTCGAGGTAGAACACCGCCTGGTCCATCTTTCGCATCACCCGTTCGGTGCCTGTCAGCACGGGGGTGTCGTGGTTGAGGAAGTCCACCCAATGGTGGATACTCGTCCAGAAGGGTTTCTGGTCGGAGATGTATCCGATGATCAGCGGCTGTCCTTTCTTATGATATTCCAGCACCTTGCGCAGCGTGTCCTGCATGGCGAAGCACACCGTGCCGAAATGCTGCCGGGTACGCAGGAACAGACGGTCGGCAACCTGATTCTCCAGCGGGTGGTAGATGGTAGACACCTGTCCCTTGCCGCTCACCCACAGCGGGAGTGAAGCCACCCACTCGTAGTTGCAGTAGTGGCCCATAAAGATGCCGCAGGTGCGACCCTGTTCGATGCACGCATCAAGCAGGTTGGTATTCTCGAATATCATGTGTGCTTTCTGCTCCTCAGGGCTGATGCTCATCATCTTGATGCTCTCCATCAGATAGTCGCACAGGAAACGGAAGAAGTCGCGCTCGATGCTGAGCCGCTCCTCGGCCGTCTTCTCAGGAAACGACGATGCAAGGTTTTCGCGTACCACTTTTTTACGGTAGCCTATGACGTGGTATATGAGCACAAAGAGCACATCGCTGATGAGGTGGAGCGCCCAAAATGGCAACAACGACACCAGATACCATACGGCCACAGCGATGTGGAAACCCACATTCTTCAGAAAGACATACCGTTCCTTATTATATCCCATCCCTTCTTAATTTTCAATTCTCAACTCTCACGTGTTTTTTGCTCAGCCCTAACAGCCGCCGTATCTTCTCCCACGGTGTGAGATGCCAGGAGTGGGCACACATGTGGATGGCATAACTGTTGTCCGTCACCTCGTGCTTGTTGCCGGCAAAGGTCTCCGAGCGGTAGATATGGATGCGGCCCGGCAACTGCTGGTCAATATCCTTATATACAAAACCTTTTGTCTCCGCCACCCGGGCATAGATATAGGGCGACAGCACATCGGTGCGCAGCGAGCCGTCGGGTTTGACGAAGTGCTTGTCCTGGTACCAGTCGAGCACCTCCTTCACAAAGGGGCTGCCAGCCTCGGCTCCCATCACGGCAGCCTGTATCTGGATGCCCTCAATGAAGACATCGGCCGTGCGGTGGCCGTCGGCATCGATATACTGCATGGTACCGCATTTCTCTATCTGCTGCGGGTGATACTCCATGCTCGAGAAGAAAGCATTGTCCAGGAAGTCGTCGAACCGCTTGAGCAGCACCACATCGGTGTCCAGATAGATACCGCCCTGGGTGTAGAGGGCATACATACGGATATAGTCGGCGGCAAAGGCCCACTTCTGTGCCTCGTAGGCCTCTTTCACATAGGGCACACTGTCGATGTCGAAGTTCTTAGTGCTCCAGTGCACCACCTCATAGTCGGGGTGCGTCTGCTGCCAGGTGGCCATACAGTCATGTATTTTCTTGGGAAACGGGTTGTCGCTCAGCCAGCAGTAGTGTATCTTCTTTGGAATCATCGTCGGTCATCAATCTGTTTTAGGCCACAAAGATAATGAAAACCCTTCAAACTACCAAAAAAAGCACCTTTTTATCTCATAAAATTGTATATATCAGTTTTTTTTCTTATCTTTGCCTATCGTTTTCTATCAATATCGGTATATGGCAGAGAGTCAGGTGCTAGTCATCCATGTTCGCGGTCAGGAAGAGCGCAGGGCATTCATCCAGCAACAACTGGATGGGCTCGGTCTGCCCGTTCATTTCATCTTAGAGGGCAACGTGGCCGACCTGACACCGGAGATTCTCGACCACTATTTCGTCTGCGACGGGAAGCCAGGCACCATGCACGGCCCCTTTCCCCGCACCAGTTGTGCCTACAAGCATCTGTTGGCCACCCGGTATATCCTTGACAACGGTCTCGACGGGGCCCTCATCGTTGAAGACGATATCCGTTTCTACCCCCTGTTCAAGCGGCTCTTTGCCGAGAGTCTGAAGGAATGTGCCGCCCGCTATGCCTCCCGACCGGTCGTCATCAACTACGAGGAGAGCAGCCTGCTACTGGTGCCGCGCAGTCAGCGGGTGAAAGGGCAGTTGCTCTACCCTGCCGACCGAGACCGCTATGCCGGCTGCTACTATCTCAACCGGCAAGCCGCACAGGTCATCGTCGACTATGTGGCAGCCCACAAGTCGGATACGACCAGCGACTGTCTGCATTGCCGGCTCATTCAGAGTGGCCGTTTGCTGTCCTTATGGAGCCACCCCTGTCTGGCCTGCCAATGCAGTGCCGACGGTTCCATGCCCACAATGATTCCCACCAAGCCGCGTCCGCTGAAGCGGCTGAAGTGGTGGTATAAGCGTATATATAAACACATACTCTACTTCTTCAGGTGAAAGTCTTCCTGCTGACCCCCTCCCGGCCTCTCCGAGAGGAGGAGTGTTAACATCAATGTTCAATAATCAGTGTCCAATGTCCAATATTCATTATCTCCTCCATAGCGGCAAGAACAGCAACATCAAGTATTACCTACGAAGTTATCTGCGGGAGTACACGCCGAAGTGCTTCTCACAGTGGCAACTAAAAGGCTTGCTAAAGTCCACTGACAACCGTCCGGACAAAGACGAGATACTGCGGCGGGCCGACTACTACTGTAAGTTGACACCCGACAGTACCTTTGACCGCCGTGCATGGGAGGCAAAGGCCATCCGACTGTGCAACCAGGAAGTGACGGGCCAGAAGACCTACTATTTCGATGCGATGGAGTATGGCCGCTATTTCGACCAGCAACTGCGGTGGATACTCGATGCCGGCGACAAGCCCTATGTGGCACCCGAGCCGGCCATCGTCAAGAACAGGCCCATCGCCGAGCATAACGAGAACTCTGTCATCCTGAACCTCGACAAGAACCGCCACTTCCTGTTCGTCGACGACCATAAACCCTGGCGTGAGAAGCGCCCCATGGCCATCTTCCGCGGCGACTTAGGACCGCGCAAGCAGAACCGCGACCTGTTCATGCAGCGATGGGTGGGACACCCCATGATCGATGCTGCCTCTACCAACCGCTCCGACGAGCATCCCGAATGGCAGAAAGAGAAACTCACCATCGGCCAACATCTCGACTATCGGTTCATCATGTCGCTCGAAGGCAACGACGTAGCCTCGAACCTGAAGTGGGTCATGTCGTCAAACAGCATCGCCGTCACGCCCCGGCTGACGCAGGAGACCTGGTTCATGGAGGGGACACTCATTCCCAATTATCATTATATAGAGGTACGCGAGGATTTTTCTGATTTAGAAGAACGGCTCTGCTACTACATCGACCACCCCTGCGAGGCAGAGGCCATCATCAGTCATGCCCACCAGTATGTGGCGCAGTTCAAAGACCGCCATCGTGAACGGCTCATCTCCCTATTGGTGCTCCGGCGCTATTTCGATGTGACCAACGGCACTGACCATCGGTAACGGTGGCTTCGCCGTACATGCTTTTCGTTCAGAAAAAAAAGAAGAAAATGTCGCTTTTCTTCTTTTTTCTCCTACTTATTTCGTAACTTTGTACCCTCAATGCTGAAACACTAAGATGAAAAAGTTTGTCTGGATAGTTTGGTTGATGGCTTTGGCGATGGGTGTCTGTGCCCAGTCGCCTAAGCAAGAACTGCGGAAAAACATTCGTCTGTCTGCCGGCAACCTGATGGTCTATCCCCGGCCTCATCATAAGTTGACACCGGCCCCTGAAGGGAAGAAAGCCTTTTACATCAGCCACTATGGTCGTCACGGCTCCCGCCATCAGACCAGGTTGAGCGACTTCGAATATGTGGCCAACGCATTAAGAAAGGCTGATCACGACGGGGCGCTGACCCCCCTTGGACTTGATGTGCAGGAAAGAATTGGCTTGATGTTAGAGGATTCAAGATATCATGTCGGTGAACTGACCCGCATCGGTGTCTTTCAGCATCGCGAGATAGTCAGTCGCATGTACGAACGCTTCCCTTCGGTGTTTGAGAAAGGGACGGTGGTCGATGCCCGCAGCACACCGTCGGTACGCTGTATCCTGTCCATGAACCAAGCGTTGCTGCAGTTGATGAAACTGGCACCACACTTACAGTTCGTTCAGGATGCCTCGATGGCCGACATACCTTATCTGGCTCCTGTCGATAGGGATTTGCAGTCTCGTGCTCAGACGGCAACTTCGAAAGACTGCTATCAGACCTACTGCAAGAAGCACGAATGCTGGCAGCGCGTCGTTGGCCAGTTGTTCAACGATACGGCTTACATCAACCGTCACGTCAACGGCGAGCGGCTCAACTACTTCCTGTTTCGTCTGGCCTCCGGACTGCAGAACACAGAACTGGGCCAGCAGGTGACGCTCTACGATCTGTTTGACGATGAGGAAATCTACCAGAACTGGCTGCGCGAGAATGCCTTCTGGTATATGACATACGGCTCTACACCGCTCAATGGCGGCGAGCAGCCCTTCGTTGCCCGTCAACTGTTGCGCAACATCATCGAGCAGGCCGACAGTTGTCTGCATCTGCGTCAGCACTCCGTACATCTGCGCTATGGTCACGACACCACGCTATTGCCGCTGGTCTGCCTGTTGGGCCTTGATGGTTACGACCTGTCTGTCGACAACCTGGAGTTGCTGGAGAAAAACGGCTGGGTGAACTATCGCATCTTCCCGATGGCCTGCAATGTGCAGTTCATCTTCTATCGGCAGGATGCCAACGACAGCGACATCGTCTTCAAGGTGCTGCTCAACGAAGAAGAGGCGACACTGCCACTGAAGACTGACATCGCCCCGTATTATCACTGGTCGGACTTCCGCGACTACTACCTGCAGCGCATCAATGCTTACGAGGAGAGTCAGGCTGGTGATTGAGCGAATGCCAAGGCGTACATCCTCATCTGCTTGACCATGGCCAGCAGTCCGTTGCTACGGGTGGGCGACAGATGTTCACGCAGTCCGATTCTATCGATGAAATAAAGGTCGGCATCCAGAATTTCCTGTGGGGTGGCTCCATCCAGCACACGGATGAGCAGCGTCACAATGCCTTTGACGATGAGGGCGTCGCTCTCGGCTTGGAAGTGTATGCGCCCATCGGTATAGTCGGCTTGTAGCCACACACGGCTCTGGCAGCCGTCAATCAAGTTCTGCTCCGTCTTGTATTTCTCGTCCAAGGGCTTCTGTTCGTTGCCCATGTCAATCAGCATCTGGTATTTGTCCATCCAGTCATCGAAGTCCTGAAACTCCTCGATAATCTCGTCTTGCCGTTCGTTGATAGTCATATAGAATAAAGTATTGTCGTGATTGTTGCCTTTTTTCAAATTTGTGCAAAGGTACGAAAAATAATTGATAACAGACCATGGATAATTGATAATTATTTCCTACCTTTGCAAAAAATAGAATAGACGATGAAGACATTTGAAGAACTGGGCGTCTGTCAGGAGATACGGCAGGCCATCGAGGAAATGGGATTCGTGCAGCCGATGCCGGTGCAGGAGGCTGTCATCCCGAGTTTGTTGGAAAGCAGGCAGGACACCATAGCACTGGCTCAGACCGGCACCGGCAAGACGGCAGCCTTCGGCATTCCACTGCTGCAGCGGCTGGATATCGACAGCCGCGAAACACAGTCGCTGATACTCTCACCGACACGCGAACTCTGTCTGCAGATAGCCGACGACCTGCGTGACTTCTCGAAACACATGGAGGGTGTCCATGTGGAGGCTGTCTATGGTGGCGCCGCCATCGAGCCGCAGATTCGCTCGCTGAAGAAGGGGGTGCAGATCATCGTGGCCACCCCGGGCCGTCTGATAGACCTGAAGAACCGTGGCTTTGCCAAGTTGGAGAATGTACGCAATATAGTGCTCGACGAAGCCGACGAGATGCTCAACATGGGTTTCTCGGACGCAATCAACGAAATCTTCGAGTCGCTGCCCGATGAGCACAACACACTGATGTTTTCTGCCACGATGAGCCGCGAAGTGGAGCGGGTGGCCAAGAAGTATCTGAACGACCCGCAAGAAATCGTTGTCGGTTCGCGCAACGAGGGAGCCGAGAATGTGAATCATATATATTATATGGTACACGCGAAGGACAAATATCTGGCCCTGAAACGTATCGTTGACTACTATCCGAAGATTTTTGCCATCATCTTCTGCCGTACCAAGTTGGAAACGCAGGAGATAGCCGACAAACTGATCAAGGACGGATATAATGCCGAGTCGCTGCATGGTGACTTGAGCCAACAGCAGCGTGACCTGACCATGCAGAAGTTCCGCCAGCACCTGACCCAGTTGCTCGTGGCCACCGACGTGGCTGCCCGCGGCCTTGATGTGGACGACCTGACGCATGTCATCAACTTCGGACTGCCCGACGACATTGAGAACTATACCCACCGCTCCGGTCGTACGGGGCGTGCCGGAAAGAAAGGCACGTCAATCAGTATCATCCATTCGAAAGAAAAGCACAAGATTCGCAATATCGAGAAAGAGATCGGAAAGGCATTTGTCGAGGCCACCATTCCTTCGGCTGAGGAGATATGCAAGAAGCAACTCTACAAGGTGATGGACCAGATTGTGAAGACCGATGTCAACGACGACGAGATAGCCCCGTTTATGGACGACATCAACCGATACTTCGAATATATCGACAAGGATGAACTGATCAAGAAGATTGTCAGTCGCGAATTTGGCCGCTTCCTGCTCTATTATGCCGATGCACCGGAGATAGAGAAGCCTGTTGCCGATAAACGGGAGAAGAAGCCACAGAGCGACAAGCAGAAACGCATGAACAAAGCGCAGGAGGGCTACCACCGCTTGTTTATCAACCTGGGCAAGCGCGACGGCTTCTACCCGGGCGAACTGATGCAGACGCTCAACCGCTATGTCGGTGGCCGTCAGGAGGTGGGCCATATCGACCTGCTCGACTCTATTTCCTATTTCGAAGTGCCGGAGAAAGATGCCCGCAAGGTGATGTCGCAACTGACCGGTATTCGCTACAAGGGTCGTGTGGTGCGCTGCAATTCAGAGGATGATAAGCCTAATGAGGCCAATAAAGCCAATAAGCCCAATAAGCCCAATAAGCCCAATAAGCCCCATAATCCTTACTCGAAAAAAGCCGACTGGCGCGAACTGATGAAGCCTGCCCCCAAGGCTCTCCGTGGGGAGGTGCCCGACTTCTCCGAAGAAGGTTGGGCACGTCGGAAACCAAAGAAAAAGAAATAAGCCGCTGTCAGCAGATCACGGTGCCGTGCTGTCCGTCGATGGCGGTGGCACTGGTGATAATTACCCGCCGAACGCCCCTGTCAATAGCCGCAAGGGCGTTTTCTATCTTGGGCAGCATGCCGCCACTGATAGTGCCATCGGCACGATAGCATTCGAAGTCGTGACGGTTCATCGTGGCGATAACTGAAGCGTCATCGTCAGCATTGCTCAGCACACCGGGTTTCTCGAAAGCAAAGATCAATGTCACATCGTAAATCTCAGCCATCGCTTTGGCCGTTTCGCTGGCCATCGTGTCGGCATTGGTATTGAGAATGTTTCCCTGTCCGTCGTGAGTCAAAGGGGCTATGACCGGGATAAGGCCGGCATCGATGAGGTGTGCCAATGTCTTATTGGCGACAGCCGTCACATCACCCACGAAACCATAATCGATACCGTTTTTCAGAGGCCGCCTCACCGAGCGGATGATGTTGGCATCGGCACCTGTCAGTCCGATGGCATCGGCATCGAGAGCCTGCAGCGATGCTACGATGTGCTTGTTGACTAGTCCGCCATAGACCATTGTCACTACCTGCAGCATCTGTGCATCGGTAATACGGCGCCCATCGACCATTTTCGTCTCGATGCCCAGCGATGCTGCCACCTTTGTAGCACGGCGTCCGCCACCATGTACCAGTATCTTTGCTCCTCCGATTTTCAGGAAATCGTGGAGCAACTGTGTGAGTTGTGTCTCGTCCTCGACGACGGCCCCGCCGACCTTGACGATGGTTAGTTGCTGTTTCATTATTCCAAATAAGTGTATCCATAGAGCCCTGAGCGATAGTTGCTGAGGAACTCCTTACCCTCTTCAAGTGTAATCTTGCCGGCCTTGACGCTCTTGGTGACCCATACCTCCAGTTGGCGAACCAGTTTCTTGGGGTCGTACTGCACGTACTCCAGCACTTCTTCTACCGTCTCGCCATCGATGATTTGATCGATGTGGTAATGACCGTCTTTCACCGAAACATGCACGGCGTTGGTGTCGCCGAAGAGATTGTGCATGTCGCCCAGAATCTCCTGATAGGCTCCTACGAGGAAAACGCCGAGATAGTAAGTCTCGTTCTTTCGCAAGGTGTGGACGGGCAGTGAGTGCGAATTATGGCGGTTGGTCACGAAGTTGGCAATCTTGCCATCTGAGTCGCAGGTGATGTCCTGGATGGTGGCATTACGGGTGGGCCGTTCATCGAGTCGCTGAATGGGCATGATGGGGAAGAGTTGGTCAATGGCCCACGAGTCACTGAGGCTTTGGAAGAGCGAGAAGTTGCAGAAATACTTGTCGGCCAACAGTTTGTCAATGTTCATCAGTTCCTCGGGAACATGCTTGAGGGTCTTCGAGAGTGCATGAATCTCGTGACACACGCTCCAGTACATCGCCTCAATCTCGGCGCGCGTCTTCAGGTCGACGATGCCATGAGAGAAGAGGTCGAGCACCTCCTCGCGTATTTGTTCGGCATCATGCCAGTCTTCGAGCACATTGCGTGCCGAAAGGTTGTCCCAGATCTCGTAGAGGTCTTTCACCAACTGGTGGCTGTCGGCATCGGGTTCGAATTCCTCGGGCATCTCGGGCAGCGAGGCTGTCTCCAGCACGTCGATGACGAGCACGGAGTGGTGGGCAGCCAGCGACCGTCCGCTCTCGGTGATGATATTGGGGTGAGGCAACCCGTTCTTGTTGGCAGCCTCCACAAAGGTGTAGATACAGTCGTTGACATACTCTTGGATGGAGTAGTTGACACTACTCTCCGACGATGGCGAGCGTGTGCCGTCGTAGTCGACGCCCAGGCCACCGCCACAGTCGACGAAGTCGACATTATAGCCCATCTTATGCAGTTGGATATAAAACTGTGAGGCCTCGCGGAGGGCTGTCTGGATACGGCGTATCTTGGTAATCTGGCTGCCGATATGGAAATGGATAAGACGCAGACAGTCGCGCATATCCTTCTTATCAAGCATATCAAGTGCTTCGAGCAGTTCGGCACTGGTCAGTCCGAACTTCGAGGCGTCGCCGCCGCTCTCTTCCCACTTGCCGGCACCACTGCTGGCCAGTTTGATGCGAATGCCGATGTTAGGGCGAACATTCAGTTTCTTGGCTACACGGGCAATAATCTCCAGTTCGTTCATTTTCTCAACGACGATGAAGATATGCTTGCCCATCTTCTGTGCAAGCAGGGCCAACTCGATGTAACTCTGATCCTTATAGCCATTGCAGACGATGATGGAGTCGCTCTGGCACTGCATGGCGATGACGGCATGCAGTTCGGGCTTCGAACCGGCCTCCAGACCGAGGTTGAACTTCCTGCCGTGCGAGATAATCTCCTCGACGACGGGCTGCATCTGGTTCACCTTGATGGGGTAGACAACATAGTTCTCGCCTTTATAGTCATACTCCTTGGCGGCTTTCTTGAAACAACTCCAGGTCTTCTCGATGCGGTTGTCGAGAATATCGGGGAAGCGCAGCAGCACAGGAGGCGTGACATCGCGCAGCGACAGTTCGTCCATCACTTCACGCAAGTCAACTTGCGCTTCGTCCTTGCATGGCGTCACATAGACATTGCCTTTGTCGTTGATACCGAAATAACTGGTGCCCCATCCATTGATGTTATAGAGTTCACGGGCGTCGTCAATGGTCCATTTCTTCATAACTTCAGTAGTTCGCGAATCTTTTCTATGGTTATTTTTATCTTCTCGTAGTTGTCCATCAGGCTGACGTCGAGGGTGTACTGTGCCTTGGAGTAGAAGGGTTCGCGCTTCTCCAGTTGCTCCCGGATGAAGGCGATGAGTTGTTCGGGGGTCTTGCCTTTGAGCAACGGGCGGTCGCCTTTGCCCATCAGCAGGTGCTTTACGAGCACTTCCGGCTCTGCCTTCAAATAGACCACCTGCCCCTGTTGATTCATGTAGTCGATGTTGTCGAAGAAACACGGGGTGCCGCCTCCGCAACTGATGATGACATCCTCGAACTCGGCTACCTCGTGCAACATGTTGTGCTCTATCTTGCGGAAGGCCTCTTCGCCCTGTTCGGCAAAAATCTGCGACACCGTCTTGCGGCGACGGTTCTCGATATACCAGTCGAGGTCATAGAAGGGAATGCCGAGTTCTTTTGACAAGGCTTTGCCGACGGTTGTCTTGCCGGCTCCCATGTAGCCAATCAGGATGATGCGTATCATGACCCCTTCTTGATAATAGCCATGCACTCGTCGTAGGTCAGATCCTTAGCACGCTCATGTATCGGCTTGGGTATTCGGTAGTTCTTGCCGTCATAAGCCAGATAGGGACCATAACGTCCATTGAGCACCTCCAGTTTGGGATCTTCGCTGAAGGTCTTCAGGTGCTTCTGTGTGTCTTGCTTGCGCTTCTCATCAATGAGTTTGATAGCCTCATCGAGACTGATACTCATAGGGTCGCTATCTTTGGGCAGTGAGGTGTAGACCTTCTTATGAAGCACATAAGGTCCAAAACGACCGGAACCGATGGTGACCGGTTCGCCTTCGTAGTCGCCCAGCAAACGTGGCAGTTTAAAGAGGTCGAGTGCCTGCTCCAGCGTGATACTTTCCATGCTCAGTTCTTTGGGCATATGGGCAAACTGAGGCTTGTCCTTGTCGTCAGCAGAACCGATTTGCACCACTGGTCCGAAACGGCCGATTTTCACGAACACCGGTCGCTTTGTCTTGGGGTCGATGCCCAGTTGGCGTTCGCCGGCCTTATGCTCTGAACGGGCGTTCATCGTAGATTCGACCGTAGGTTCAAATGTTTTATAGAACTGGTGCATCATCTTGTTCCACTGCTGCTTACCTTCAGCAATCTTGTCGAAGTCCTGCTCCACCTTGGCGGTGAAGTTATAGTCCATGATGCCAGGGAAATGCTCCATCAGGAAGTCGTTGACCACAATACCGATGTCGGTGGGCAACAGTTTGCCCTTGTCGCTGCCGACGATCTCGCTACGCTGCTTTCGAGTGACCTGCTTGCCTTTGAGTGTGATGACTAGGAACTTTTGCTCCTCGCCTTTTTTGTCGCCTTTGACCACATACTCACGCTGCTGAATGGTGGAGATAGTGGGAGCGTAGGTAGACGGACGACCGATGCCCAACTCCTCCAGTTTGTGCACCAGCGAGGCTTCCGTATAGCGTTGCTGTCCCTGGCTGGTGCGCTCCATAGCCGATATTTCCCGACGGGCCAGTTCCTGACCTTTCTTCATTGGTGGTAAGACGTGGGCCAATTCTTCACGATTCTCATCCTCTTCGTCAGCCGACTCGCGATAGACCTTCAGGAAACCGTCAAACTTGACCACTTCACCTTGGGCCGTAAACATCTCGTCAGTGTTGCTGATCGTGATATTGGCAGTGGTCTTCTCAATCTCGGCATCAGCCATCTGCGAAGCGGCAGTACGCTTCCAAATCAGTTCGTACAGACGCTTCTCCTGCGATGAGCCTTCGATAGATGTATTCTCCATATAGGTAGGACGGATGGCTTCGTGAGCCTCCTGGGCACCTTTGGAACTGGTGTGGTATTTCCTAATCTTGCTGTATTCAGCACCATAGAGTTTGGTGATCTCCGCTTTCGAGGCATTAATACAGAGATCCGACAGGTTGACCGAGTCGGTACGCATATAGGTAATCATACCATTCTCGTAGAGGTGCTGTGCCACCATCATTGTCTGGCTGACGGTGAAACCCAGTTTGCGGGCTGCCTCCTGCTGCAAGGTCGAGGTGGTGAAGGGGGGAGCCGGGGTGCGCTTCAATGGTTTCTTCTGGATGGAGTCGATGCTGAAAGTGGCATCCTTGCATTTCTCGAGGAACTGCTCCACATCCTGCTCTGTCTTGAAGCGGGTGCCCAGCACGGCCTTGACCTCCGACTGCGAGCCGTCGGCATTGACGACACCAAACACACCGTTGACGCTATAGTAGGTCTCTGCCTTGAAAGCCTGTATCTCCCGCTCACGTTCCACTATCAGTCTGACTGCCACACTCTGAACACGGCCTGCCGACAGGGCGGGCTTGACTTTGCGCCAGAGCACCGGCGACAACTTAAAACCTACCAGACGGTCAAGTACACGACGAGCCTGTTGTGCGTTTACCAGATTCATGTCCAGCGTTCGGGGATTCTCGATAGCAGCCAAGATGGCGGGTTTCGTGATTTCATGGAACACGATACGCTTGGTCTTCTGCTCGTCGAGACCCAGCACCTCGCAAAGGTGCCATGAGATGGCTTCTCCCTCACGATCTTCATCGGATGCGAGCCACACCTGACTGGCTTTCTGAGCCTGAGTGCGCAGGTCGCTCACCAACTTCTTCTTCTCATCCGGAATCTCGTATTCCGGTTCCAGCGTCTTATCGTCGATACTCAGTTCGCGTTTTTTCAAGTCGCGGATATGTCCGTAACTGGACATTACCTTGTAGTCCGAGCCGAGGAATTTCTCAATGGTTTTAGCCTTGGCAGGCGACTCCACGATGACTAGATTTTTCTGCATACTCCTATTGCTTAATTTTCTGTTGTCTCATGTTTAGGGGTGCAAAAGTACGCAAAAAGTTTGCTTCCACCTTATATATATAGAAGAATTTTAATTTTCTTAACGATTCGGACAAGAATTTATGCAGAGATACATTATCAGTAGTCAGCAAAAATGCTTACCTTTGCAAGCGAAATAAAAAGACAGACTCGATGAAACGTATCATTTCCCTACTTCTTGTGATGCTTATGACGATGACCATTTCTGCTCAGAAAGTGATAGACATCTGGCCCAATGGTGCCCCTAACGATAATGGCGACGAACAGGACAAGGCTCAGTTAACCATCTTCTTACCCGATGAGAAAAGGGCTACGGGACGCGCCGTTGTGGTGTGCCCGGGTGGTGGCTACGGCCATCTGGCCATGGAACATGAAGGCACCCAGTGGGCCTCGTTCTTCAATCAGCAAGGCATAGCCCTTTTTGTGCTCAAGTATCGGATGCCCCACGGCAACCGCAAGGTGCCCATCAGCGATGCCGAGGAGGCCATGAAGATGGTGCGCCGCAATGCTGCCGCTTGGCATGTGGACACCAAGCAGATAGGCATCATGGGCTTTTCGGCTGGCGGTCATCTGGCTTCTACCATCGCCACCCACTCTAAGGACGATGCCAAACCCGACTTCCAGATTCTGTTCTATCCGGTCATCACGATGGACCCCAGTTACACTCATAAAGGCTCAATGGTCAATTTCCTCGGTGAAAAGCCGAAGAAGAGTCTCATCCAAGAGTTCAGCAACGACCTGCAAGTGACGCATAAGACGCCACGTGCCTTCATCGCCCTGAGTGATGACGATACTGCCGTGCTGCCAGCCAATGGTGCTAACTACTATTTAGAATGTTATCGTCACGACGTGCCGGCCACGATGCATATCTATCCTTCTGGCGGTCATGGCTGGGGCCATCGCGACTCGTTTGCCTTCCACCTAGAGATGCTGCTCGAACTGAAGGCTTGGCTGGCTAGTTTCTAATATTTGGCTGACCAATTCCTGATATAAGAATGGCTAGTTTCTAATATAGGGGACACATCGGCGGATGTCCACAGCAATGGTCTTCGCCACGACACAATCAGCCGTGATGGTCAGTTGCACCATCGCGGCTTTACTGTTGGCAGACTTCTGTTGGTCGAAGATGAAGTTGCCGATACTGTAGTAGATGGGCTTTCCTTGATAGTATTCTATAGACTGCAGGGTGTGGGTATGGTGGCAGATCAGCGCATCGGCGCCGGCCCGAATCAGCCGGTGGGCATCCAGGCGCTGGCTGGGCACCGGCTTGAAGGTATGCTCGCCACCCCAATGGAGTGAGACGATGACCACTGCCGACGGGTCGGACTGTTTCAGTCGGCGGACACGGGCTATGAGTGTGTCCATCGGTTCCTGACTGACGCAGGGCCAGTTATCCAGATAGGAGAAATTCTCTAGGGCCAACCGCAACGAAGCCACCAGCCATACCTTTCTAGGCCGCACTGTCAACAAAACAGGCTGTGCCGCTGCCGCCATTGTGGAGTCGGCGCCGACGGGGGTCATGCCGGCTTTGACGATTTGGCGACGGGTGTCCATCAGTCCCTCGCGGCCTTGATCTATGGAGTGGTTGTTGGCCAGGTTCAGATGGGTGAACCCGTGGCGTTTCAGTACTGCCAGCCATTCGGGCTCGCCTCGGAAGATAAACTGTTTCTGGACGGGGGCTTTAATCTTTGTGGCCGGGCACTCCAAATTGCCCACCACGATGTCGGAAGAACGAAACACGGAGTCAACCCCCTTCGAGAAAAGGTGGTCGGCTCCGTGGTGGGTAATGGCTGTTCTGACACCACGGTCCAACAGGATATCGCCGGTGAAGACGATAGTGGTCGCCAACGGGCTGGCAGCCGGTGCCGCCGTGGACCGCTGACCGACCGCCATTACCGCTGTACACCACAGGCTAGCAACCAGTGCTGTAAAAAACGCTCTCATTATCGACGGGGGCATTGTCGAGCGGCACGATGATAGGTTGCATCCACTGGGGCACGCCTTCTCGGGGATGCTTCTCAAGATACTGCTGCCACTCCTCGTCGTTCAGCCGCTGGTCGTCCAAAGGCCGTTTGAACTCACGGTAGGAGAACACAGCGCCACGCATCAGATGCAGGTAGCCGCCCACCTCGACCACGACATAAATCTCGTCGGCATCGCCGATGGCCTCGAAGAGAATACTCTTGTTGGGGTTGTTGTCGGCATTGGCCGTATAGACATCGGCCACGAGGGCCACCTTACGGTCAGGACCCTGAACGGCCTCCCAATTCCATAACTCGTGCTCGGCATCGCGGAGCAGTTCGAGGGAGATGTTTTCGAAGGCGGCACCGATATATTCCAACTGGTCGTACTCTTCGTCCTTCAGCACCTCGCCTTTCAACTCTTTCTGACTGACGGCCAGCAGGAATTCTGCTTTCTCCAAAAGACTCTGATTAGCCACCTGCATCTTCTCGCTCATCAGACCATATCGCTGTAGCATGGTCTTGGTGGCTGTCAGCAGGTTGATGGCCTTCTGCCAGAAGCGGACATTCGGCTCCACATAACCCTTCACCACCGGATCGGGGGGACCGCCGCCGCCACATTCGGCACCGAAGGGTTGCTTGGCATAGAGTATGGCATCGTGTTTGAGTTCGGTCCATGAGGCGAGGGCTGCATTGAGCGACTTACGGTCCCACTCGTCGCTCATCATGAAGTAAGGGGCGTTCTGCGGTTTCTCAGTCACGATCTTCAGTGCCGACAACCACTGCACAGAGGCATTCTCGGTCCAGTCGACAGAGTCCATACGCTGCTTCATGCGGTCTAAAGTGGGCTTATATTCAGTCCAGCGACCACCTTCACCCAGTTCGTTCAGGAGGATATTCTCGGCACGAGCCACCCCCATGGCGGCAAAGACGTCGAGTCCCTTCGGGGTGTCGCGTTTGGTCTCCTCCGATTTATAGTCGACCAGTTCCTGAAGCACCTCGGCATCAGGCTGGTAGCGCTGTGGCATGAGATTGATCTTGTACTCTCCACTACGGTTGAACTTGGGCTTGATGCGGGTCTGCTCTTTGGCGATGGCCTCGATGCGCTGACGGACGGTCTGCAGTCGGTCCGGCTGACCGATGAGTTGGGCGGCTGTCAGCGACGACTCACGGATGCACTGTGCCACCTGTGCGGCACTGACATTGTCGGGCTGCCCCATCAAGTAGGTCATCGGCTCAGTGAGTTGACGGTACAGGTTGTCGGCTGTCTGGTCCTGGCCTATCCACTCCGAGAGGATAAGTACGCGATTCAGTTGTTCCGGTTTGTCTGTGCGGAAAGGCACCGTCTGCAGCCACATCATCGAACGGAAGTAGCGCTCCAACTGTTTGTTGCGGGTGTAATGGCCACGGGGTTTGAAGAGACTGTAGGCAAACTTGGCATCTTTATAGCCTAAGAACTCCGACAGGCCGTCGGTGCTGGCAAGGATGCTCTTCACTTCCTGACGGGCGGCTTCGCTGTCGATGTCGACGGGGGTGCCGTTCAGGTTGAGGGCCACGGCAAAATAGTCCTTCAGCCACAGCGCCGCCTCCTTCACTTTTACATCCTGTGTCCGGGCCAACGACTTCATCTGTTCATAGCCATTCAGACAGAGCAGGTCTACCAGCGAGTCGAGTTTGTGCTGCTCCAGTTCACGCAGCATGCAGTCGAAATAGAGGTGGTAGAGTTGCAGATAGAGGTCGGTAGTGACAAACGAGGGGAACTCGTGGTAGTCGTTTTGCTCGTAGACATGGAACAACTGCTGGTGCCTGGCAGGCACAATGGCAAAGCCGTTATTGCCCAGGTGCTCGTACAACCGTTCGTCCATCGAGTCGATCAGGGCGGGGTTGATGATATTCGCCATGTTGACCTTGCCGCCGGCCGGTTTGAAATTCCGGGACCGCAGTTCCTCGATGCGCCGGTCGATGCGGTCGATGAAGGCCTGCTGCTCAGGGGTGAGGGCCAACACCTCAGGCTTGATGCTGCCATAGTAGTTGTCGCGGTAGCCCTTTGTGTCGTCGTATTCCACTTGGTTGAAATACTGTTCCGAGCCGTCGAAAGCCCACATCAGTGAGTCGTACCAGGTCGTCGACCCGTAAATGGAGCGTAAGTAAGAGTCTTCGAAGGGATAGCCTTTCTGGGCCGCAAAGACATGACGCAGGATGTTCAGGTCGCTCAGTCTCAACTGCGAGATGTCCATGTCGAGGTCGATGTCTTTGTTCAGGCTCTCCACATCCAGTTGGGTGACGGGAGCCGGCTGTTGCGTCGCGGTACATGCCGCCAGCAGTCCTGCCAGGATGAATAAAGCAATTTTTCTCATAGTTCAAAATATTTAAGTGCTGTTCCTTTATCAGTGCTTTTTATCAGCAGCCGGCTGAAAGCCATGCCGAAGTCGCTCCATTGGTAGTCGGCCACGCCGTAAAGACCGGTTCCATCGGTCTCCAAGGCTCTTATCTTGCCATCGACATAGCGGAAGTCGACGAGGGTTCCGCCCAGTCGCGACCCCAGCCAGAGTGGACGGACCTTGCCTTTCACCTGTTTGAAGATGAAGATGCGCCTTGCCTCCTCTGGATGGAAACGTGTCCGTTTCGTCACACCCACAATGGCTTCCGGCCTTCCGTCACCATCTATGTCGCCCATGTCGAAGCGATAGACGGGGTAAGGCAGACGCCATCCGTCCTTATGGTGCTGTGGTATACCATTAGTACGCAGCCAATATAGGCTGTCCGATACCCTCTCCAGACGGAAAGGTGAGGGATCCTTTCACATATAAGCCTTAATCTCCTTTTCCACATCCTCCATCTGCGAGGAGCGCTTCTGGAGTTCGTTGTTGCGGTCGATGAGGAAGAACTCCGGCACGGTGCGGACATTGTATCGCAGAGCCGATGCGCCCTCTGGGTCGTAGACGCAGATCCACGGCAGAGCCTGGGTGGCCTGTTTCCACAGATGCTCATCGGCATCGAGGCCCACCTGATAGATTTCCAGACCCTGGTCGTGATATTTATTATAAAGTTCACGCAAGACCAGGATACGCGAGGCCGACTCTTTCAGGCTGAAGGCATGGAAGTCGAGCAGCACCACTTTGCCTTTCAGTTCCGTCAGCGTACGGATTTGTCCTGAGGCATCGGGCAGTTCCAGTTCGAGCACGCCATTGTGCACTATCTTGCTCTGGTCGATAGAGGCTTGCTCACGAGCCATGGCGATACGGTTGTCGGTCAGACCTTTCATGGCTGTATTGTGCAGGTGCTTGGCACGGTCGGACTCAGGATAGAAAGTATCCCAGCAGGTGGCCACGGCAGCAAAGGCTTTCAGATCGTCGGCATTCTGACGGTTGAAGATGGTCTGTCCGCCAAGGGTCAGGAACAAAGCATAATAGGCGTAGGCCGACTTTGGCGATTTGTAAATGTAGTTCATGGTGACATCATTCTTGAAATACAGCACCATACGGTCCAGTGAGTCAGCCAGAGCCTTTTGGTCCAGCGACCCGCTGTTCAACAGGGTCAGCACGTCTCGCTGCAGCACCTGCTGTTTCAAGGCCAGTTGACGAATCATTTCGCAGTTTTCTGAACCGCTCACCTCATAGTTGGCACCCATGCCGGGCTGGCGGGCGGCGATGGTGACAGTCTCCGTCGAGTCGATGGAGAAATTGATGCTCTGGCCATCCAACGTCAGTTGGTAGAAATCGGGGACCGACGGTGACGGAACTTCAAACTCAAAACGGCCGTCCGCACCCAGTTTCACACTGTCCAGGACAACGGCACCACTGAGCGATTTGTTCTGCAGGCAGAGCGTCTTGTCTTGAGCCCCCTCGATGGTGCCTTTCACGGTGAAGGTCTTTCCCTGGTCGTCGCAGCCGGCCAGAGCCAGAGCAGCGAGTACGATAATTCCTATTTTCTTCATGTCGATAATCGTTGTTTTGGTGATTTTGGGTGCAAAGATACAAAAAATACCAAAAACAAATCATAAAAAATAGTAAATTATTCCCTTTTCGTTCTCTTATTATTATAATAATGTGTAACTTTGCACGATTTTATTTTTATTAGATGTTTTAAAACAAGATGAACGTAATTACAAAGACCCTTCAACTGGCTGATGGCAGAACCATCACCATTGAAACCGGGAAAGTGGCAAAACAGACCGACGGAAGCGTTGTTCTGCGAATGAACAATACCGTACTTCTCGCCACCGTTTGTGCCGCAAAAG
>DETM01000043.1:75462-75733 GCA_002361655.1 Prevotella sp. UBA3288 | reverse complement strand
GAACCGATTTCATGCCTTTGCAGGTAGACTATCGTGAACAGTACAGTGCCGCAGGCCGTTTCCCCGGCGGATTCACCAAGCGCGAAGGCAAAGCCTCTGACAACGAAATCCTGACCAGCCGTCTGGTGGACCGTGTGCTCCGTCCGCTGTTCCCCAGCAACTATCACGCTGAAGTATTTGTCAATGTCATGCTGCTCAGTGCCGACGGCGTAGACCAGCCCGACGCCCTTGCCGGCTTTGCCGCCTCGGCAGCCCTGGCATGTTCAGATAT
>DETM01000043.1:75255-75405 GCA_002361655.1 Prevotella sp. UBA3288 | reverse complement strand
AGATATCCCCTTCGAGTGCCCCATCAGTGAGGTGCGCGTGGCTCGCATCAACGGCGAGTATGTCATCGACCCCACCTTCGAGCAGATGAAGCAGGCCGACATGGACATCATGGTCGGTGCCTCTGCCGACAACATCATGATGGTGGAAGG
>DETM01000043.1:74549-75190 GCA_002361655.1 Prevotella sp. UBA3288 | reverse complement strand
GGCGAGATGAAGGAGGTCAGCGAGCAGGACCTGCTCGGTGCCCTGAAGGCCGCCATGGTGGCCATCAAGCCCATGTGTGAACTGCAGGCCGAACTGAGCAAGGAACTGGGCAAAGACGTTAAGCGCGAGTACAACCACGAGGTCAACGATGAGGCTCTGCGTGAACGTATGAACAAGGAACTCTATCAGCCCGCCTACGATATCACCAAGCAGGCTCTGCCCAAGCAGGACCGTGCCGATGCCTTCGAGAAACTGCTCGAGGACTTCAAGGAGAAGTTCTTCGCCGAGCGCGCCAGTAATCCGGAGACCCAGGAAAATCCGGAGTCTCCGGTCATCTCCGACGATGAATACAGCGCCATGATGGACCGCTACTACCACGATGTGGAGCGCGATGCCATGCGCCGCTGCATCCTTGATGAGGGCATCCGTCTCGACGGCCGTAAGACCACCGACATCCGCCCCATCTGGTGCGAGGTGTCGCCCCTGCCCATGCCTCACGGAAGTGCTATCTTCACCCGTGGCGAGACACAGAGCCTCTCCACCTGTACGCTGGGTACCAAACTCGACGAGAAGATGGTCGACGACGTGCTCGACAAGAGTTATATGCGCTTCCTGCTGCACTACAACTTCCCCCCGTTCTG
>DETM01000043.1:74181-74492 GCA_002361655.1 Prevotella sp. UBA3288 | reverse complement strand
TTCTGCACCGGCGAGGCCAAGGCTCAGCGCGGCGTAGGCCGTCGTGAGATTGGTCACGGCCACCTGGCTTGGCGCGGTCTGAAGGGACAGATTCCCGAGGACTTCCCCTACACAGTGCGCCTGGTGAGCCAGATTCTGGAGTCTAACGGCTCTTCGTCGATGGCTACCGTCTGTGCCGGTACGCTGGCCCTGATGGATGCCGGCGTGCCCATGAAGAAGCCCGTCAGCGGTATCGCCATGGGTCTGATCAAAAATCCCGGCGAAGACAAATATGCAGTGCTCTCTGATATCCTCGGCGACGAGGACCACCT
>DETM01000043.1:63430-74060 GCA_002361655.1 Prevotella sp. UBA3288 | reverse complement strand
GCGACGGTCTGTCGTTCGACATCCTGGAGAAGGCCCTCATGCAGGCCAAGGCCGGCCGTGAGCACATCCTGCAGTGTCTGACCGACACCATCAGCGAGCCTCGTGCCGAGTTCAAGCCTCAGGTGCCCCGTATCGTCCAGATTGAGATACCGAAGGAGTTCATCGGTGCGGTCATCGGCCCTGGCGGCAAGATTATCCAGCAGATGCAGGAAGACACCAACACCACCATCACCATCGACGAGACCGACGGCGTGGGCAAGGTGCAGGTGGCCGGTCCCGACAAGGAGAGCATCGACGCTGCCCTGGCCAAGATCCGTGCTATCGTGGCCATCCCCGAAGTGGGCGAGGTCTACGACGGTGTGGTTCGCTCCATCATGCCTTACGGCTGTTTCGTAGAGATCATGCCTGGCAAGGACGGTCTGCTCCATATATCAGAGATTGACTGGAAGCGTCTTGAGACGGTCGAAGAGGCCGGTATCAAGGAGGGCGACCACATTCAGGTGAAACTGCTTGAGATCGACTCAAAGACCGGTAAGTACAAACTCTCTCACCGTGTGCTCATCGAGAAGCCCGAGGGCTATCAGGAGCGTCCGGCTCGCCGTGAGCGCGGCGACCGTCCGGAGCGCGGCGACCGTCGCCCCCGTCCGGAGCGTGGTGAGCGCGGTGAGCGTCGCCCCCGTCCGGAGCGTCAGGAGCGTGCTCCCCGCCACGATCAGGGTGAGCCCTATCGCGACCCCGCCGAGAACCATGAGCCGAAGGACTTCAGCGACTCTTTGGATCACATGGACTTCTAAGAGACACATTATTATAATAAGAAGGCTCCACATTCATCACCGAGTGTGGAGCCTTCTTTATCCTTTTATAATAACGGCAATTTGTTTCTAAAGACCATTCTGGTTCTATGCTTTCACCAATTTGAAGAGTTTGTCGCTGGGACGTATCTTGCCGCTGACGGGGATGGCGATGCGGGTGCCTTGCGGAGCCTCGTCGACCGGACGGCCGTCGTTGTCGTGAATCTCGGTGGCAGTGAGATACATCACGCCTGTCGTCGGACCGGTGACGAGCAACTTGTCGCCTAACTTAAACGTGTTGGCCTCGACGGCAAACTCTGCCACGCCGAGACGGGAGAAATATTTCACGCCTTTGCCGATGTACACCTTACGTTCAGTGGCACACGACCCATACTCCTTGTTCCATTCACCCATCACTTGGCCCTGATAGTAGCCGTCCCAGAAGCCACGGTTGAAGACGCTGGCCAACCGTTCGTCCCAGTCGTCTTTCTTCTCTGTCGTAAAGGTGCCGTCGAGCACGGCCCGAATGGCTTCTTTGTAGCACTTCACCACCGTATAGACATACTCCGGACCGCGGGCACGGCCTTCGATCTTGAACACACGGACACCGGCATTCATCAGCCGGTCGATGAAGCGGACGGTCTTCAGATCCTTGGGCGACATGATATATTTGTTGTCTATCTCCAGTTGGTAGCCGGTCTCATTGTCGGTGGCGGTGTACGAGCGGCGGCACACCTGGATGCACTCCCCGCGATTGGCCGAGCGGTTGGCGGCGTGGAGACTCATATAACACTTGCCGCTGATGGCCATGCACAGGGCGCCGTGGCAGAACATCTCAATACGGATCTGCTGACCGCTCGGGCCGCAGATATGCTCTTCGTCGATATGACGATAAATCTCGGCCACCTGGCCGATGTTCAATTCACGGGCCAGCACCACCACATCGGCAAACTGGGCATAGAAGCGCAGAGCCTCGATATTCGAAATGTTCAGTTGGGTGCTCAGGTGCACCTCCTGCCCCACCTGTCGGCAGTAAGTCATCACGGCCACGTCGCTGGCGATGACGGCCGTGATGCCGGCCTCATGGGCCGCATCGATGATGGCGTGCATCAGGGGGATGTCCTCACCATAGATAATGGTGTTGACAGTCAGGTACGACTTGATGCCGTGCTCCCGACAGGTCTCGGCAATCTCCCGCAGGTCGTCGATGCTGAATGTCGAGGCCGAGTGGGCACGCATGTTCAGTTTCTCAATACCGAAATAGATGGAGTCGGCCCCGGCCTGGATGGCGGCCACGAGCGAGTCACGACTGCCTACGGGGGCCATGATTTCAAAGTCTTGTAATTTCATCGGGTGCAAAATTACAAATTTATTATGAATTATGAATATGGTATTAAGAATTATTTTGTTACTTCACCCCACAGACGGTATGCGATTGTCAACCAGTCTGCACAATGTTTTCCGGATTTCAGCGTTATATATAAAAAAGGGAACTATGAGGAGTGGGTTGACCATATTCGCCCTGTTAGTCGTCCTGAACGTCTCGGCACAGACGGAACCGTCAGGATGGCAACAGGCATGGGAACGGATGTATAGCCCCGAAGATATGGAAGAGGGCGAGTGGGAGGAGTGCTATGAGCGCCTGCAGCAACTGTCCGAGCATCCCATCGACCTCAACCGGGCCACTCGTGAAGACCTGGAACAACTGCCTTTCCTCTCGGCACAGCAGGTGATGGACCTGACGGAATATCTCGACCGCTATGGTCCCATGCGGTCGATGAACGAACTGAAGATGGTCGGTTCGATGGACTATCAGCAGATTGCATTATTGCCCTATTTCACTTTTTTGGGCGAAGTGAAAGAAGAAAAGCACCTCCCCTCCATGCAACAGATTTTCAAATACGGCAAGCATACAGTGACCGCCACCACTCGCTGGCCTTTCTATGAGCGGAAAGGCGACCGGAATGGCTATCTGGGTTATGGCTTGCGCCACTCGCTGCGCTACGAGTTTTCCAGCGGCCAGTATGTGCGGGCCGGATTGATTGGTGCTCAGGATGCCGGCGAGCCGTTCTTCGCACACCGCAACTCATGGGGCTACGACACCTATTCTTATTATATACAAGTCAGGAAATTGGGCGTCCTGGAGAATGCCGTCGTCGGCAAATACAAACTGTCGGCCGGCATGGGTCTGGTGCTGAACACCAGTTTCTCGCTGGGCAAACTGGTCACCCTGCAGAACCTGGGACGGCAGAGCAACACGTTGCGGCCGCACACCTCACGCTCCGAGGCAGACTATTTCCAGGGAGCAGCCACCACACTGCGCCTGTCTAAGCCGGTGGCACTGACAGCCTTCGTGTCGTATCGCCCGATGGATGCCACGCTCAACGCCGACGGCTCCGCTGCCACCCTCATCTCCTCCGGCTATCACCGCACCCCGGCGGAGATGGACAAGAAGAACAACACCCACCTGACGGCTACCGGCGGCACCCTCGACCTGCACTTCGGTGGCCTGCGACTTGGTGCCAACGCCGTCTACACCCATCTCGACCGCTCTCTGGAGCCCAACCGCAACGTGCTCTACCGCCAGCATCAGGCCCACGGCAGCCATTTCTTCAATGCCAGCGTCAACTACGCCTTCAACCACCACCTCGTCAGTTTCCACGGCGAGACAGCCACCAATCAAGACGGGGCGATGGCCACCGTCAACACGCTGAGTTATCAGCCCAACGCCGCTTTAGGACTAGTTGGCCTCTATCGCTTCTACAGTTACCGCTACACGGGACTCTATAGCCACTCGTTCAGCGATGGCGGGCGTACTCAGAACGAGCAGGGAGGCTATCTGGGCATCAACTGGACGGCATCGGCCCATCTACGGCTGCAGGCCTATGCCGACTACAGTTATTCGCCCTGGGCCCGCTATCAGGCTACACAGTCATCGGCGGCGGCTGACTTCCTGCTGCAGGCCGACTGGGACCGAGGACCCTGGAACGTGCAAGGCCGCTACCGGCTGCATATCCGCGAGAAGGACGACGAAGCCAAGACAGCCCTCGTCAAAGACCGCCAACAGCGATGGCGCCTGTCGGCCACCTATACCTCTCCGGCAGGATGGACGGCCAAGACGCAAGGCGACATCGCCCGGTCGGCCTATAAGGACACCAACCACGGCTGGATGGTCAGCGAGCATCTGTCGTATCAGCGGCCGCAGTGGCAGGTGAGTGCCGTGGCCGCCTATTTCGACAGCAATGCCTACGCCAGCCGCATCTATCTGTACGAGCGCCAGATGCAGCACGACTTTGCCTACTCTTCTTACTTTGGCCGCGGCATCAGGCTGGCAGCCTTTGTCCGCACCGACATACTGAGCAACCTCACCATTGCCGCCCGTCTGGGCTACACCAACTATTTCGACCGTGCCACCATCGGTAGTGGTCTGCAACAGATTGATGCCTCTCACCAGACCGACCTCAACCTGCAAGTGCGGTGGAAATTCTGACCCCCTCCAAACCTCACCGAAAAGGGAGGCTGTTTAAAGAAAAAAATGCACGTACAGCAGCAATTTCTCCATCCTCCATTCTCCATTCTCAATTCTTCTTCGTACCTTTGCATGCGAAATTGATTTTTATACCTTATGAAAGAACTGGCATTGAAGTACGGATGTAATCCGAATCAGAAGCCGTCGCGCATCTTTATGCAGGACGGCTCAGAGTTACCCATCGAAGTTGTCAACGGCCGCCCCGGCTATATCAATCTGCTGGACGCACTGAACTCATGGCAGTTGGTGAAAGAGTTGAAAGAGGCCACAGGGCTGCCCTCTGCCGCCTCGTTCAAGCATGTGTCGCCGGCCGGTGCCGCTGTGGGACTGCCGTTGAGCGACACGCTGAAACATATCTATTTCGTCGACGACATCCAAGGGCTTGACGAGAGTGCCATCGCCTGTGCCTATGCCAGGGCCAGAGGTGCCGACCGTATGTCGTCATATGGTGACTTTATCGCCCTGAGCGATACCTGCGACAAGACCACGGCGCTGATCATCAAGCGTGAGGTGAGCGATGGCGTCATCGCTCCCGGCTATACCGACGAGGCACTGGAGATACTGAAGGAGAAGCGCAAGGGAACGTATAATGTCATCAAGATAGACCCCGCCTACAAGCCTCAGCCCGTGGAGACGAAGCAGGTCTTCGGGGTCACCTTCGAGCAGGGCCGCAACGAGATCAGACTGGACGACCCCGCCCTGTTTGAGAATATCCCCACACAGAACAAGACATTCACCCCTGAGGCCAAGCGCGACCTGATTATCGCCCTTATCACGCTGAAATATACCCAGTCGAACTCCGTGTGCTACGTCAAGGACGGACAGGCCATCGGTATCGGTGCCGGCCAGCAGAGCCGTATCCACTGCACCCGCCTGGCCGGTCAGAAAGCCGACATCTGGTGGCTGCGACAGCATCCCAAGGTGCTCAGCCTGCCCTTCAAGCCCGGCATCCGCCGTGCCGACCGCGACAACACCATCGATGTCTATATCTCGGAAGAGGAGCACGACGACGTACTGCGCGACGGTGCCTGGCAGCAGTTCTTCACCGAGCAGCCCGAGGTGCTGACGCTGGAGGAGAAACACGCCTGGATAGCCAAGAACACGGAGGTGGCACTGGGCAGCGATGCCTTCTTCCCCTTCGGCGACAATATCGAACGGGCTCACAAGAGCGGTGTGCAGTTTATTGCCCAGGCCGGCGGCTCGGTGCGCGACGACCATGTCATCATGACTTGCGACAAGTACGGCATCGCCATGGCATTCACCGGCGTCAGACTGTTCCACCATTAAGCATGGAGAATAGAGAGCAATAAGCGTATGGCAAGAGACGACGACTTCCAGAGTATATTGGAGAACGGCATCTCCTTCGGCAGGGGCGGCGAACGCAAAGACCCCAACGAGGGAAAGGTGAAGACCAAGGCCAAGAAGAAGAAGTATATCACCGGTGCCCACGGCAGCGGCTCCGCCCGGCAAAAAGCCAAATACAGGGAACAGAGAGCCAATCGTAAACACTAAATGTGACATAAAGAATAAAATGTGAAACATCCGGTACAGCCATTGTCCCGGATGTTTTGTATATTTGCCGTGTCAAACCCAAAACTATTTGAACGATATGAGAACCAAATGGATGATAGCGGCTCTGGCCTTCGCCTGCAGTGCAGCGACGGCCGATGCACAGACTCGCATCAATGACGACGGGACGGTGACGTTCCAGTACCATAACGACTCGGCCAAGACGGTGATGGTCGACGTGCAGTTTGCCGGACGCAGGGCGATGACCCGCGACGCCAACGGCCTCTGGACGGCCACCGTGGGACCGGCAGCCCCCGACATGTATCCCTACTGCTTCGTGGTTGACGGTGTGAGCGTGATGGACCCGGAGAACCCGCAGTATTTCCCCAACGAGGGCTTTAAGAACAGTCTGCTGGAGATTCCTTCGAAAAGCGGCCCGCTGCCTCACGACATCTTGAATGTGCCCCACGGCCGAATAGAATATGTACATTATTACTCGAAGAGCCTCGGGGCCACCAACCATGCCGTGGTCTATCTGCCGCCCCGCTATATGGAGAACCCGCAGAAACGCTATCCCGTGTTCTATCTCATCAGCGGTACCACCGATACCGAGGAGGTCTACTTTAAGGTGGGACGCGTGAACTATATCCTCGACAACCTGCTGGCCGACAAGCGGGCCAAGGAGATGATTGTGGTGATGCCCTACGGCAATCCGGCAAAACTGAAACTCAAGGATGCGGCAGTGACGCAACTGCAGTTCGGCGGCGACGTGTTCAGCAACGACCTCATCAACGACCTGCTGCCTTATATCGATGCCAACTACCGTACGAAGGCCGATGCCGACAACCGTGCCATCGGCGGCTTTTCGCGAGGCGGCAACCAGGCACTCTACAACGGCCTGACCCATCTGGACAAGTTCTCGTATCTCTGCTCCTACAGTTCGTTCACCTCCACCGACATACCCAATGTCTACGATCAGGCTGCCGAGACCAACAAGAAGATTCATCTCTTCTGGCTGGGCGTGGGCACTGACGACTTCCTCTATGGCAATGCCCGCGACTACATGCAGTTCCTTGATGACAAAGGCATCAACAGTGTCAAGGAGTTCACCTCCGACAAGTATGGTCACACCTGGATGAACGCCAAGTATTTCCTCTCGAAGACCCTGCCGCTGCTGTTCAACAAGAAGGCTGCCGCCGAGGCTATGAAGAACGGCAAACCGGCTCCTGCCGCCACAGGCAATGAGCCACAGTTCACCCCCGGCGTGATGGCCCGTATGTTCCCCCGGCCGATTATCTCGCCGGAATATACGCCGACAGGCATCACCTTCCGTTTCAAGGCTGCCGAGGCCCGACAGGTGCAACTGATGTGCGACCTCACGGCAGAACCTGTGACAATGGAGCGTGACTCCGACGGGGTATGGGCCGTCGAAGTGAAAGACTACTCGTTCGAGACGTTCAGATATTGCTTCCTCGTCGACGGCACACCGGTCTGCGACCCTAACAACATGTATCTCTCGCCCGATGCGGGCTTTAAGTTCAGTATTGCCGACAATCCGCGCTCACCGTTCAACTTCGCCTCTCAGGGCCAGATAGAACACGGCAGGGTGTCTTACGACTTAGAGCGTCAGGAAGCATGGTACACCTCGCCGATGCCACGTGGCGGTCGGTCGATGCCGGCCTTCATACAGTTGGTACCCGGCCGTGGCGACACGATGGAGAGTTGGTTCAAGGTGGGAGGGGCCGATGCCATCGTCGACCGGTTGATGTCGGAAGGGAAGACGAAACCGTGCATCGTGACCACCAGCACGCTGGACTTCATGCAGGGTATGCCGCAGATGCCGGGCTTCAAGATCCGCACCCTCCGTGCCGACGACTATCCTACTTGGACACAGCGCCGCCGGGCCTTGGTGAGAATGCTGCTGGAATTAGGACGTGAGCCGGCACCTCAGTTCCCCGGCTTCGGGCAAGGCGGCGGCTTCGGAGGCCCCATGATGTAGATATATATGTTAAGGAGTTAAGAAGTATCGTCTTAACTCCTTAACTCCTATTGCTCATAGCCACCGAACGAGTTGTTGTCGTCGTCGCCGCCGCCCTGGCTGTCGTCGCGGTCGCCGTTCTTCTTCTTGCTGGTCATATTGCCGAAGTTCCACGTCAACTGGATGTTGAGGTTCGGCTTGCGGAAGTTCTTCTGGTGACGCCAGAAGGTGGGACCCTCGGTGTAGTTCTCGAATTGGCGGGTCTGAAACACGTCGCGCCAGTTGACGGCCAGCGAGAATGTCTTGTTCAGGAAACTCTTGCGCAGACCGAGGTCGAGCGAGCCGTTGGCCTTACGGTGGCCCTGGGTGATGACCGACCGTGAGCGGTAGTTGCCCGTGGCCTGGATGGTGATGCTGTAGGGCAGGATGACCGAAGCCAGCAGACGGGCATCCCAGGCGAAGTTCTCGTTGCCCTCGCCGCTCACCTGCTGTCCCTCGATGGTAGTGCTGAAACCGTCGAGTTTATAGTAGTAGGCATTGACCGTCGTGGTCAGGTCGAGTATGCGGAACAGTTTGTCCTTCAGTATCAACTCGGCACCGGCACTCTGGCTCTTGGCCACGTTGAAGTTGGTCATATACATCACGGCCTGGCCGCTGGTGGGGTCGATACCCTGATAGCGGATGCGCTGCATCACGTCGGTGGTCGGACGGTAGTAGGTGCTTATGCTCAGCGTGTGGGCCGTCCATGTCTTCAGGTAGTTCAGCGAGAAGGCGTTGGTATATTCCGGTGTCAGTTGGGGGTTGCCGAACTCGATCATCGAGGCGTCGCGGGTGTTCTTGAACGAGTTGAGTTGTCCGCCCCAGGGACGGCGCAGACGGCGTGTGTAGTTCAGTTGCAGTTGCGAGGTCTCGGTCAGTTCGTAGTTCAGGAAGACCGAGGGGAACAACTGGAAATAGTCTTTCTTGAACGGCTCCTCCTGCTGGTAGTAGTCGATACTCTTGGTGTCCACCTTCCAGTATTCGCCCCTCAGTCCGGCCATCACGCCCAGCCGTCCGAACTTCATGTTGGCGGTGGCATAGAGGGCATGCACGTCGATGTCGTAGATGAAGCGGTTGTAGAAGAAGGGGTCTTCCGTCAGCCTCGCGTCGCCGGGCGAGAGACGTTCGGCCCGACCGGCAGCGGCATACTCGAAACTCTGCTGCGGCGTGTTCTCATGAGAGAAGCGGCCGTTGTAGCCGGTCTCCAACTTGAAGGTTTCCGACATCTGGTTCTCATAGTCCAACTTCGCCTCCCAGTTGCGGTTGTTCATCTCCATCGGGCGGTACTGGTAGGAGTACGATGGCAGCATGGTGGCATCGACATAGGCGGTATCGTTCAGGTACTCGTTGGAGCCGTCGCTGGTCCATTTGTTGAACGAGAGGCTGGCATCTAGTTTGTGGGTGCCCTTCTCGTTGAACTTATGGGTAAACGACAGTTCACCGTTGTACATGTGGTTCTTGCCGTCGCCCCAGGTCTGACGGCGCAGATACCTGTTGGCCAGGGCCATCCCCTGGGCATCGAAAGAGCCATACTCGTAGTTGGTCACATTGTCGTTCGAACGGTTGCCGTGCATCATCATCCCCGACAGCGAGAGGTCGTCGGCATCAGAGAGGTGGACGGTCAGGCCGGCACGGGCAAAGAGGCCGCCACCATTATTATTATTGTCGCCATTGCTGTACTGATAACTGCTGAAGGGTGCCGTCTCGTTGGCACGGTAGCGCTGGTCGCTCTCGTTGCCGCCCTCGCCCTTACGACGGCGATAGCCCAGGTTGGCATAGGCGTCAACCCACTTCGACGAATAGTTGATATTGCCACCTACATTCCAGCCGCCACGGATGTTGGCTCCCGACTGCAGCGAACCGTAGTAGCCGGCACGGTGGTCGCGCTTCAGGATGATGTTGATGATGCCGGCCGTACCTTCGGGCGAGAACTTGGCCGACGGGTTGTCTATCACCTCGATGCGCTCAATACTCTCGGCCGGTATCTGCTGCAGTATCTCGGCACGGTTGTCGCTGGTCAGTCCGCTGGCCTTGCCGTTGATCCACACCTCGACACTCGAATTGCCGCGAAGCGAGATCTCACCATCCGTGGTCACCTCTACTGACGGGATGTTCTCCAGCAGGTCGGTGACGCTGCCGCCAGTGGCCGCCAGCATCTCGTCGACGGTGAACGTCTTGCGGTCAACCTCCAGTTTCATCTGCGACCGCTGACCCGTCACCTGCACCTCCTTCAGCGTCTTGCTGTCTTCTGACAGATAGATGGCAGCATAATTGGCATGACGCTTCTGCGGCGTGAGCGTCACCTGACGGCGGACGGTCTTGTAACCTACAAACGATATCTCCAGCACATACTGACCGTCGGCGATGTCGGTCAGGGTGAAGTGACCCTTCACGTCGCTCATGGCGCCTCGCACCATCTTGCCTGATGTAGCATTGGTCAGTCTGACATTGACAAACTGCATGGATTCCTCTGTTTGCTTATCGATGATGCGGCCTCTCACCACACCTTGTGCCTGCAAGCCCACCACAACAAGCAGCATACATAATAGGGTAATAATACGATTCATAACGCGCTATTAGACTGATGTCTGACTCATTGGTTTAATCGCTGGCACAAAAAAACGGCAAGAATCCAAAAGAATTGAAAAAAAGTGCGACTTTACATTATTAATTAAATGATTTTGAGTACCTTTGTACCCCAAATAATACAATAATAAATTGTAAATACTTAAATTGTAGATTATAATGTCTTTTACACGTATGACCGCTGCAGAGGCTGCAGCA
>DETM01000043.1:63121-63390 GCA_002361655.1 Prevotella sp. UBA3288 | reverse complement strand
TGCAGCACTGATTAAGAATGGCGAGAACATCGCCATGAGTGGATTTACTCCTGCCGGCGTGGCCAAGGCCACCACAAAGGAACTGGCCAAGATGGCCGTGGCTGAGCACGAGGCCGGACGCGAGTTCAAGGTCGGCATCTTCACAGGTGCCTCCACCGGACAGTCGACCGACGGCGACATGGCCAATGCACAGGCCATCAAGTACCGCGCTCCCTACACCACCAACCCCGACTTCCGCAAGCATGTCAACCTGGGCGAGATTCCCTACA
>DETM01000043.1:62247-63070 GCA_002361655.1 Prevotella sp. UBA3288 | reverse complement strand
CACCTGAGCCACATGGCACAGGAACTGCGCTACGGTTTCTATGGCGACATCGACTGGGCCATACTCGAGGTGTGCGACATCGAAGAGGTGGGCAACGACTATCATGTCTTTCTGACCGCTGCCGGCGGCATCAGCCCCACAGCCGCACGACTGGCCAAGCACGTCATACTCGAACTCAACGCCTTCCACAACCCCAACGCCAAGTTCATACACGATGTCTACGAGCCACTCGACCCGCCTTACCGCAAGCCCATCATGATCGAGAAGGTGAGCGACCGTATCGGCGTGCCCTATGTCAGCATCCCCAAAGACAAGGTGGTGGGTGTCGTAGAGTGTAACATCCCCGACGAGGCACGTGCCTTCAAGGACAGCGACCCCGTGACGGAGAAAATCGGCTATCTGACCGCCGAGTTCCTGGTCGACGAGATGCACAAGGGGCGCATCCCCAAGGAGTTCCTCCCTCTGCAGAGCGGCGTGGGCTCCACAGCCAATGCCATCCTCGGAGCCTTGGGACAGGACAAGCACGTGCCCGACTTCAACATCTACACCGAGGTCATCCAGAACTCAGTCATCGAGATGATGCTCAACGGCCGGGTGAAGGATGCCTCGGCCTGCTCGCTGACCGTCTCCAACGACTGTCTGATGCAGGTCTATGATAATATGGACTATTTCAAAAACCACCTGACGCTGCGCCAGAGCGAAATCAGCAACTCGCCGGAAGTCATCCGCCGACTGGGTGTCATCGCCATCAATACCGCCATCGAGTGCGACATCTATGGCAATGCCAACTCCACACATATCAGCGGCACGAAGATGATGAACG
>DETM01000043.1:550-62167 GCA_002361655.1 Prevotella sp. UBA3288 | reverse complement strand
TCCGCAACGCCTACCTCTCCATCTTTACATGCCCATCGACGGCCAAGGGCGGACTCATCTCGAGCATCGTGCCCTTCGTCAGCCATCAGGACTCGTCGGAGCACGATGTCAACATCATCGTCACCGAACAGGGCATCGCCGACTTGCGAGGCAAGTCGCCGGCACAGCGCGCTGAAATCATCATCGAGAATTGCGCACACCCCGACTATCGGCCCCTGCTGCGCGAATATCTCAGCCTGACGAAGATGGGACAGACCCGTCATAACCTCACGGCCGCCTTCGCCATGCACGACTCGCTGGCCCGCAAGGGCGACATGCACCTCACCGATTTCTCGGAGTATGTGAAGTAAAGTATCGCAACAGAACTTCCGAACGAGACAGAACTTCCGAACGAGACAAGCATCAGAACGGAACAGGACTTCCGAACAAGACAAGCATCAGAACGGAACAGGACTACTAAACGAGAGACGCTCGCCGGTAGCAGGATGACAGAAAGCCAGTTCTGCGGCATGAAGACAAAGCCGCCGGGCTGGCTTTCCGTATAGGCTTCCGACTGGTCTTCCGTATAGGCGGTCGCCGACGATAGGGCAGTTCAAACCCGCCTGGTGGGCACAGTGCACCCGCAACTGATGGGTACGCCCGGTGTGGGGAATCAGTTCCACCAGAGTCTGCCCCTCATCCCGCGTTCCTAAGACCCGATAATCGGTAATGGCCGACTTGCCTTGCTCAAGGTCGACCACCTGACGCGGGCGGTCCAAAGGGTCAGGGCGCAGTGGCAGCCTGATGGTGCCCTCTCCGCTGACCATGCCATCAAGCAGGGCGATATACTTTTTAAATAAGGTACGCGCGATGAATTGCTTCTGCAGATGGTGATAAGCCGTCTGCGTCAGAGCCACCACCATCAGCCCGCTGGTGTCCATATCGAGGCGGTGCACCATATACACCTCTTTATATTGTTGCCGCAGCAGGCTCTCCACCGATGGTGCCTCTTCACGACCAGGCACGCTGAGCAGTCCTGCCGGCTTTTCAACGACCAGAAGTGAAGCGTCTGCGTACAGCGTCTTCAAGCCCTCCCCCAAAATCTCATTGGCCCCATTGGCCTCATTGGCCTCATTAGCCTCATTGGCCTCATTGGCCTCATTGGCCCCATTAGCCTCATTAGCCCCATTAGCCCCATCAGCCCCATTGGCCCCATTAGCCCCATTGGCCCCTCCCAGCATCCACTCAAGTATAGGCTTGCACTTCCCCCGACAGGCAGTATAGAACTGCCCCTGATGCCGAATCTCCATGCGTGGCGAACGGCCCTGCCAAAACTCGGCAATGGCCAGCGGCTGCAGCCCATGACCGTAGGCATACTGCAACAGTTTGGGAGCGCAGCACTCACCGGAACCGGCTGGCGGCACCCCCTGGGGCGTCTCCCGGAAGATGTCAGTCAGCGTGCGGCGGTCACCACGCCCGTTCAACATCTCAAAACGGTCGAACAGCCAGCGCTGCAGACGGTCCGAACGCTGCTTGCGCTCCTCACGCAGACGTTCTACCTCGTCGGCCAGCGGCCGCAAGCGGGCTTCGGCTTCGGCCGCACGTTCACGCCATCGCTGTTTCAGCCGGTGCAGTTCTGCCTTCTGAAACTGGCTCTCACGTATCAGTGCCTCCTTAGTACCGGCAGACAGCATCTCGCCATTTGACCTCATGGCCTGTCGACGGCTCTTCGATGCCCGCATCAGGTCCTTGTAGGCCGCAATCGCAGCATCACCCTCTGCCCTCGTCTGCTGTAGTGTCTCGGTCAGCGACCGCAACTGCCCGGAGGTCTCGATGGCCGCTATCCGGTGGTTCATGGCTGTGATGCGCGCCTCTTCTTGCTTAAAATAGCCGGCAGGCCGCAGATAGTCGAAGACGGCAGGCACAAACCAAGGCCAGTCCGAACGCCCCTGTATCTGTCCGCTATAGGCCGCCAGGAAGCCCACCTGCCCCTCCCGGTTACGGCACACCAGCACACCAAACATCTTACCGGCAGCCACCTCGTCGGTCCAGTCCTCACGCTGTGCCAGATAGCAGCATACCAATTGAGCCGCCTCCCTGCAAAGTGGATGCGGCTCATAGTTTAGCGGGTCGTTCATCCGTTCCGGTAGCGGCCGGTCTGTCGCCAGCGGATGAAACAGCAGATTGTCGTCCGACATCACCACTAATCCAGAGGAATCTCCGGATGTTGCACTGCCAGGGGCAGGTCTTTCTGCGAGAGGTAGAACATATAGAGGACGACGGGCTTCGTGCCGCGGTTCTCACCATGGTGGATGGTGTTCACCATCTCCACCACAGCCTCGCCCTCGTGCACCACCTTCTCATTGCCGTCCTGTCCGATGATGGTCAGTTCGCCCTGAACCAGCACGCCGTAGTTCATCACCGGGTGGTGGTGCCAGCCCAACTTCTGACCGGCAGGAAACACATACTTCACGGCAACCAGTTCCGGCCGCCCCTCGAAATAGTCGGGCAACTCCACGCCGTCCCAACTTTGGCTGGTACGAATCAGTTCGGTACTGACCACTTGATTGACCTGATTTTCATCAATCGTTTCAGCATTCGATTTCTTGCATGAGGTCATCATGCTGAGGCCGCTAACAAGGGTGGCGGCAAGCACCCAACTAAGCATCTTTTGCATTGTTACTCGTAATTAAATTATCGTGAGCAAAATTAGTCAAAATTCTCAATATCCGCAAGAAATTAAAAAGATTTTTTGTCCATACACATTCAATGCACCATTTGAACGCTTGCGCCCTTAAAGACGCTCATGGACATCACTACAAACATTTTATGTACAAAGATGTCGGACACGATGTTACACGATTTTATTTTTGTGCTAATTTTCGTAAAAACCTACACCTTTTGCGCTAACACTCTGTACATAATGCATTTAGAGGGTGTATGTTTGGTGTTTTTTGGAGGGGAAACATACACCTTTTGGGCGCTCTTTACAAGATTTTTATACACTTAAAGCACTTATCTATCTGATTATGAGGCAGTTTCACAATGACATATCAAATAGAAACTATTTGTTTCCACTATAGAAACAAACTGTTTCTACTGCGGAAACTGTTTGTTTCAATTTTAGAAACGGTAGTGAAACAAAATCAGAAGCACTCCTAGATTTTGTCAAACATGTACAAGAAAATTCAAAAGGTGTATGTTTGCCCTCGTTTTTTCGACCAACATACACCCTCTAAACACCTTACACACAGATGGTTAGAACAAAAGGTGTAGGTTTTTCGACTTTTTTAGCAAAATTTCTCAAAGATGACACAGATGATTATCACGCTGGAAGACAACGCGCTCATAGCCGACATCAAAAAGGCTCTGAAACTGATACGTGGTGTGGCATCGGTACGTGTAGCCACCATCGGCGACGGCAACACCATCACGCCCGCCATGCGCCTGTCTTCCTACGAACGTTCACTGCGCGACCTTGACGAAGGGCGTGTATATGAATACGACAGCCTCAACGACCTGATTAAAGAAATTGAAGGATGAGCACGAAATATAAGTTGCCCTGCCGGCAGTCACACGCCGCAGGGCCGGCAGCCAGTCAACCCGTGGTGAGCCCAAGGACCTTGAACCATTAACCCTGAACACTGCGCTCGAGTTCCGCTCGCTTGCTACCGAAGGGACGCAAGAACCATCTGTCCCCCTGACACGTCTTAATCGAATCTTTCATCGTTTTCTTTGTTTATTCAGAATAATTTCTTAATTTTGCAACCACAAAACAGATTGAAGATATGACAACAGTACAATTAAATGCACAGATTTGGCGCGACATGAGTATCCTTGCCGACAGCGAGCCCATGATGAAACGTGTGGCGAAATATTTGCGAAAGTTGGTGAAGGAGAAAGAAGACCCAACCTTGATGACAAAGGAGGAATTCTTTGCAAAGATTGAGCGTGCTGAACAGCAAGCAGCACGTGGAGAGTATTCCGTTTTGCTTCCTGGTGAAGACTTAACAACTCATCTGAGGAGACTGGGCTATGATGTATGAAGTAAGGCTTTCCGACCAGGTGAATGTTCTCTCTGCCTACGGCCATTACGATGATAAATGATTCCTTTCTCATGATTCGTCCTCTACAATTCCCTCGAACAGATTAGTAGGGATTATTATTTCTTCTTCTGCCAATAGTTTCTCCCTGCGCTTAGGCAGCACCTTCTGATAGGCATCGTAGATAGCTGTGGGCAGTGCCACCAGTTCCACCTTGCCGGAACTGCGTGGCGCGGATGCTGTTCACACGGTAGCCTACAGCGATGATGGCATCGAGATTATAATATTGTGTATTGTATTCCTTACCATCAGCAGCAGTTCGTCGGAATTTCCGACAAACTGAATCTTTTTCCAATTCTCCTGTACTTAATCTCAAAAGTTCATGAATTTGTGAAGAATTTACAAAAATCCTTTGGTAATTCCGTATAAATATCGTACTTTTGCAGAAAAGAAAGGCAGACTTCCCATCGGCAGATTTTGTGGGTATAAAGACATCAAAAATATTTAGGATATGACCATCAAGAACGAAAAGGAATATCAGGACTACGAGGCTCGAATAGAGCATCTGATTACGAGAGGTACCGCGTTGGGCGACATGGAACTGCTCAGCGACGATGAGAAGGCAGAGTTCACGAAGTTGAGCGAAGCCCTCAACGAATATGGCCGCGCCTACCATCCGCTACCCGGACGGATGAGCACACTGCTCACCGAAGCCATCCTGAGCCAAGTAAAAGAGCGAGGTCTGAAGCAAAAAGATGCAGCCCGCATGATAGGCATCAGTGCCACCACCTTCAGCGATCTGCTTCATGGTCGTCGCCCGCTGAGCTTCGATGTTGCCCGCAGCCTTCACAAAGTGCTCGGAGTACCGGCAGACGTAGTACTGGCATAACCCACTTCAGACTTGATTTGGAATCACTTCAGAAAGAAGGCAGGGTAAAAGCCCCCAAGGTCAGGCGGGGATGACCCACTCTATGCTTCTTTGCCAAGTGGCTTCGTCCTCCCTCACCACCATTATCCTGCCGTCTGTCACGCGCCGCAGGGCCGGCAGCCAGTCAACCCGTGGTGAGCCCAAGGACCTTGAACCATTAACCTTGAACCCTTCACCTTAAACCCTTCACCTTGAACCATCCATGATCTCCTCGTCTCGCATCTCAACCTGCAAGTCCCACAAGGAGACAAACTTTTTCTCCATACCTATCCCCGAGTCACTTGTTTCTACTTTTAAGGATATACTTACCCCATTTTATATATTCGACCTCAGGTAGACGTTTCAATATCGAGTCCACAGTATCTTCTCGTATTGCTTCGTCGCCCCATGCAGAACGGCTGATGGTTCGGGAAATGTCACGAGGAGTAGCAGGCGCATAGAAATGAGTCATCGCCTGTAAGATAGCCTCCATCTTTCTTCGGTCATCCGAATTGAAAGCAACATTTTTATAAGTTGTCGAACTTTCACTTTGGATGAATTGCTTCTGTGGCTTTGCCACATATTCAATACGGTTAAATTCAGCCAACTGGGAAGGCGTAATCATCGTTCCCACCTTTTCCTCTATCCAGTCCTGAGGCGCAGGCCAGTCTATCCCAATAGCGGCCAACTGACTTCTTGTAAATCCACCATTAGGTGTCCGTGCAGCTTCGATTATCTCTTTCGTGAGTACGATAGTCGCTTCTTCCGTCTTTACATTCTCTGTTTCTTTCTGCTTCACAATGCCGACCTCTGCTGTTGGTTTTGGACTTTTCCTCAATACCTCATAAAGATATAGAACATCGTCAATCACCATCGTATTGCCTTCGTTGGTTTTAACGACCAGCTTCTTCATTCCTTTTTCATCAGTCCTCACCTTTACTATGACACCTATCTGCTGAGACGGGAACAATCTCACAGTCCAGCCAATCCTCTTGTCTTCTCCATTCGAAATTGGATGAGACTCTTTTCCGAAGTTACCATTGCTATATTTCTCTTCCCGACGATTATTTTCATATCCATCACGCTCTTTACGATTCTCCTCTTCGCCTTTTTCCATCCACTTCCTCTTGGCATCATGCCAATCAGCCTTCTTTAAAACGTCGATAATTTCCGTTAATGACATACCGAAATCTAGATGAAAGTCTTCCAATAAATGCGAAACATCGAGAAGAGTCTTCCTACCACTATTCCTTACCTTCAACAGTTTCATAGAACTCTCTATTTGTGGTATATCCGCGAACTTGCTAACTTTCATAAATAGGAGTATATTGGTAGCCCGTACGGGTAGGTTTATATCTTTCAAAGGGGTTTCCAGCAACTCTGTTAATTCTGCATTTATATCCCCTTCTTCCGATTTATATATAAACACATTTTGAGGGACAAGTTTCTTTAACCCTTCTAAATCTTCTCTCAGAAGATTCATCTGCACCCTCAGCTTCGCATTCTCCGCTTTCGCTTCTTCAAGGCTTTGACGTTGTTCTATGAGCAGCTCCTTGGCCTGTTTAGTCGCTTTCACAACAATCTGTCGAATCCGTTCTTGGGTAAGATGAAAGCGAGACGCTATATCACTTCTCGAATCGCCTTGCAACGTATCATGAAGTATCTGATAGCTACGCTTGTCCATCAGACCTTCTATACAACTCAAGGCTGAAAGGCAGAACCACTTGATATCATAGCTTTTTGGCAAGATGTCAACGTCTGTATATTCTTCCTCGTATTCATCTTCCAATTCTTCATCCTCGTCATCTTCATCGGGTTCGTCTATAAAAGCAGATAAAGCTTCTTCGTCTCCGTATGCTATCTCAATATCATCATCTCCAGTAAGACGTCTCAATACCATCAAGTCCCAGTAATCCACAAATCCAGAGAGAACTGCTGATGTCTCATTCAGAAAATCCAAAAGCCACTCCCCTTTACACTCTTGAATCAACTGAGTCAACAGCGCTGTATCGCCAATGGCATGCTTGTCGCCAACAGGAGCGCAAAGCACGCTATCTGTCTTGGGAAGATGATAACTCTTCAAAGACTTGGAATCTATGAACTTGAAGTCACGCCAGATGGAATCTGTCTCCGTCTCGCTATCCACATAAATAGTCTTAACGACATCTCCATCATACAGCATACAGATGTCGCCTTCCTTGATCGGATAGCGATAGTCTGTCAGTTTCTCGCTCACCTTATTGAGATAATAGACAACCATCAGTTAGAAAAGCTTATTTTCTGTAAATCCTCGTTCTACAATATCTACAACCGGCATACGAGTCTTGAACTCAGGGTCTATGTTGTGGCATTGTGTCTTTACGATGCCACGTCTATGAATGGCGGGGTCAAGACAATACATACGGAACTCATCTTCATTGACATCCTCTATCCTGTGCCAATGGGGGAAGAGCAGTTTCATATAGGCAGTTGCTATGCGCTTGATGGCATTACTGTCACGGACATCTGCTTTCTCTTCGAACTTGACCAATTGATCGAAAAGCAGTCCGTAGGTATTTTGCGTTCGCATGGAGTGAAGAATCTCTGAGAAATACTCTACATTGATAGTCCATCCCTTGAAGATCATACTCTTATCCACTCGTGGTAACAGCCAACCTTCGATGAAGCAATGGAAGCGGTCAAGCAATGCTGACTCTTGGAAATTCTTTGGCAAGTTGCTGAAATACATCTGTGACAACGGAACATTATGCGCTGACAAGGGGATATTACCCATCAGCATCAACCCACATTCTGAGGTAAATTCATTATTGTCGATAGTCGTCTTACCGCTTTCCAGATATGACTTCAAGGCAGCCTGTATCTCTGCCGGTTCCTGGAACACAATGGTCTGTATCTCGTCAAACACCGTAAAGTCGTGATTCTTGATGATGCCGTTCTGCTGCTTGGTTTTGTCGAAGAACAGTTTGGCGCGTGTCACCTTGCCGCCGCTTACCAACCAGCCATACTTTGACAGATTGCCAAACACAAAACTCTTACCCGTTCCCTTTGGAGCCAATTCAATCACGTTCAGCCTTGGCTCGATGAATATCAGCAGACGAGTCAGGAACTCCAGCTTCTGTGTCAATGAGGCAAAGCCGTCAGGGTCGTACTCCATAGCTGACAGCAGCACGTCTATCCACTCCTGCGTAGTGAAATACTGGCGAGCATCAGCCAAATAGCCAACATCCACAGAACTATAGGGCTTGAACGGCTTATAGTCCACCATCTGTATATGGCTGGTCTTACCGTTACTGTCTGGCAGCAGACAGAGTTTAATGATGCCCCAGCGTTCGCCATCCACGAAATCTCCAGAGTTCTTCGAATAGACATATTCGGGAATGATACCCTCTCGCAATTTTATGCTGTAGTCGGGTATGGCAAACTGTCGCTCGTTCTTGATGATGTCGATATACACTGTGAAACGTGCCAGCAAGGTGACTTCTTCACCATTCTGTAAGCGGTCCTTCACGCTACCTTGTTGCGAAGGTATCACCTTGTCGAGAAACTGCGTCAAGGCCAACTTGTCTACCTCTCCCGTCTGAACATTCAGATAACGCTTTAGCAGGAAGTCCTTCACGAAGGCAGGAAGATTACGACCTACAAACAGACTACCCGTAGATGCAGGGTCTTTATAGATGGACATGGCAGAAAAGTGCTGCCTAATTTTATTGCATATTTCTTCTTTCATACGTCTTTCAAGTTAAAAACCAAACAAATCGTCTTCCTGAACGCCCGTGCTGACTTTTATCTTCATCGGGCGCTCTACGTCACCGATGTGCAAAGACATATCCTGACAGTTCGCATCCAGTATCAAGTCATCGGTCTCGTACACATCTCCTCCAAGATGATGCAATTGATATACCTTACCATTATAATTGACGTGTGGTACATCGGTAGATGGCAGGTTCTTAATCTCAATCTGTGCCTTGGGGTTAGAACCGCTTATCTCGTAGGTAAGCAACTGTGCCGACCAATTCGTGGGTGCAGGCGCACTACTGATGATAAAGATGGGCACCAGCACCTCTTCAGGTGTGCAGCCACCATGTGCTCCTTGGTTTGCAGGAACCTTTGCGCATAGCGATTCGTGCTTCAACGCACAAAGCGTTTTGCCGTCTTCTAGTCGGAAATAGCTGTTGTCTGCATCGTTTCCGGCCTTTTTCCTGATGGCTATTCGCCCGTGATGGTCACTATCCACTCCCGTCAGGTTCTTGCCACTCTGCATCTGTGAGAGGTAGGTCAGTCCGTGGTCTGAAATAATGGCTATCTTTTTACCTATATATAATTGCAGGATGTTCTCAATGCTCTTCCTCACCAGTTCTATTTCTTTGATAACGGTAAAGGGGCTGATGTTGTCCGTACGATGTGCCTGAGCATCCAGGTCTCCGTATTTCTCCAGCACCTGTCCTTCTGGCAACAGTCGTTGCAACTCCGCTTTGTTGATGTCGGTCTTGGTAGGTAACTTGGCTCTTGCTATTTTTATTTCGTTCAGATATATCTGCTGTTCTTTATGCTCTGCTACGATTTGCTTCACCAGCGGTATCCAGTCGATACCGAGACCGTCAATCCAATAGAAAACTTCGATGTCGCCACGGTTCTTCAGCAGCGTATAAACAGGACTAAAGCTGTTATACCACAGATCGAACTTCGACTCTGTCTCGTTCAGTTGTTGTATGCTCTGGCTGATTTCTTCTGTATAGCGATTGGCCAACTTGGCCCGTTTGTATTTCTCGATGTAGCCATTCACCCAGTCTGGCACACCTGCGCTGACTCCGATTCCTTCTGCGGCATAGCAATACAAGTCTGGGAAGAAACTCTCCAAGTCGTCTGCCATGATTTTTCCTTGACCCAACCATTGCAAGGCGATTTCTTTCTCCTTGCGCGTAATGCCGGTGAAATATCGCAGCGCACTCGTATAGCCCATTCTCTCGGGTAGTGCCTGGAGTGTCTTCGCCACCATGCTTTCTGCCGCTTCCGTCAGTAGCACATTCTGTTGGGCTGCGTATTTCAGGCAATAACGGCGTATGTCCATCTCTGCTGTAATCTCTGAAATGTCTCCTGCCATCGCCTCTAACAGTTCGTTCGTGCCGTAGTTGGTTGTCGCTTTCAGCACACGGCACAGGTAACCTTGACCATTCTCCTTGTTGTCATAATAGCGGGCCAATAGCCATCGGTCGAAGATGGCCGGATGACTAAACCACAGACGGATAAAGTCCTTGTGGTTCTCTATATCGTCAATACCGAAATGCTGTTTCACAAACTTCGTAAAGCTGAACCCTGTACTGACATCTATCTCTTCTGCCAGACGTTCCCAATTGTCGCCGTCGCTCATCAGTGGCTGTATGCCTCCGAAATTGAGTCCCAGGCCATGTGCCAGAAACTCGTAGGCATTGCGGCAGGTCTCATAGCTGAAAGCATTGTCGGGCTGCGCATACACGGCATTGGCGTATATAGCACGCGACTTGCATATAATCTGGGGCGACACCTGCTGCTTGCTGTCTTTCCAGATGTTCAGCCATTCGCGTATGTTGTTCACGATGGTATAATTGGCCTCCAGACCTTTCACTCCGAAGTCTTGTCTGTCGGTTAGTATCAGTTTGTAGGTCAAGTCTTTCTCTTTCGATACCAGTCGCCAGATGTTGATCTGCGTATCTTCCTTGAAGGCTTCCATCTTGCCTTCCAAACCTACCAGCGGAATATAGACGCGTTGATGGCTTTCCACGCCTTCGCCACTGGCCTGTATAGCCTTGATGGTTTTCAGCAGGGCGTCAAACGATTTTTTCTTGTCGTTATCGTAGAAACGGGCCAGTTCAGAGAAGGGGGCTATCACGCAGTCGTGCGGACTCTTCTTCTTGATGTGTTCTTGTATTCTTTCTGCCAGTTCCACATGCGTTATCATCAGGTCGGGATAGTTTGTGTCTATCCATCGGTCAACACTCTCCACATGGGCACCTCGCTCACTTTGCAGATACTCCACGAAATCAAAACATTCACGGAAGTTGTCGAACAGCACAAAGCGTATAGGGTATCGGTCCAGCGTTGCCGCTCCCACACCTTTCGCCTGCTTGTCCTCTTCCACATGACGCTTCAGGTCCTCTAAATCTCTGAACGGTTCTTTATACATATTTCAACAGAATGTCTATTACGTTGCTGTCTTCTGCATTAATCATGTTCTCTATAGCCTGACGCAGGTCGTCGCTATTGTTCACGCGGTTGATGGCTTTGTTACGTTTCTTCTTCAGGTCGTCTGGACTAATAACGGGAGCGGGGACTATGGATTGTGTTCCAAGACTTGTGGGTTGTTGTTGGGGCGCTCCTGGCATGGATGCTGGTTGGAAGGGTTGCACCGGTTGTACAGGCTGGATGGTGGTCATTCGCCAGTCCTTCAGTTTGTCCTTCACCTCTTCTTCCGTCCACATACCCACTTCGCTTTCCAAGTGTCCGTGCAGGTATTTGATGGCGGCTTCAACTTCTTCCTCTTTCACATCTACGATTTCCACACCTTTCATGTAGGTCACAAAGCCTTTCTGGAAGTTATTCTCCTGAGGCAACAGCAGATTTCCAAAGTCTGTCTTCAGCATGTCATACCCATTGATGGTGGCTTCCAGCAGTTTGGGGTTCTTCATGCTCTCTGGGTCTGTCACCACCTTCATCAGGTTGTCGATAAACTCCTTCATGTCGCCCGTGCAGTCGCTGGTATATTTCAGCGACCACAGAGGATAGCCTTTCTCTTTCGAATATACATGGAGCACCGCCCAACGGGCATCCTTCAGACTGCTTATGTCTGAATAGCCTTTCAACTTGTTTAGCCCGAACATCCTGATGAGGCTCTTGCTGACGCGACCTGCCTCCTTGCTCTCAAAGATAAAGTTCAGCTTATTGCTGGTCTTGCCACTCTCCCATGCTTTGAAGAGTTCCACCACGTCGTCTACCAAATGCTGGGCTGTACGTTGCTTGCCGTTGGTGTCGAAGATGACGTTGACGTATTTCCGCATGGCGAAGGCCACCATTGCCATAGGCGCATAACTCTGGAACAGTCCGAAAGGAGGTTCCGTCAGTCCTATCAACTTCTCACCCAGATTAAAACTCTGGTTCTTGCTGGTATGTCTGCCGCTAAGCCATTCGTCCACATAGTCGCACACCATTTTCAGCGGGTGCTTGGGCGATACGGTGTCTTTCCATTGCAGGTTGTCGTCCACGCTGTCTTGCAGCAGGAACTCCACATGTCGGGCAGGTCCGCCACAACGATCCAGAATGTCTTGCTTCGTGTTATAGTTCAGCACAGCATCCACCGTAGCCTTAACCGATGCTTTCTTCCAATAAGTGGTGCTACTCTTGGTTCTGATAGACTCCAAAGATTCAGGTCCGCTGGTGAATATAGCTGGGGCTATGGCAGCATTGATGGTACTTGTCATCTTGCTGCCTACGATGGTCATGCTTTCTCCGTTCAGATAGAACGTCACGTTTTTGCCTCGCATCTTGTTTACCCATTGCTGAATCATTTCTGACGCCTGTTTGGTGTATGTCTGGTGCTGTTGGGGCAAGTTGTGGCTCTGTGCTACCTGGGCGTTGGCCTGGTATTCTATAAACCGCTCATACTCTTTGGTACCCATTTCTGTTTCCATCACCACAAAAGCAATAGTCTGGTAACGCTCGTCTTCACTATTCCTTTCTGCAATGTCTTTCAACTGTATCAGCTCTTGTGTGTCGCGCCCTACCATGATGACCATGAAAGTCTCGTAGGGCTGTGCCATCCGCTTGGCATTCTCTATACGGTTCATCAGCGTATATTCATTGCCTTGTATGCTGAAGAACTGGAAACTGAACGGACGTGCCACCTGCGAGAAGTTTCTCATGAAGAAGTTCTCTGCCGTAGTACCAAACTTGATGACTTGGTCGGTATAAAGGAAACTGGAGGCTTTCAGCTGTTCCTTGATTTTCTGTATCTCATCGCCAGGCAGGGCGGTGAATAGGATGGAGAAGTTTCCATTGGGCTGACGCTGTATGATACTCTTGTCGTTGAAGAAGTCGAGTATCTCTTCCAGCTGTCCTTCCACCTCTGTTCCCAAGAACAGGTTTTCGATGTTCTCTGTACTGGGGGTGACGGTGTCGCTGTTGGCAATGTTGTTTAGAGCATTCAGCAGCAGGATGCCTTTGAACACCTTCAGATAGTTCTCCCCTTGACTCTCAACAGACAGATGGTGACTGTTGTAGCGTTCGGTGACGGCACCAAACTTTGCTGCATCGCTCTCGAAATACTCCTGCACATAGTCCCACAGATAATCTGCTGTAATGGTCCTATCTTGGTTATAAGCATCCTCATCCTCCAAGAAGTTCCTCACAGAGTCGCTGGCAATAAATTCGAACACGCTGCGGCTACTGCTGCCAGCCTCTCGCGCATAGTAGGTGGCAAGGTTAGCCGTACAAGGATGCAGAGGGAAAAGGTTCTTGATATTTTCCTTGGTCTGCTCTGTGTCCGCACTGGTGGTGCTAAACAAGTCAAGCAGTTCTGGGTGAATGCCAAAGAAACGTTCCTGTCGCATCGCATAGAGTGACGGGTTCACTATCTTGAACTTCTTCGACATGATTTTGAATGCCGAGACAGGCTCCATGTTGTATGTCACATAGTGGTAGCGGCCTTTAGTCTTCTCGCGCTCTTCTTCTTTCAGTGAGTTCAGCGCAGAGGGATGTGAGATGAACAAGAAATAAGAGTCGTTCTCTTCGTTCATCATGGCCTCTGATATTTCCTGGAGCTGTACCAACAGGCGTGAACCGATGGCAGAGGTCATGACTTCGGTAAACTCGTCCCAAATAATAAGCAATCCATTGTAATTGGTCTTTTCACGAAGGGCTTCCTGCACCTCGAAAATCCATTGCTTAAGATTGTTACTCTGCAGCCGGATGTCGTAGCCTCCTTTACGTAATGCCTGACGTACATAGTCGAGCACATCGGTATCTGCTGCTGTCAGTCGCTGCTTTAGCTTATGAACATCTGGTGCTACGCTCGCCAGTTGCGCGTTCTGCTCTATCAGGTTCTCCCAGAACACGGGCTGGCTCTCAATATGCTGCACATACATATCGAAGTCTGTATGTACAGTCAGGTCTATACCGGCTGATATCAAGGAGCGCTTGATTTCCCTTTGCAGTTGTAACGACAAGTCCTCTTCGTGTGCTATGCTCTGCTGACCATACATGTTGACGGGGAAGAGTCGCTTGGTCTGTCGTAATTGCAGTAACGAATCGCGCAGGATGTCATACTTCGACTTCTGGTATTCTTCCTCCACATACTCTCGGATGTCATCTACGGGGTCACACAACAGGTGCTGTATCACCGATCCGGCGTGTGACTTTCCCGTTCCGTATGTTCCTGCTATCCATATCGACTTGTGTGTGTCTGCATCATTGTTGCGCACAGCACGGATAGTCTTCATCAATATGTCGTTGAACTGGTCGTTGGCAATGAACGATTTCCATTCACCCTGACCTTCTTCCTTGATGTTGTATGCTGGACGCATGTTGCGAAGCGTCACTATCTTACTATAAGGCATAGCTATTGTCGTTTGATTTGTTCTTATTCTTTACGTTCTTTGTTTTATGAAATGCTGAATGATGGCTTCTCGCAGTTCGTTTCTCGTCTCTGAATCTTGTAGCAGTTCCCACAACTCATCGTCTAAACAGGCATATTCCACGTTCTCACGAAGGTACTTGGCGGAAGGGGTTTGACTTGCATTGATATTCTTTACTCCATCTTTCCATTTTATGAAGTAATAAGGCTCGCTTTTCATATGAAAGAACGGCTTATAAAACTTTGCTGCTTCTCTCCAAGGTTCTAATTTCTTACATGTATTTATATACAGGCTCAAAAGAGTTTCATTAAAATGTAATTTATTCCCCATGATGTCACCACATGAGATTCCATCTATAATGGCGATAAGATATAAAGGCTTTGCGTTAGAAGGTAAGCCCTTGTTATATCCTCTACCAGTTGAGAGAATTAGATTTGTGTAGTATGAAACTTTCAACCCCATCAACATATGAGTGATTTAAGACAAGAGAGGCTATTCAAATCTTCCCTTAGGGTTATGCTGTCAAGCCCCATGTTTAATTCTGCTATAAGGACTCGATTGTCAAGAGAATTAAGGGATTTTAATGCATTAACAAATGTAGTTTTGCTAATTCCCAGAGCTTTTGCAGGCCCGTTTTCACATTCATCAGAATAAAAATCAGCAACTCTAAGAGAGCGTACATTTCTCTTTTCTGCATATTTGTAAAGATTATATGCCAAACCTGCATTGGTTATCTCACTATAGATGCCACGTTCCATTTTCTTTGCGTCCAATGGTAAAGCATAGCCCAAAACATCCCCGACAGGGGAGTATTCGCAGGTTTGGAGAAAAGCAGCGACTGCATTTGCAACTGTCTTGCCTGAACTTCCATATCCCTGCTCATTGATTAATGCTTCTAACAACTTACGATCAAATGGATGAGCAGGTTTTATGTTATTCACGAACCATCTGAAAATAAATGAATTGTAGCATAGATTTGTAACGATAATCTCCCACACAAGATTCAATTCATCGTCTTTAACATCTCTGATGAACTTTCCTAACTCAGTCAAATTATTCTTTGAGTCGGTTATTTCTGAATCCTTAAGCCACGCCTTAAAGCCATCAACTTGAGCTGTTCCAAGAGTGTTATCCTTCCAAAAATATTCTGGGTCTGTTAGGAATTCATCCAACCACTCTTGTCTCATACCAAAAGTTTTATAACCTTGAATTTTTGTTTCCATATTATTGTTCATATTTCTAATCATTCTTATACAATCTGCAGCTATGCATCCATTATCATGAAGTTCTAAGCATTTGTGACAATGGATACATGTGCTTCTGTTGATTATCGTATCTGGCAATATACTTAAAGCGCCTGTTGGACAATCTACCTCACAGACCTCGCAATGAACGCAAAACGAACTTTTATAAACTACTCTTCGTAGCAAATAGGTTAGTTTGGGGTCTGCAACGTCATTTACTGTTAATGTGTAATCTCCATCTTTATCACCATATACGACTTCAAAATTGTATGATACGTCACCAAATCTTAGAGTTCCTCTTTCTTTTTTGCCTTCTTTGATTAGTGAATACTCACATAAGGCAAACAACCAATCATAGATAGAATGTTGTGATGCTTTTACATTTGCGACGAATTGACCTTTACCGTCGGTAAAAAAAACTTTGGTCAGAAGGAGATGAGTATCACCAATAGCCTTTAGTTTCCAGTTTCGTTCTTTCATGAACTCATCTGTCTTAGTGATATTGGCTCTCTTTGACCAAGCGATAAGTCTATTGGTAAATGGTGCTAATTCGTTTTGGTACAGCTTAGACGAAATCATGTCATCCCATTTCGTTGAGAATGGGCAGATGACGCAACCGACTCGAGCTTTACCAAATCGGTAAGCAAGATTTATAGGAAGTTTGTGTCTAAACAGGTACATGAAGATTTCAACGGAATTCCAGTTGAGAATGGGATGCGCATTATAGATTGAAGTGTGTTTGCCTTTACCTTCTCTTGCATATCCTCCTCTTCTTACACTCTCTTCCGACCTTACTCCATCAAATGTAAGAACTCTAGCCTGCTTGTTGGTTCCTTCGATTTTCAAAGAGCGATATAATGGTGCGGTTTTCATGATAGTACAACACCACCTATGAGTATCACTTGGCGTACCAATCTTATCCCAGTAGTTCAGCACACTCTCATGATTTCGAACCATTGAAAACTTCAAGTCGGGAAACAGTTTATGGTAATGCTCTTGAACCTGCTCATAGAGCTTCAAAGAGGGAGGTAGTTCGTAGCCGGTATCACTATAGATGACTTCAAACTCGGTGCTGGGAATGGCTCGTGTGCAGAGGTCAAGTACCACCTGACTGTCCTTGCCGCCAGAGAAAGAGGCCAGAAACTTATCTATCTTCGTGGTATGGAACACCTTTTTCCCTTGCTCCTCAGCAGTATTGAGTGGCATAATCTCAAAGCTGTCGCAATCTTCCTTCACGATGGCCATCTTCTGCTTGGTCTTTTTCTCCATGCGCTTAGCCAAAGCCTCATAGTCCATCTGGTTGGCAGCGACTCGCTCCACACTCTTTCTTGCTCCGGCATACTGGCTAAACGTCTCACGGATGAACTCAATGGCTTCGCTCTCCAAGAGGAACATGAAGTCGTGGTTCTTTGCCAGCATCGTCTTCACATCCACTGGCTTTAGCGTCATCTTCTCCCGTCCTGGCTGGAACACCACCGTAGCGGCATCATAGATATTGGCGTCCTTGGCCTCGAACATCAGTTCACCCCGATACCAATACTGCTTGTTGACAGCCCAAAGCAACGGCTCCTTCGAGTGAGGGTATTCCCAGCCCAGCTCGTTCAGCTTCAGCAAATCAAGTTCTTCGAAGAACACAGGACGAGGCGACACGCCCAGCGTGCCCTCAACAATCCGCGAGTGCAGCAACACACCGCCCGTCTCTTTGTCCCACGTTATCTTATACATTCGTTCGTACTCATTGTTTTAAGTTCCTTCTCAAAAAACGGCAAAAGGAAAAGGACACAAAAATGGCGTGAAGTCATCCTTATGCACTTAACCTGAGGGGTAGACGTCGGAAATTGGGAACCCCCGCTCGCAAATAAGGCTGCAACACGCCATAGGCGTGTGCAAAGCTATTATATGCGAGTGGGGAAACCAATCTCCTTGGTCTTCCTCTGCTCAAAGTACGAACTATTCCCTAATAGATTTCCGACGTCTTTCGGTTAAGTGCGTATCAATAAGCCATGCATCATCGGTCCGGATTTCTCCCGGAACCGCTTGCAAAAGTACAAAAATTATTTCTATTTCGTCACCGATTTACAAAAAAGATGCGGAAAGGGGCGGAAAAATTAGGAAGATAAGGAAAAAATGCGTATCTTTGCAGCGTCAAGAAGAGAACTCTTGGCTATCCGGGCAGAATCCCGAGAGGGCAAGACTAAATCGACACTACCCATTTTGAAGGAGTCGCTACATTGCGGCTCTTTTCTATTTCAGGTACCGCTTCATAAACATCTTGATGTAGTCGCGCCCTTCTACGAATTGTCGGGACACGGACAGAAACTTGTTGCTTTTCAAAATCAACACCTCACGGGCATCCTTTAATGCTTGCAAAAGTACAAAAATTATTTCTATTTCGCCACCTTATTATAAAAAAGATGCGGAAATGGGCGGAAAAATGTGCTTTCAGCGAATTTTGTCGCGACTCAACAAAGAAAAATGAATTTTTCTCTGTTTTCGCTGCTCCAAAATTTGGAAGTATGGAAATAAGTTCGTATCAGTTGCAAACTGAAAGGAAACACATTCCTCCCGCTGAAATGAAAGAGTAGCACCGTAATCGGGTTAGCAAATCAGTTCAGCGGTTTTTTTTCTTCAAATTCTGAATCTCTGCGTCAAAGGATTTTTGGTCGATGATGGCGTATGGCTATATCAAAGTCTTCCTGTGGCCGCTAAGGCGCAGCAGGTCGATGGTCTCGTCCACCAACTTGCGCACATACTTCTGTTGATATTTTATTTCTTTGCACTTCGTGCGAAGATTCACACGCTCGGCAAAACCATTAAACTCGTTTTGCTCTCTCTTAATCGAATCTTTCATCGCTTTTCTTGTTTTATTCGGGATTTATTGTTAATTTTGCAGCGAGAAATCAAAATACGTTGAGTTATGACGCAGATTGTTTTGAATATTGAAGATGCAAGCCTTGTTCCAAGTTTGAAACAGATTTTGGGTGCAATCAAAGGCGTTACCATTGACAAATTGGTTACGTCCACATCTATTGTTGACGAAGAGAAGGCTTTTATTGAAGGGACTATTACGAGAGGGTATCGCGAGGCTCAAGAAGGTCGCTTTGCAGGTAAGAACCTTTCGAATCTCGACGCACTTGTTGAAGAACTGAGAGCAGAGGCATAATACAGTATGGTGACTTTCAACTATACGGAAGAGTTCCGCCGTCAAGCCAAACGCCTGGCCAAGCGTTATCGTTCGCTTGCTGATGACATCAATCGTCTTCAGCACGAGTTGATGAAGAACCCTGAAATAGGAGTTTCGCTTGGAGGCGGTAAGCGCAAGATCCGTCTCGGCGTTCAAAGTAAAGGCAGTGGTAAAAGAGGCGGGCTTCGGGTTATTACTCTGAATGCCGTCGTTGAGGTTTCGGATACTTGCGTTAACCTTCTTACAATTTACGACAAGAAAGAAATCTCCAGCGTATCTGATCAATATATTGACCAAATTATTCAAAATCTCTAATTGATTGTTGTAAGAGCCTAAGTATGTCATCTCTTCTGTCATTATACTCCCTGCCCCTCAAATAGGTCGGCAGGGATTTTTGTTTCCTGTTCCTCTGATGCTTCTGCAAACAACTTCTCTTTGCGCTTGGGCAACACCTTCTGATAGGCATCGTAGATGGCTGCAGGCAGCGCCACCAGTTCCACCTTGTCGGCCACCTCGCGGAAATTGTCGGTAAACGGATAGCGGCCTGGTGAAAATACATAGATTTTCAGGCACTTGCCGCCAAAGTCAAGGTGCTTTATTTCCTCCGCTATTTCGTCTATCAGTTCCTCGCGATAGATAATCAGCATGTGCTTTTGCCCATCATTCTTGCCTTGCAAGCCAGCGGAGCTGGAGCGAAAGTATCGGGCCAGCTGAGGTTTCAGCTTAAACCGCCCAAACGTTTCCTGCTCCTCATACAGGTCTTCCTTGATGCACAGCAGGTCGGTGGCAGCAGCCACCAAATCGCGCATGTTCTTCTGCGTCCTGTCGCGAGAGATGAAGTCCGTCTTGTAGTAGCGCAGCGAGTTCTGCTTCAGTCCTTCCACCTTCTGCCCCTTGGGCGTGGTGTAGCCCTGTATCACCCGCTTGTTCCGTTCGTAGGTCACCTCCTCGCAGATGTTATTCTCGTTATTCGTCACGAGGATGCATTGCCTGTGCCCTCCATCCTCGGCATTCAACTGCATCGTCGCATGGAGCGTGGTACCGGAGCCGGCGAAGAAGTCGAGGATGGTCAAGTCCTTGGAATTAAAAGGCAATTCTAATAATTGAGATACAAGGACTTGGGGTTTAGGATTTGAGAACGCCTTTTTGTTACCAAGCACCCTCTCCATATCATCAGCAGCATCTTTATTGGAAACATTTGTAATAATACTTCTGAACACCTTACCTTCTTCAGGTACACGTACTTTTCTCATTACAGTAAAACCTCCGTTTTTGTTCCTAACAAAGTCCACCTCTCCAGTTTTTAACCCCTCATCAAATGTTTCTTTTGATATCTGCCATGTTCCATCTTTAATGATAGACCCGTCAGGACAAACAACATCGTAAATAATAGGATTATTTAGTCCAGGCCTCGATAGCGTGTCATAATAATATCGTCCACGGTTGTCTTCAAACTTATATCTCTTTAGGTATTCTGCATCATAGGGAACTCTCCATTTTGCTTCGTTTGCTTCTGTTCTTTTTTTGTAAGCGAGAATGTATTCATGGTCAGTACCAACGAAGACGGAATCATTTCCTCCGCCTTTTCTCTTTTGCCAAATCAAATGAGCAACCTCTTGATTTCTTCCAAACACTTCATCGCACAGAAGTTTCAACTGCGCCTGCTCATTATCATCAATAGAAATAAAGATAACGCCTTTGTCCGACAGCAGTTTCTTGGCAATCTTCAGGCGCTTGCTCATAAACGAGAGCCACTTGGAGTGACGGTAGCTGTCCTCCGAGTCCACAAACGAATCGTTATAGACGAAGTCCTTGTTGCCCGTATTATACGGCGGATCGATGTAGATGACATCTATCTTGCCCTCATGGGTATAGCTGAGGGCAGTGATGGCTTCCAGGTTGTCACCCTCAATCAGTATATGGTTAGGCGCATCAGGCTCGTCGCTCAATATCGCCTTGTCCTTCACTTCGCGCAGTACGGGCAGCGACTCGCGCAGCCGTTCCTCTACGTCTTCCGGTTTGTCTTCCCACACCAGCCCATACTTCTTGTGCTCACGCAACAGTCCGATGAGGCTGCTACGCTCGTCGTTGCTGAGACCCTCCAAGGTCTGCAACTTGCTGATGAGTTCAGATTTGTCAATTAGATTCTTCATGCTTGGTAGGAGCTTTAAATCTGTTAGCAATCTGGTTTTCAGTCTCTCTATGTCACACCAGGGCACAAAAAGAAGGCGTAACATCTTTCCAATGTATTCGAAGTATAGGCCGCTCCTACCACAGATAGCCCAAAAGACAAACACATAGAAAGAGCACGCCTATACAGACGTGACTCTCTCGAACGGTTGTCTTTTGATTTAGTACAATTTGCTTTTGGTAGGAGCCTTTATACTTCAAACGTCATTCGACAAGAGAACACGAGTTCTTCTTTTGATACCCACGATGTCTTGCACCGCATCCTTTCGTGTCGTCCTCTTCATCTCTACGACTTGGGCAACAGACGCAATGCACCTGCAAAAGTACAAAAATTATTTCTATTTCGTCACCTATTTATTAAAAAGATGTGGGAAAATGCAGAATTACCGGCCAAAAGGCTTGGAAACTGACGGAATTTGTGTAAATTTGTAGCCGGAATCAAATAAATATTTATAGTTATGACAAATGTTCAGTTGCGTGAAGAGTTGTTTCGCGAGATTAATCCGTTGCTCGACAATAACACGGCCATCAGGAAAGTTCTGGTTTTCCTAAGAACTATATCGTCAGAATCACAGTCTGCCAACGACAGTCCGAAAATCAGATTGGACGATTTGGAGATTCCTGAAAAGCTGCGTCGTAAGCGTGGCTGCATCCACTTAACGGAGGAGGACATGAAGGATGAAAGAATACAGTATATCGTGAACAGATGATGCGCGTGTTTCTTGATACCAATATCCTGCTTGACTTTGGACTCGGACGAGAGCATGCAGACGACGCAGAGAAGATTCTTGCCTTGGGTCTGAAGGGGGTCATCGAGGTATGTGCGTCCTATCTCTCCTATGCCAATATGGGTTTTATTCTCCGCCATCATCCAAAGAGGGAAATCTACGACCTCATTCAACTGATGCGCGAAGATATTCTGGTTCTTCCTACTGACAGCATTCAACTTGACGAGGGCTTGGCTCTCTATGCTGACGATTTTGAGGATGCGCTCCAGTATGAGTGTGCCAAAGCAGCCAATTGCGATGTCATCGTAACTAATAACGGGAAAGACTTTGCACCATTCTGTGAACTGCCTTTTATGACGGCAGCTGAATTTTTGGGAAAAATACAGTAAATAGGTTTTGTTTACAGAAGGCAAAAGTACAAAAATTATTTCTATTTCGTCACCTATTTATTAAAAAGATGCAGAAAGTGGTGGAATAATTTGCATATCAGTACCGAAATCAGTACCTTTGCCGCGAATAATTCTAAACTTTGCAAAAGTATGAAACTATCACCATCACTAGAACAGCGATATACGCAGGAAAGGCTCTCTGCCCTCGAGGCACAAAGAGCAGCAGAGGCGATAGCCTGGGGCCCCGTGGTCTTCCAGGTATCGCGAATCATGCTGAAGCGTGGCATCTTCGAGATGATCAGAAACGCTGCCGATGGACTGACGCAGGCAGAAATTTGCGAGCGCACCGGTCTTTCCGACTATGCCGTGAAGTGCCTGCTGGAAGCCTCGCTCTCTATCGGCACACTGCTGGTGGACACCGAGACGGAGCGATTCACGCTGTCCAAGACGGGATGGTTTCTGCTGAACGACCCGGCCACACGGGTGAACATCGACTTCAACCACGACGTGAACTACCAAGGGTGGTATCGTCTGGAAGAGTCGCTGGTCAACGGCAAGCCTGAGGGGCTGAAACTTTTTGGCGAATGGTCCACCATATACGAAGGCCTCTCAAGTCTGCCGCCGCAGGTACAGAAGAGTTGGTTCGGCTTCGACCATTTCTACAGCGACTCTTCGTTTCCTGAGGCATTGTCAATCCTGTTCGACGAGCATCACGTGAAAAGCCTCTACGACGTGGGCGGCAACACCGGCAAATGGGCCCTTCTATGCGTCAGTCACGATGCTGATGTTGAGGTGACTGTTCTCGACCTGCCCCAGCAGATCAGGCTGATGGAGAAGAACATCAGTGGCCGGCAGGGAGCAGAGCGCATTAATGGCGTTGGCATCAACCTGCTCGACCCCTCAGCGACATTCCCCGTACGCCAGGGAGGCCTTGACGCTATCTGGATGAGCCAGTTCCTCGACTGCTTCAGCATGGACGACATTGTCAGCATACTGCGCCGAGCGAAACGAGCCATGACCTCTCAGACTCGCCTCTACATCATGGAGACCTTGTGGGACCGTCAGCGCTTTGAGACCGCTGCTTTTTGCCTGACGATGACCAGTATGTATTTTGCCGCCTTGGCCAATGGTAAGAGTAAGATGTACCACACGTCGGACCTGGAGTGGTGTATCGAGAGGTCGGGGTTGCTGATAGAGAAGATTTACGACCATTTGGGGCAGGGCCATTCTGTCGTAGTGTGCAAACTGGAGTAATCCCATTAAGAAGGCAGCAGCGATGACAAAACAGCAAAGGAACGGAAGGAAGTGGGCAGGCACTACTTATGGTAACAGCCTGATGCACAAGTGGCTTGTCAAGTTGCTGCGCGTCATCGACATTCGCATCGTCTATGTCTTTACCGCCGTCTTCGTCATCCCCCCTTGCATGTTTCTGCCCGGGTTTAGGTTCATCTACCGTTATTTCCGTGAGCGCCGAGGCATGGGTCGTATGAAAGCCTTCTGTAGTGCCTATCGCAACCACTGCCTGTTCGGTCAGGTGGTGATAGACCGTTTTGCGATATATGGTGGTAAACGGTTTCGTGTAGACATTGACGGCGGAGAATACTATGACACCTTGGCGAGCCGCGAGGAGGCCTTTATACAGTTGAGCGCCCATGTCGGCAATTACGAACTGGCGGGCTATAGCCTTAAGGCCTCGAAGTCCATCAACGCCTTGGTATTTGATGGCGAGAAGCAGACGGTGATGGAGAATAGGACAAAGATTTTTGCGGACAGAAACATCCGTATGATAGCCGTGAGGGAGGACATGAGTCATCTGTACGAGATAGAGCGTGCGATACGTAGCGGCGAGATAGTCAGCATGCCGGCCGACCGGATGTTCGGTTCACAGAAATCAGTTGTTACATCACTGCTTGGTGCCCCTGTACGCCTGCCGTTGGGTCCCTTCGCCGTTGCCACGTCGCACGGTCTCGAGGTCCTGGCAGTGAACGTGATGAAGCGAGGAGCAACTCGCTACAAGATATATGTCCGTCCGCTGCACTACGACCGTCAGGCCCCTCGACGGGTTCAGACGGCACAACTGGCGCAGGCCTATGCTAAAGAACTGGAGCGTGTGCTCGAAATGTATCCCACCCAATGGTATAACTATTATAATGTATGGTGTTCCGAATAGCAGATAATGTCCTCTCGCCGCTTGGTCTTACCACAGCGGAGAACTGTCGCGCCTTGTTTGATGGGCGCTCTTCGCTGCAGCGCTATGGAAGTGCTTCGGGCCGGAAGGAGGATGACTACTGTGCCTCCAGATTCAGCGAGGCCCAACGGAACATGCTGATGGTGGACGGCCTGACGTGGTTTGAGTCGTTGGTATGCCAGAGTGTGAAGGCCGCCATTGCCGACTGCACAATCGATGTGGGCAACGAACGTACGCTGCTTATCGTCAGTACGACGAAGGGCAACATTGACTATCTGGCATCGGGCGACAATAGTCAGTGGCTGCCTGGGACGTCGGCCATCAGGATAGCCCGTCGTATCGGTGTTACCACGGAACCACTGGTGGTGTGTAATGCCTGCATCTCCGGTGTTGCCGCCATCGTGACTGCCCGGCGGCTGTTGGAGACAGGCTGTTACGACACGGCCATCGTAACGGGCTGCGATGTGGTGACCCATTTCGTGGTGTCTGGTTTCCAGTCGTTGAAAGCCTTGTCGGCAACGGCGTGTCGGCCGTTCGACATGGAGCGCACCGGCATGAACCTCGGCGAGGGTGCCGCCACCCTGATATTGTCTACTGAAGCAGACGGTGCTGCCACAGGTTGGCAGATTGCGGAAGGTGCGGTGCGCAACGATGCCTTTCATATTAGCAGTCCTTCGCCCAAGGGCGAGGGCTGCTGCAGTGCCATCCGCTATGTGACGGCCGGTGTGGACCCATCAACAATAGGCGCGGTGAACGCTCATGGCACTGGGACACTGTATAACGACCAGATGGAGTCGAAAGCCGTTGAAGCAGCGGGGCTGTCGGCCGTACCCCTAAACAGTCTGAAGGGCTATTTCGGTCATACGCTGGGTGCCTCGGGACTACTGGAGACCATCCTCACCATGCACGCCATAGACCACCGCCTGCTCCCCGGCACGCTCGGTTTTCAAGAAAGAGGCGTGTCAGGACGAGTGAACATTTCGTCGCATCCCCTCGCCGTCAGCCACTCCTCTTTCGTGAAGATTGTGTCTGGTTTCGGTGGTGGTAGTGCTGCGATATATTGCAGACGGGGAGATTATTCCTTGCGGGAAAACCGCAAGGCACTGTCGGAGTATGTGGTGGCACATCGGGTAAGGATGACGCCGCACGGGGTATGGATTGACGAAAGGCCGGAAAATGTGGGAAGGCCGGAAAATGCGGGAAGGCCGGAAAATGAGGAAAGGACGGAAAATGAGGGAAGGCCGGAAAATGAGGGAAGGACGGAAAATGCGGGAAGGACGGAAAATGTGGGAAAGATGGGCGATAGGATGCTGACGGCTATCTATAAGCAACATATTGGCGACTATCCCAGATACTACAAGATGGACAGATTGAGCCAACTGGGCTTTGTGGCCAGCGAACTGCTGCTAAGTCAGGAGAGACAGTTCGGAGAGACCGCAAAGGAGAACCCACGAGGAAGAGACTGTACGGAGAGGGCCGTTGTGCTCTTCTGCCGCACCTCGTCAGTATGGTCCGACCGGGCTTACGCCAAAACCATCATTCCCGGCAGCGAATACTATCCCAGTCCGTCGCTATTTGTCTATACGCTGCCCAACGTGGTGTGCGGCGAGATAGCCCTGCGCAACGGTTATCGGGGAGAGACCTCTTTCTACATAATGCATGAGAAAGACGAGGCGATGATACGCCGCGTGGTGCGCTCCACCTTTTGCGACACGACGCTGCAAAGCATGGTGGCAGGTTGGATAGACTATGAAGACGAGAATACATTCGAAGCAGACTTTAAAATTATTTATAAGGTATAGATATAAGAAATTAATTAAGGTATAGATATAAGAAATAGAAGAAATAATTTTGAATATGGAAGAACTTATTTTAGAACTGAAAACAAAAATCATTGAGGTCCTAAATCTGGAAGAGATGACCCCCGATGACCTTGATGCCGACAGTCCCCTGTTTGGCGACGGCCTGGGCCTTGACTCCATAGACACGCTGGAACTCATCGTGATGCTAGAGAAAAACTACGGCATCAAATTAGCAAGCCCAGCAGAAGGAAGGGCGATATTCAAAAGTATACGCAGCATAGCGGAATATGTCAACGAACACCGAACCAAATAGCAGATAAGAAAATCGCAGAAGCAGATGAAACAGAACATCGTCATAACAGGTGAGGGCATTCTCTGTGCCATCGGGCAGGACAAGCAGGGCGTGCTGAGGTCGCTGAGAGCGCAGCGGTCGGGCATCGGCGTGATGAAGCATCTGCAGTCTGTCCATCAGGAGTTGCCGGTAGGAGAAGTACCCCTGTCGAACGAAGATATGCGCCGCCTGCTCGGTCTTGCCAATGCGCCATTCGTGAACCGCACCACCCTGATGGGGATGTTGGCAGTCAGACAGGCGTTGGCCGATGCCCATATCGACAAGGCGCATGTGAAGAAGCACGCTTTGCGACTAGTACTGATTTCCGGCACCACCGTTGCCGGTATGGACATCACCGAACGCCTGTTCTGTAGGTTGGAAGAGTCGGCAGAGGCCCGTCAGTGCCTGAAATACCATAGTGCCGGCAGTTGCACCCGTATGATAGCCGACTATTTTGACCTCTTCGCCGACTATACCACGGTCTCCACCGCCTGCTCGTCGGCTGCCAACGCCCTGATGCTGGGTGCCCGTATGCTGGCCGACGGCGAGGCAGACATCGCCGTCTGTGGCGGCAGCGAGGCTCTATCGCGCTTCCATCTCAACGGTTTCCGCTCACTGATGATACTCGACCATGAGCGCTGCCGACCCTTCGATGACACACGTGGCGGACTGAACCTGGGCGAGGGTGCTGCCTTTGTCGTCATGGAGACAGAAGAGGGGTCACGAAAGCGAGGCGTAGAGCCACATGCCTACCTGACCGGCTATGGCAACGCCTGTGATGCGTTTCACCAGACGGCCTCGTCGGCCAACGGCGAAGGTGCCTATCGCGCCATGACCGAAGCGCTCAATATGGCAGGGCTGAAACCTGCCGACATACAATATGTCAATGCCCACGGGACAGGAACGGCGAACAACGACCAGTCGGAAAGCGTCGCCCTGAAGCGTGTCTTCGGCACACAGATGCCCCAGGTCAGTTCGACAAAGGCGTTTACCGGACATACGACGAGTGCCTCAGGCAGCATCGAGGCAGTGATTTGCATCCTGGCCCTAAGGCACCACTTCTTGCCTGCCAATCTGGGATGGTCGCAACCCATGGCTGAAGGCATCGTGCCTACGTTGGGAAAAGACGAGTGCGAACTGCACCACGTGGTCTGCAACGCCTTCGGATTTGGAGGTAACGACACATCGCTCATCTTTTCAGTTAGTAGCCCCACCAGTAGCCCCACCAGTAGCCCCAGTAGCCCCAGTCGCCCCATACACACCCTGGCAGAAATAGAAATCACGACAGAAGGGCAACTCGCCGAGATTCGCGACTACGTCAAACCCCTGGAGGCACGGCGCATGGGTAAACTCATGAAGGCCTCGCTGCTGGCCTCGCTGAAGGCCCTCAAACAGGCAGGTGTCAGTCAGCCCGATGCCATCATCACCGCCACCGTCCATGGGTGTCTGGAAGACTCGGAGCAACTGCTGCTGCAACTCACGAACGAGGGAGAGACGACGGTCAGTCCCACCCGATTCATGCAGAGCACCCACAACACCATCGGCAGCCATATTGCCATCCGTCTGGGCTGTCACGGGTATAACATCACCTACAGCCAGGACGACGACTCGATGCGGTGGGCAATGCACGATGCCGAGCAGTTGCTGAGGAGCGGCCGATGTCAGACGGTGCTCGTGGGCTGTCACAATGAGACAACCCCGCTGTTCCGTCGGATGATGCAACATCTGGGATACGGAGATGTACCAACGATATACGCTAAAGCCATCGTCATGTCATGTGGAAGATAATACCCTACGCCATCCTGCAGAGCCTGGTGCTCACTGCCGCTCAGGTGCTCCTGAAGTTTGCCATGACCGGTATGCCGCCATTTGCATGGTCGCGCCAGTTCTGGTGGAGTCTGCTACTGAACTGGCAGTTTGCCGCCTGCGGCCTGCTGTTCGCCCTGGCCTCCCTGCTATGGATGTATATGGTGAAGACCTTCCCCTTCAGCGTGGCCTACCCCATGGTCAGCCTGAGTTACGTGTTTGGCATGGTGGCAGCCATGTTCTTTTTCCATGAAGAGGTGTCGGCAGTCCGGTGGACGGGCGTAATACTGATTGTTTTGGGTTGTATGTTAATAGCAAAATAAAAACGGAGAGACGACGATGACAGACCCTAAAGAGAAACAGCGACAGCAACTTAGCGACAGAGGCATCTGTGTCGTGATACCCACCTATAACAATGGTGGGACGATTGCTGCTGTGGTGAAGGCCACACTTACGGAATGTCGTGATGTCATCGTGGTGAACGACGGCTCGACTGACGACACTTCAGAGATACTCCATGCCATCGGTGGAATCACCATCGTCGAATACGCTGAGAATCGGGGCAAGGGATCGGCACTGAAACACGGTTTTCGGCAGGCTTTACAGATGGGCTTTGCCTATGCCATCACACTCGACGGTGACGGCCAGCACTATCATGACGATATCAGCCTCTTCCTAAAGGCTAACCAGCAGCATCCAGGTTGCCTGATTATAGGCAACAGACAAATGGACGGCATAGAGCGGTCGTGGGGCAGCAGTTTTGCTAATGGCTTCTCTAATTTCTGGTTCTTCATACAGACCGGTTGCCGGCTGCCCGACACGCAGAGCGGCTACCGTTTGTATCCGCTCAGGAAACTGCACGCGCTGAGGCTGTTGGGACTGCTGAGCCTGAGCAGGCTACTGACCTCTCGCTATGAGGCAGAACTGGAACTGCTAGTCTTTGCCTCGTGGCACGGCGTGGAGATAGTCTCGATGCCTGTCCGTGTGTATTATCCGCCGATGGAACAGCGGGTGAGCCATTTCCGTCCGTTGAAGGACTTTGCCCGCATCAGCGTGCTCAACACGGTGCTGTGCCTGCTCGCCATTGTCTATGGCTGGCCGATGCGGCTATGGCGGTTGCTGGCCGATGTGACGAGAACAGTCTACACACTACTGCTGGTATTGACGGCCTGTGTGTGCGTCATCACGCCAGCCGTCTGGTTTTATGTAAAAATAGGAAAGATAACAGAGAAGAAACGACGGAATCTGCACAGGCTGATATATCATGCCTGTCGTTTTCTGATGCTCAGACACGGCATACCGGGCACGACCTTCACCTATTATGATGGGGCCAATGGGGCTGATGGGGCCAATGAGGCTAATGGGGCTAATGGGGCCAATGGGGCCAATAGGACCAATGTGAGTGCTTTTGCAAAACCCGCCGTCATCATCTGCAATCACCAGTCGCACATCGACTTGCCGTGCCAAATGATGTTGACGCCGGATGTTGTCTTCCTGACTAAAGAGCGGGAGTGGAACAGTCCACTCTACGGACTGCTAATACGTGAGGCGGAGTACTACTCGGTGGCGGAAGGCATCGACACACTGATGCCGAAACTGCGGTCGCTGGTAGAGCGGGGCTATAGCATCGCCGTCTATCCCGAAGGCACACGGTCGAAGAACTGCCAGATAGGGCCTTTCCACAAGGGCGCATTTCATATAGCAGAGCAACTGGGACTCGACATTGTGCCGATGTATCTCTACGGACCGGGACGAGTGCTGCCTAAAGGCTCGTACCGTCTGCGACGCGGACAGATATACTTGGAAGTGGGCACCCCCATCACGAGAGAACAGTTGGCGCAGATAGGCAATACCAAGGCACAGGCCTCATACATAAGGAAACACTATATCGCAAAATACGAACAAATGGCCAATAGGATAGAACAGGATGTCTAAGTTTGTGCTATATCTCTACGATGTGCTGGGCAGGCACAGGCTGGTGCGGTGGACATCGCTCGTGGCGACCACTGTCGTACTGCTAGTGCTGATGAGCGGCCAGACATACCGGGAAGACATCGCCGACTTCCTGCCCCTTAGCGACGGCCAGGAGGAAACTTTCCGAGAGTATCTGGAGAGTAGCGGGGCCCAGTGCGTTTTTGTCATCTTCAGTGATACTGCCGGAAATTATGAGGAGGCGACAGACCTCTACTGCGACCTATTGGACGAGGAAGATACTATTCATCATGCTGACTACGTGATAGCCAACGAGACGACAGTAGTAGTCGAGTCACCTTACGGTGCCAACGAGACGGCGCGCAACGGTCGGCTCGTAGAGATGTTGGAGGCGATTGGCGACAGCGTCAGCAACAAGTATCCTGATGTGGACATCCGACTGACCGGCGGCCCCGTCATCGCCGTGGGCAATGCGAAGCAGATCAAGACCGACAGCATTTACTCTGTTTCGCTGGCCGGCGTGCTCATCTTGCTGCTACTGTGGATTGCTTTTCGCAGTGTGCGTCACCTGACACTCATCGCCGTTAGCATCGCATGGGGATGGCTCTTTGCCATGGGCTGTCTGTCGCTGGTTCACCATGATGTATCTATCATCGTGATAGGCATCTCGTCGGTGATATTGGGCATCGCCGTCAACTATCCGCTGCATCTCATTGCCCATCTGTCGCATACCGGTAATGCAGACCCAACACTTACCCTTGAGGAGAGGGAAGTAGAAAGTGGGGGCTGTCACCATGAGGAGAAGAGAGTGGACAGCATGCGTACGGCCCTGAAAGAGATTGTGATGCCGCTGGTGGTGGGCAATGTGACCACCGTCGGTGCCTTTCTGACGCTCGTCCCCCTTAATTCGGTAGCCTTGCGCGACCTGGGACTTTTCAGTGCCTTCCTGCTGGTGGGTACAATAGTCTTTGTGCTTCTTTGGTTGCCCCACCTGGTGAACAATCAGTGCAGCGGGCGGCACAAGACAACGCAAAACACGTTTGAACGACCTACAAAAACACAAAACGTGTTTGAGCGCATCGGAACGCTTAGACTTGAGAATAAGCCGTGGCTGGTATGGGCGGTCGTCGTCCTAACAGTCGTGCTGGGCTATTTCAGTCTGCAGGCCTCTTTCGATTCCGACCTGCACAACATCAACTACATGACAGAAGCACAGCGGCAGGACATGGAAATGGTGGAATCTGTAATGCAGGAGATTGACAAGCCTGAGGGTAGAGAACCGTTGCTCATGTCTGCTATCGTCAACAACCTGACTGACAATTTCAACTATATCGGCTGGGCCTGCGCCTGTATCGTGTTCGTCTTCCTCTGGTTCTCCATGGGCAGCATCGAACTGGCCCTGCTCTCTTTCCTGCCCATGGCGGTCAGTTGGGTGTGGATACTGGGCCTGATGTCGCTGCTGGGGGTGCAGTTTAACGTAGTGAACATCATCCTGGCCACGTTTATCTTCGGACAGGGCGACGACTATACCATCTTCATGACTGAAGGCTGCCAGTACGAATATGCCTACCGACGACGTATGCTCGACTCTTATAAATACAGCATCATCATCTCGGCACTGATTATGTTTATCGGCATCGGTGCCTTAATCATCGCCAAGCACCCGGCGCTGCATTCGCTGGCCGAGGTGACTATCATAGGTATGTTCTCAGTAGTGCTGATGGCCTGGCTTCTGCCGACATTCATTTTCCGCAGGCTGGTCTACGACCATGGCAAGGAGCGACTACGCCCCATTACCCTCAGAAACATACTCCAATCCATCCCTATTTGGGGAAAGGACAACTCTTTACACTACCTTCCCTTCAAGGGTAGTGTCTCTGCCTTTGTCTCAGACTGCTACCGCTACCGGGGCTTGGAAATAAGCCGAGAGGTGAAAAAAAATCTTCGCAACAGTCAGAAAGAGAGATGGCAGAGACTGATAGAGAAAAATCTGCTGCCCGGTACCACGACGGTGCTATGCATGAACAGCGGCTGGGGTGAGACGGCCATCTGTATGGCTCTGCAAAGACCCGATTTGCGGTTTGTGGTCATCGAGCGGGATGCGGACAGACGATGCGTGGCCAGAAACGTGGCTGAAGGGCGAGTAACTAATATTACATTTGTAAAAGATATGAAAGAAGAGATTAGAACCATGCTTGAAGAAGTACTCCCACTGGTCGACTTCGATTCCGACTTTCTGTTTGCTGAGTTGGATTCACTCGGTGTCACCACTATTATGATGACGCTCTCAGATGCCTTTGGCATCAAGTTGGAAGCCACGGATGCGACACCCCGAAACCTCAAAACCCTCGACAGCATCGTAGCCCTCGTAGAAAAGAAACTGAACGAGAAGGAATAAGCGTCAAAAGAAAATAAAAAAAAGCAGAGACGATGATGATGATAGAGCACTATATAGCACACTATGCGGCACAATGTCCGGACAAGGTGGCCATTGTCTGCGGAGAAGATCTCCTGACTTACCGGGAACTGCACGAGCGTGTCGTCAGGAAGGTTGCCGACCTACAGGCGAAGGACTATCACGAAGGACAGATTGTCTGTCTGAAGGCGCAATCTACAGTTGAATATCTAGTGTTATATTTTGCCTGCCATCTTGCCGGCTGTGTGGTGGCTCCTCTGGACAGCCGTCTGCCTGAGTCTGCATTCGTAAGCATAAGCGGTGAATTGTGTGCCCATACTGTAGCAAGCGGCACGGCCGACATCCTTTATACCACGGGTACGACGGGACGGTCGAAGGGGGTCATCGTAAGCCATCAGGCCATCATTGCCAATGCCGAGAATCTGATTGACGGCCAAGGCTACACAAGCGAATTGGCCTTTGTGGTGAATGGCCCTTTAAACCATATCGGCAGTCTGTCGAAAATCCATCCGGTGTTCATGCTGGGAGGCACCGTCATCCTTGTTGATGGCTTGAAAGACCTAAACCGCTTCTTTGAGGCCTTAGACTATCCTGACGCCAGGACGGCCACTTTTCTTGTGCCCGCCAGTATTCGCATTATCCTTCAGTTAGGTGCAGAACGCCTGACAGCACTTTCCGACAAGATAGACTTTATAGAGACTGGCGCAGCAGCCATTGCTCATGATGACATGCTGACGCTGTGCCGCCTGCTGCCAAAGACGCGCCTATACAACACCTACGCCTCAACGGAAACGGGCATCATCAGTACCTACAATTTCAATGACGGCAGGTGCGTGGTTGGTTGTCTGGGCAGGCCTATGAAACATTCACAGGTGTTCATCACAGAAAAGGGCCTTATCGCATGCAAAGGCAAAACCGTGATGACCGGCTACATAGGGGGTGGTGAAGGCTTGTTCGAGGGGGTCGTCTACACGTCGGATCTCGGCATGCTCGATGATGAAGGCATGTTGCATCTGCTAGGTCGCGAAGACGATGTGATCAATGTGGCAGGCTTTAAGGTGGCTCCGACGGAAGTGGAAGATGCTGCCCTTGCCTTTCCGGATGTTCTTGATTGTGTCTGCACGGCGGTTGACCACCCGATAACGGGCAAGGCTCTGAAACTGCTGGTCGTCATGAAAGATGGAAAGATACTTAACCAAAAGGCACTGGCCCTTCATATGAAGTCGAGACTGGAACCCTACAAGGTGCCTATCCTATACGCCGAAATCAACCAAGTAGAACGCACCTTTAACGGCAAGACCAACCGAAAATATTATCATTCATTTAGATAGAAGCGGCAATAAAGGCATAAAATTGTGGATAACTCTGTGGAAAACATAGTGGATAAGTGAGTGGAAATACCATAGAGGCAGAAGGAGTGTAGATATCCACCAAGTTTTTCATGAGTTTTTTGAAACTTTTCCACGCTTTTTTACTGAAAAAAGATATAAACTTTGTAATTTTGCACCGAAATGTAAAATTGTGGATAATGTCCGCACTTCTCTCATTATCAATGAGAAAGAATACACAATGGGTGTGGATAGAGAAAAACCACGAGTGGAGAACGGGATGAGCAAGGAAAAAGGTTGTGAGTTTTGCACTTATAAACGGAACATCATACTACTCATTTCTATTTTTTAAGAAAAAAAGAAAAAATAAAATAAATGATATGGTGTTGAAAAACGAATGGAAGAAGCAGGGATACATAGATGAGCCTGCAGAAAAAGGGACTGACCTGAAACAAGAGATTCGTAGACTCTGTAAGGAGAAAGATGCAATTATTCTAGCCCATTACTATACGGTGGGAGACATACAGGAGGTGGCCGACTTTGTGGGCGACTCGCTGGCTCTGGCCCGCAAGGCAGCGGAGACAGATGCCAAGATGATGGTGATGTGCGGCGTGCACTTCATGGCTGAGACCTGCAAACTGCTGTCGCCTGAGAAGACGGTACTGTGTCCGGACTTGAATGCCGGCTGTTCTCTGGCCGACTCTTGTAGGGCAGAGGACTTGAAGAAATACAAGGATGAGCATCCGGGTTATCAGGTAGTGTCGTATGTGAACACGACGGCAGCCGTAAAGGCATTGACGGATGTGGTGGTGACGAGCGGCAATGCTAAGAAAGTAGTGGACCAGTTGCCTAAAGATGCCAAACTGATTTTTGGTCCTGACTATAATCTTGGTAACTATATCAACGAGGTGACGGGACGGCAGATGCTGCTGTGGAATGGCGGTTGCCATGTACATGAGCGGTTTTCAGTGGCAAAGATAGTGGAATTGAAGGAGCGTTATCCCGATGCAGTGGTGATGGCGCACCTAGAGTGTAAGAGTGCTGTTTTGGCGTTGGCTGACGTGAAGGGCAGTACGGCTGATATGTTGCGGTATGCACGGGAAAACCGTGCATCACAGTTTATCGTAGCCACAGAGGCCGGCATACTGCATGAGATGGAGCGTGTGTGTCCTGACAAGCAGTTTATCCCTGTGCCACCTGAGATCAGCGAGAGCGGTTTAGAGTGTTCGTGCAATGAGTGTCAGTATATGAAGATGAACACACTGTTGAAGATATACAACACGTTGCGATATGAGTGGCCGCATATAGAGATAGACCCTGCCATTGCGAAAGATGCCGTGAAACCTATCAACAGAATGCTTGAGTTGAGTTAGCGGAATGCTTGAGTTAACAGAATGCTTGAGTTGAGTTAGCAGAATACTTGAGTTAGCAGAATGCTTGAGTTGAGAAAATGACAGTTTCCGTCGTCATACCCATCTATCATTCAGAGGACACGATCAGTGCTTGTATTGAGAGTGTGCTCGGTCAGACGTTTACAGACTGGGAACTGATACTGGTTGATGATGGCAGTACGGACGGTAGCGGACGCATCTGTGATGACTATGCTGCGAGAGACCGCAGAATAAAGGTAGTACATCAAGAAAACAAAGGCCGTTCGGAGGCCCGTTGGAGAGGTGTGTCTCTGGCCACTGGCGAATGGGTGTGTTTTGTCGATTCTGACGATACCCTACCCCACTCTGCACTGTCGTTGCTGTGTGGCAGTATTTCAAAGACTACAGACATAGTGTTCGGCAATGGTTATACATTGCGTGGCGAGGAACGCCGGTTGATACCGATGAGTGAGTTTCGGCATTTGGCGGTGCGAGGCGAAGGTACGATTGGTGTGCCGTGGGGCAGTCTGTACAGGCGGCGGGTGCTTACACGCTGGATGTTCGACGTGCCTCGTCGTATTTATAATGGTGAAGACTATCTGTTCTGGCTCCGGCTGGTGTTTGCCACAGAGCGTGCAGTAGCAGTGGTGTTCGAGCCTGTGTACAACAAAGGCGAGGAGCATACGAGCAACATATTCATGTGGACAAGCGACTACTGCTACGAACTTAATGAACTGAGGAAGGCTTCGATACCTATTGAAATGCATGATGACTATATGTTGGATATGCTAGACGACCGTCTGGCTAATTTGTTTGCCGTGGCTGTATGTGAAAAGAAAAATAAATGGAAAGGTAGCCGATACTATCAGGACATTATTGACGACATGAGAATCAGCGGTATGAAGATGCCAATGAAGAAGCGTCTGTTTTTCTCGTTGCCGTCGGTCAGACTTAGGAAACTCTATTCACTGATAAGCAACACCATACGATGAGTGGAAACAGGCACTATCTATCGTTTTTAGTACTGTCGGCTCTGGGCATGCTCTGGCTGCAATGGCTCGATGCGCCGACATTGAGCGACGATATGGCATATCGTTTCGTATGGCAGTCAGATGAAGAAGAAGCGCTGACGATGGTGAGCAGTATCAGTGACCTGCTGCAGTCGCAATGGGTGCACTATCAAATAGTGAACGGTCGGTGGGTGTTTCATACGCTTGGGCAGTTTTTTCTGTGTCTGACATCGCCGGTAGTATATCAGGTGATCAGTGCGTTGATGTACGTTATGGTGCTCATGATGAGCGTACAACTGATCGGAGCACATCAGCGAGACAGGCTGTTCGCTGCTGTCAGCATCTGTTTTCTTCTGTTTGTGGTATCGAGTGGTGTAAGTACGACGATGCTATGGAGCATGGGCACTTTCAATTATCTGTGGGTTACGTTTTTCACCTTATTGTTTTTGCTGTCTCTCCGCCGACTGGGCAAGGAGACGAAAACCGTTCATTGGTTGATCGCTCCCCTCTCGCTGCTCGTTGGCAATAGTCATGAAGCCATCTCGCTGCCTATCAGCATCACTTTTATGGTCTATATACTGAACAACCGGAAGACCGTAGTGCACCAACCGGTTTTTCTGTTTATGGTATGGTATATCGCTGGCATGTTCACCTGTCTGGCGTCGCCGGCCCTTTGGTTGCGTGCCGACGGAGGCATCACGCTGTTCAGTAGACTGTTGAGCGGCGTGGTCAATATAGTGTTCAATCTAAAGATATCGTGGCTGTTGCTGTTGACGCTGATTTACCTTTTTATAAAAGACAAGTCACATTGTAAGTTAGAACTGAAACAGAATCGTTATGTATATCTCTGTCTGACGATTGCATTGGGCATTGTATTCCTTTGCGGTACCAATCTTGACCGCGTGGTGTTCTTTGCCGACTTCATAGCCCTGTTGTTGCTCGTCAGACTGTGGATAGTGTTGAGCACAGACAGATGGAAGACGCGTGTGACCATCTTTTTCAGTGTTATCATGTTTACTGTCTATGTGCCTGTTGTTGTGTTGCGTCAGCAGAATATTGACTGTTATCGTTACATATCTGCCCAGATGCAGCAACCGGGAAAGGAACTTATTTCCGTCAGACAACCCCCTGTAGGCACAAATGTGGTGATGGACTATCTGCGCCGCCGCTATGTCAATCCGACGGCCGAATTCGGTTTCTATTGCTGCTATATGGCTTTCAACGCCGAAGACATCAATATGCGTGAAGCAGCAGCCCTGTATGGTAAGTCGCGGATGGTGTTTCTGCCTGAGGATGTCGTCAGTCGCATAGCGACCGACAGCACTGCTTATCGACACTATGAACAGGATGAGCATCAGAAACTGTTTGTGTGGCGGTTGCCTGAGGGCACGGCGGTCAAAAGGCTGAGGTTTCTGCTGAAGCCTGAAGACCCCTCTACCCTACTACCCCACCAGCGTCTGTTGGCCTATCGTGCCGACACGTATGAATTGGACGACTATCGCTACAGCATCGTGAATGTGTCGGGACGCTCCTACTTAGTGTTCACCTGTCCGACGACAAACATTATGCGCCGTCTGGGTGATATAGTGTACGATGTGTGCGATGGCAATAGAGGCGTAGGTGATAGCGATGGTAAGCGTTATGGTGACCATCAGTTTGATGGGAAGGCTTTCGGTGGTGAGGAAGTCCAAGTTGATGAAGCGAATGAAGAAGTAGTGATAGATATAGACACTGAGCGTGTTGTTGCCGATGTATAGCAATTGCCTGTCTACTAATGTTTCGCTGTTGTTGAAATACGTTCTGAAGACAGACAGCAGTGCTGCAATGGCCATAGCGGCGATTGTAAAGTCGATCAGGATGGGCAGACGGTCGATGTTGGGAAAGCAGACAAACAGCAGTGTCAGATAGGTTGCAGGCAGAACAACCGTTGCCCATCGTTTGTCGGAAAATGTGTCTGTCAATCCGTATTTACGACACAGATATCCCAGAATAAAGAACGGCCAGTAGGCGAAGCATGCCCAAGGGTTGAGTGCTGAAATCAGTATGCTATCTGAAGGGTGGGTAGCCACATACAGTATAGCCCAGACGAACAATGTCATAGCACTGTCGATGATAAATGTTCGGATGTCCCTTTTCTCATGCGTCAGTCGATATGGCACGAGGAGCAGATAGAAAATGGTGAGCGTCAGCAGGTACCAATAGCCATTATGTCCGTCGTTCAGAAAGAAGTCGCTGACCTTGTCAATCAACATCGCGTTGATAAGTCCGACCACTAGCATAGGAGTAAGAAACCTATAGGCTTTTTTCAGGAATTTCTTAATCGTAGGAGCCTGGGAGATGACAAAACCTGAAAGGAAGAAAAACAGCGGTACGTGGAACGTGCAGATGACGCTGAGCACCGGGTCGACGGCTTTCTGCTCATGATAGGTAGAGAAAAAAAGTGTATGGCCCATGACAACCAAAAGCATGGCTACTGCTTTCAGTTTGTCGATATATGGCATTCTGTTCTGCATGTTTTTCTACTTATACTCTCTGACAAAGTAGCCCGGCCGCTTTTTCGTCTCGTTGAAGATATGGCTGAGATATTCGCCTATGATGCCGATGGCGATGAGTTGTATGCCTCCGAGGAAGAGTATGGTAACCATGATGGTAGGATAGCCGCGTACGGGGTCGCCGAAGATGATGGTCTTGATGATGATGTAGAAGAGATAGAGGAATGCGAATGCTGAGACGGCGATGCCGAAGACCGATGCCAGTCGGAGCGGTGTGGTGGTGAACGACGTGATGCCGTTGAGCGCCAGGTTGAGGAGTGTGTAGAAGTTCCACTTCGTCTTACCGTGCATCCGTTTTTTCTGCTGATAGACGATGCCTTTCTTCTTGAATCCTATCCAGGAGAACATACCTTTGTTGTTGCGGTCGGTCTCACGCATGTTTTTGAGCGCTTCGATACATTTACGGTCGAGAAGTCGGAAGTCGCCGGTGTCTTTCTGAATGGCTATGCTGGTAGAGCACTGCAGGATGTTGTAGTAGGCTTTAGAGGTGATGCGCTTGAGCCACGACTCTTCTGATGCGCTGCGCTGAGCATAGACATCGTCGAAGCCTTCCTCCCAGTATCTGATCATCTCAGGTATGACGCTGACTGGATGTTGCATGTCGGCATCCATAATGATGAGCGCATCAGTCTGCGTATGGTCAATGCCGGCCATGATGGCTATCTCTTTGCCATAGTTGCGCGAGAGGTCGAGATAGTGGTAGTGGCTATCTTCGTTGCAGAGGCAGATAGCCTTTTCGAGTGTATGATCGGTGCTGCCATCGTTGATGATGAGAAACTGCCACTGGTAGTTCGGATTGTCGATGAGCACCTGGTTCATAGCCTGTCTGATTTCGCCGAACGAGTCTTCCTCGTTGTAAGCCGGTAGCAGTATGGTGATAGTCTTCATAGTCGTGTGTTATTATTTGATGACTTCAATATCGGTGTTGTTTACAATCCACACGCAGTCGAATGTTCCGCTTGACAATATTTCTTCGGCGACGGCATGGGCTGAATGGGCTGACTGTATGGTGGAGTCTCTTGTCACTTTTGGCCATTGGTAGTTTGTCTCATATTTAGCAGCGATGCCCCATCCGAATGCATCGGAAGGAACGACACAAAAAGAAGAAAGGCGTGGATAGCCATTGTCTACGATGAGTACAAATGCGCTATCAACGGGTTCACCGGTCTTGCTGATGGCTTGCTGAGCCATACGTTTGCCTGTTAAGCCCGATTCTCTGGATGTATAGTATAAATGGCTGTCGATGATGACGGCACTTAAGATGAAAAGTGGAAAATAGAGAAAGTAGAATTTACGATGCCGCCCATATTGGTCGATGCCGCCAGCGATGAGGAGAGCAATGACAGACAGTCCGGCATAGGTGTGCATCATGCTGAAGACAGTACCTATGTGGGGAGTAACGGCAATGAGCAGCGCTAAGAGCAAGCATAGGGTCTTCTTTTGTTTATAGACGGCACTGTTTTTAATAAAAATGGCATAGAGGAACGGTAGTGCAAGCAGGAAAGTGATGGCGGCCAGCCATAGGTTTCTGCTTGTTTGGTGGAGTAGCCAGACATAGTCGACAGTGATGAAAGACGTGAACAGGAATTTGACGATGTTATTGGCTATTTTAGTGATGGTCGGCACATATTCTTCATGAATTGTAATATCTTTCGGCAGTATAAAAATAGCGATGGCATAGCAGCCCATGATGGCTACGCCGATTAGGATATCTTTTCGGAATGCGGCTTTTCCGGTAAGGTTGAATCCATAGGCGATGACAGGACAGATGAGTGCCCACATGAGTCCGTTCTCCTTGCACATTGCAGCCAGAACAATGGCCAGAATCCATAGTAAGTATTTTGCTCTGATACGGCTGATGTAAATCAGGAATGCCACCATCCCCCATAATAGCGAATAGGTCTGGTTGAGACCGTCGACAGCGAGTACGGTGGCCATTGCAGCCGGTGTGATAAAGAAGAAGAGTGTTGTGACATTGGTAGCCGTCGGGCTGAATTTTAGTTTGCTGCAAACGACGAATATGAGTATGGCGTTGACACAATGTCCTACGACGACACAGCAGTGGTTAAACGTCGGATAGAGCGCTTGTGGGTTGCGACCGACGATATAGCCGGTGATGGCATCGAACGGTCGCCAGTGATAACCGTAGAAGAGAAATCGCTCTTTGATGAAGAACGGGCTGAAGTCGGGACTTGTTGTTGCCGTCCAATCGTCGAAAGTAGGGAGAATGGCCGCTGCGGCCCAACAGATGATAGGCGTTGCGATGGTGATGAAGATAAGGGATATGTATTTCTTGAGAAAAGAGCCAACCATCTTTTTTTATAAGAATAGATGTTTTTGCATACTTAAGAATGATTATTTGATGATAGCAATCTTGCAGACTGTGCCTTTCGAGCCGTCGCTGGTGGCGGTGACGACCATATAGACACCGCTGGCGACACGCCGGCCGGAGCGGTCGCAGCCATTCCAGGTGAAGGTACCTCCGTTGGAGCGTCCCTGAGCCACTAGTTGTCCGCTGGTGGATACAATCTTCACGTCGGCATCCATCGACAAGCCCACGATGGTGATCAGTCCGTCGTAGCCACTGACGACGGGATTAGGATAGGCATAGACATCGTCTTTAGTCATTGTTTCGACCGCTGTCACTGCATCACCCATATACGAACAAAGGCCATCTGAAGTGCCGAAGAACACTTCGCCCGTGGTGTTGTTGATGGCTATGGAGAGCACATTATCAGACAGGAGTGGGCTATTTTGAGTAGTGAAATGATGGATTTGCTGCATATTGTCACTACTGATGAGATAGACGCCATTGCCATAGGTACCAAACCATTTGCGTCCGCCACCATCGATGGCCATGCTTTTGATGTCGACGCCCGACAAGAGGTAGTCGGCATAGTCGGTTCCGTCGTTGCGTGGCACTTTAACCTGTGTATAGACAGGTGACGAACTGTCTATTTGGTTGTTTTCGATGAGGATGGGTCCTACGTTGGTGCCCAGCCATATATTCTTGTTCTGGTCTTCGGCGATACATCTGACGCCGCCGCCAACAGCGATGTCCACGCCGTCCTGATTGTGGAAGTCGCTATAGACATTAATATTTCCGGTCGTCAAGTTATAGCGGTAGGCAGCAGGTATGCGCCAGTCGTCGTTGACGAACCAGAGGTATCCCTGACTGTCAATCATCATATTGAGCAGTGCGGGATTACTCTTGTTCTTGAAGCCCGTATTGTCGAGTTTCATCAGTTCCGGTACGGAATGCGAGATGAACTGCCTGTTGGTGTTGAGTTCTATCAGCGACTGCGTGATGCCCTCACTGTTGAGTATCCACAGATGGCCTTTCGTATCGAATTTCACGCCGGTAACCAATTGGTAGTCTTTGTTTGTTCCATCAAATGGTTCTATCGGGCTATTATCATTATTGAAGAAATTGACGAACTGTCCGTTTCTGAATTCATAGAGTCCGCTTCGTGCACCGGCAAAGACATGGGTATCGTCCAAGGGGTCGTAGTCGAGGCAATAGACATTATAAAAACCAATGCCAGTCTGTTCGGAGATGTTGTCAGTCTGGTATATCTCCCATTCATTATCTTTAAGAATCTGGATGTCTCCGGGAATATTCTGAGCAAGGAAACCTGCACAGGTGTACAGGCGGTTGTTCATGAACTTCATGAATCCGAAATACTTTGATTTCGGGCCGCCAGGTTTCAAGGTGCTGACCACCTGTAGATATTCGTTCCAGTCGGTCAGGTCTTGGTCGAAGATGTTGGTAGGATAGTCAGTTGTTGTGTTCCAACTGGAGGGGTTAATGAGATTGGCAGTCAGTGGTGCAGCGATTACAGCATCGGCTGTTCTGGCGTAGATATTGCCGTTGTTGATGCCCACGGCAGAAATCGTTTGCTTCAGGTTGTAAGTCTCGCTGATTTCATAGCGTTGCATGTTGACCTTCATGACTCCGAAGTCGGTGGCCAGATAGGCATAGACGCCATCCATATAGATATGGTTGATGCCTTTCGACTGCGTCATTGATTTATTGTAGAGCGCACTTAAATTGTTCACGTTGCCGTTGATATCCATGATGTCGAAGTTGGAATTGTCGTAGACGATGAGCAGCCGTTTGGCTTCGTTGTTCCAACCGATCAGCCGGATGTTGTTGTCGCTGAGTGCATTGGTCTTATCGTAGGTGACGATGGAGTGGTCGTTGAGGTTGTACTGATAGAGATTGTTGCTGGCACGCACAAAGAGGGTGTTCTGTGCCTTGACAATCTGTTGTGGCTCATAGTAGGACATATAGGCCTTCCAAGAGCCTATTTGTGCATATATGGTAAGTGGTAAAAGCATCATAAAGCAAAAGGGAAAACACCATTTCACTATCTTTGCACTCCACGGTTGAATCATCGTTTTCATCGTTTTCATTGTTTTACCTTTTTTACTTTTTACTTTTCCACCTTTTCACTTTTCCACTTTAAAAGGTATTCTGCCAGTTTCTGAGTGGCTCGTGCCCGATGGCTGATTTGGTTTTTGATGTCGGCTCCCAGTTCGGCAAAGGTTTTGTCGTAGCCTTCGGGTTTGAAGACAGGGTCATAGCCGAAGCCCTCTGCCCCGCTCCGCTCACGGGTGATGTCACCCTCGACGATGCCTTCGAACAGATGTTCCTGTTTGATACTGGTGCATCCACAGGGACAGACATCCTTCTTTTGTATTAACGCAATGACGGTGCGAAATCTTGCACGCCGATTGTTATTTTCTCCTAATTCGCGCAACAGACGGCTCATGTTGGCCTCGCTGTCGTGAGGCTGACACCGTTTGTCCTCCATCGAGGCATAGCGGGCGCTATAGATGCCGGGGGCACCCTGCAGGGCCTCTACTTCCAAGCCAGTGTCGTCGGCAAAGCAGTCAATATGGTAGTGGTTGTAGACATAGCGTGCCTTCTGCAGAGCATTCTCTTGCAGTGTCTGTCCTGTCTCCGGAATATCGACATCGCAATGGATGTCGCTTAGTGAGAGTACTTCGATGCTATTGCCCAGAATCTGGCGTATCTCCTCCAGTTTGTGCCGGTTGTTGGTTGCGAATACTATTTTCATGTTGTTTTATTTTAACCTTTATATCGTCGAAGCCCTCGCCATAGACACCGATGACGCTCGACTGTGAGACAAAGGCTTGTGGGTCGATCATTTTTATCAGTCGGAAGATGGCTACGCTCTCGCGTTTCTTAGCCAGTATGCAGAGCACCTTGCGCTGTTCGCCGGTGTACCAGCCGTGGCCGTCGAGTATGGTGACGCCATGGTCCATCTTGGTGCCGATGGCATTGGCTATCTCCTGCCATTTACCGGAGAAGATCAGAAACTGTACGGACTGTCGCTGGCGGTTCATCAGATAGTCGAGCATGAAGTTCTCCACCACCATCGTACAAAGGCCGAAGACGACCATGTGGGCTCGCTGCAGGGGTTCGCCAAACTGCGGAATGAGCAGACAGGAGCCAATGATGATCAGGTCGAGAAATCCCAGGACGGTGCCGAGCGACACATCACGGTATTTATTGACAGAGGCAGCGATGATGTCTGTTCCCCCCGTAGAGCCATTATTGAGGAAGACGATGGCCAGAGCCGATCCTGTCATGATACACCCGATGAGCAGCGACATGAAGTTCTGGCCCTCACCCAGTATCTTCACGAAATGTCCTTGTTCGTCAACGGGCATCAGTTGCTGGAAGACACCCAGCAGGAACGACAGCATAGTAAAGGCATAGATGGTCTTGGTGAGGAACTTCAGGCCCAGTATGCGAAGGGCGATGAGTCCCAGTACGACATTGATGAGGAAATAGGTGTACTCGATAGGGAAGGCGGTGGCGTAGAAGATGATGGCCGCGATGCCCGTCACGCCTCCAGTGACAATCTGGTAGGGCATGAGAAACACGGTGAAGCCGAAAGAATACAGAAGGAGGCCAAGGGTTATGAAGACATAATCCCCGACCTCCTTCAGTATGAGTTTATGATTGATGGTCATTTACTTCAATACGATGTTCACCATACGCTTAGGGACGATGATAACCTTTACAATCTGTTTGTCTTCCACGTATTTGGCCGTGCGCTCATCGCTGCGGACAAACTGCTCAATGGCTTGGTTGTCAGCATCGGCAGCCAACTGAATCTCGAAACGGGTCTTGCCGTTGAAGGCCACACCCATCTTCACCTGGCTCTCGACCAAATAGTCCTCGTTCCACTCAGGCCACTGAGCATCGCAGACGCTGCCCTCGCAGCCTAAGATTTCCCATAACTCTTCAGCGATATGAGGCGCAAACGGAGCGATGAGGATGACAAGGTCTTTGAGCAACTCCTTGTTCTTGCATTTCTGCTGCGTCAGTTCGTTGACACAGATCATAAAGGCAGAGATAGAGGTGTTGTAAGAGAACTGCTCGATGTCCTGCGACACCTTCTTGATGAGTTTATGGATGCTTTTCAGATTGTCAGCAGTAGCCTTGCCCTCGTCAAAACCGTTTTGGTATAGGTTCCATAGTTTCTTCAAGAAGCGGTGGCAGCCGTCGATACCTGCTACGTCCCATGGCTTCGACTGCTCGATGGGCCCGAGGAACATCTCATAGAGACGCAGCGTGTCAGCACCATAGTTGTTGCAGATGTCGTCGGGGTTCACCACATTGTATTTCGATTTCGACATCTTTTCGATGGTCTGATAGACGATATACTTGCCCTCGGCATTCATGACGAATGTAGCATCTTCGAACTCAGGCATCCATTGACGTATCTTTTCGATGTCCAGTTCTTTGCCGTCCACTGTGCTGATGTCGGTGTATATGGGGTCTGCCTCTTGTCCATTGTAGAAGTAGCGCTGCTTTTTCGACTCATTGTCGTACTTTGCGTCAAGCAGGTCGAAACTGACATATTGGTTGGTGCCTTTTAGGCGGAACACAAAACTGGACCATCCTTGTATCATTCCCTGATTGACCAGTTTCTTGAACGGCTCCTGTTCGCAACTATAGCCGCAGTCGAAGAGGAACTTGTTCCAGAAGCGGCTGTAGATCAAGTGACCGGTGGCATGCTCGCTACCTCCGACGTAAAGGTCGACATTGCGCCAATATTCATCGATGTCCTTATTGACTAGACATTGCTCGTTTTTGGGATCCATATAGCGCAGATAGTAAGCACTCGAACCGGCAAAGCCCGGCATGGTGTTCAGTTCGAGGGGAAAGACGGTCTTGTTGTCGATAAGGTCCTTAGAGACCACCTGGTCCGTCTTAGTGTCCCACGCCCACATCTTGGCACGTCCCAAAGGAGGCTCGCCGGTTTCTGTCGGCTTGTATTCATCGATCTCTGGCAACTGCAGGGGCAGGCATTCCTTGGGGATGATATACGGCATGTCGTCCTTGTAGTAGATGGGGAATGGCTCGCCCCAATAGCGCTGACGACTGAAGATGGCATCACGCAGACGGTAGTTCACCTTCACACGGCCCAGTTGATGGTCGGTGACGAACTTCTTCGTGGCGGCGATGGCCTCTTTGATGGTTAGCCCGTTGAGCGAGAAACCGTCGAGGGCTGTCTTGCCGGCCGCCGGCGAGTTCATCACGATACCTTCCTTAGCGTCAAAACTCTCTTCCGACACATCGGCGCCTTCAATCAGTGGCACGATAGGCAGGTTGAAATGTTTGGCAAAGGCATAGTCGCGACTGTCGTGAGCAGGTACGGCCATGATAGCACCGGTGCCGTAGCCAGCCAGCACATATTCGGCAATCCAAATGGGGATGCGCTCGCCGGTGAAGGGATTGACAGCATAGGAGCCGGAGAAGACACCGGTGACGGAGTGGTCCATCTGGCGCTCACGCTCTGTGCGCTTCTTGACATAAGACAGATATTCGTTGACAGCGGCTTGCTGGTCGGCAGTGGTCAACTGTGCAACGAGTTCTGATTCCGGGGCGAGTACCATGAAGGTAACACCAAAGATGGTGTCGGCACGAGTAGTGAAAATGGTGAAATGACGGTCGGAGTCAGCCACTTGGAATTCCATCTCTGTACCCTCGCTGCGTCCGATCCAGTTGCGCTGGGCTTCTTTCAGCGAGTCGCTCCAGTCGATGGTATCCAAACCGTCCAGCAGACGCTGGGCATAGGCTGAAGTGCGCAGGCACCACTGGCGCATCTTCTTCTGTTCCACTGGGTAGCCACCGCGCTCTGACACACCGTTGACAACCTCGTCGTTAGCCAGCACGGTGCCCAGGGCGGGACACCAGTTGACCATGGTCTCGGCCAGATAGGCTATGCGGTAGTTCATCAGCACTTCTTGCTTCTTTTTCTCAGAGAAAGAAGCCCAGTCGGAGGCTGTGAAATGCAGTTCTTCGGTACCAAGGGCATGACAGTCTTCTGTACCCATCAGTTCGAAATGCTCTATCAGTTTGATAGTGGGCTGTGCCTTGTTGGATGAGGTACTGAAGTAACTGCGGAACATGCGCTGGAACGCCCATTGTGTCCATTTATAGTAAATAGGATCGCAGGTTCTGACCTCGCGGTCCCAGTCGAACGAGAAGCCTATCTTGTCCAACTGCTCACGGTAGCGATTAATGTTCTGTTCGGTGGTGATAGCCGGATGCTGACCTGTCTGGATGGCATACTGCTCGGCAGGGAGTCCATAGGCATCATAGCCCATGGGGTTGAGCACATTGAAGCCTTTGAGACGCTTATAGCGGGCATAGATGTCTGAAGCGATGTATCCTAAGGGGTGGCCAACATGAAGTCCTGCTCCCGATGGATAAGGAAACATATTGAGGACATAGAATTTCTTCTTTTTCTCATCTTCTACTACATGGTAAATACCGCTGTCCACCCAGCGCTTTTGCCATTTCTTTTCAATCTCTCTGAAGTTGTATTCCATATATCTTTATTGTTTTTTTATAATCAACTTATAATTATCCAATTTGCAAAGATACAATTTCTTGGCGAGACTGCAAAATCTTTTGGCTAAAATCTTCCTGAGGGTATCTTAAGTTATGCCTAAGTTGCATTTTTAGTCTGGTTTTTCGGCTATTGGCTTATAGACTTTTCGGCAATGGCTTTAGCCACCGTATAGGCTGTGGTCCATGCTGCCTGAAAGTTGAAGCCGCCGGTCACTCCATCGATGTCGAGCACCTCGCCGGCGAAATAGAGGTTGGGGCGCTGACGGCTCTCCAGAGTCGATGTGTTGACTGCCGACAGCGAGATGCCGCCACAGGTGACGAACTCGTCTTTGAATGCTGCACGGCCGGCGATGGTGTACGTATCGTTCGTCAGCACGTTGACCAGCCTGTTTTGCTCTTTCTGGTTGAGGCTCCCCCAACGGGCCTCTACCCTACCCTTCATACTCTTCTCTACCAGATAGGACCATAGTCGCTGTGGGAGATTGAATGGGCGGATGGTAGATAGTTTTTTCTGCGGATATTGTTGGCGGATATTGTCCAACGCTTGGTGGACGGCGGTCTCGGTGCTATCTGTCCAGTTGATGGTCAGAGGCAGATGATAGTTGTGTTCGTTCAGCAGTCGGGCAGCATAACTCGACAGTCGCAGGATGCATGGCCCGCTCATGCCCCAGTGGGTGATGAGCAGTGGGCCCGAGGCTCGCAGTTTGGTGCCTGGAATCATCGCTGTGGCTTCTTCGACGACGGTTCCCATGAGGGCTCTCAGTGCCGGGTCGTCGATGCTAAAGGTGAAGAGCGATGGCACAGGCTTCTCGATAGGATGCTGTAGCCACGACAGATTTTCTGCCTGTGGCTGCCCTCCGGTAGTCACACAGATATAATCGAAGTCGTTCAACTGTTCCAACGAGTCGATGACGGTATGGGTAGCGATATGGATACCTAACCGTTTGACCTCGTTCAAAAAGAGGTTGATGATGGTGTGGGCATCCTGTGAACGGGGGAAGACACAGTGGTCATTTTGTGTTATCAGGGGCACGCCTCGATTTTCAAACCACTCATAGGCATCACGCTGGTCGAAACTATTGAAGAGGCGTTTCAGCAGTCGGTGACCGCGGGGATAGACGCTCTGAAGGTTGGTGGCGGACTCGAACGAGTTAGTACAGTTGCAGCGTCCCCCACCCGACACCTCCACCTTTCTGAGCACGCGCTGGCCTCGTTCGAAGATGGTGACTGCCATCTCCGGTAGCATCTCTTTCAGATTGATGGCCAGAAAGAATCCCGCTGCTCCACCGCCTATGATAGCCGTCCTATTCTTCACTTAATGTCTTAACCTTTAACCTTTAACCTTTTAATGTGCCTCCAACCAGTTGCTACCAAAGCCGGAGTCGGCTACCAGCGGCACCCTCATGTCGAGGGCTCCCTGCATCTCTTCAAGCACGATGCGCTCTACCTGCTCTTTCTCTTCGGGATAGACACTGAAGTTGAGTTCGTCGTGCACTTGAAGAATCATCTTACTGCGGATGCCTTCTTTTTGGAAACGCTGGAAGATGCGAATCATGGCCACCTTGATGATGTCGGCAGCCGTGCCCTGGATAGGTGCATTGATGGCGTTACGTTCGGCAAAGCCGCGAACAGTAGCGTTCTGTGAGTTGATGTCCGGCAGATAGCGTCGACGACCGAAGAGGGTAGTGACATAGCCTTTTTCGCGTGCTACCTGCTTCGACCGTTCCATATAGTCGTGTACCTGTGGGAAGGTCTCGAAGTAGCCGTCGATGAGCATTTTAGCCTCGTCGCGGCTGATATCAAGTCGCTCCGCCAGGCCAAAAACGGTGATGCCATAGATGATGCCGAAGTTGGCACGCTTCGACTTGGTACGCTCGTCGCGGGTTACCTGTTCTATAGGTTTCTTGTAGATGTTGGCGGCTGTGGCAGCGTGAAGGTCGTGACCTTCCTGAAACACGCGAATCATGTTTTCATCTTGTGAAAGATGGGCCATCACGCGCAATTCAATCTGACTGTAGTCTGCTGAAAAAAACAGACATCCAGGCTCTGGCACAAATGCCTTCCTGATCTCTTTGCCATCCTCGCCCCGGATGGGTATATTCTGCAAGTTAGGATCGGAGGAGGAGAGTCGTCCTGTGGCTGTGACGCACTGATTGAACGAGGTATGGATATGACCCGTACGGGGATTAATCAGTTTTGGCAGGGCATCGATATAGGTGCCGATGAGTTTCTTTAATCCTCTGTGTTCTAAGATGTCTGCCACAATCTCGTGTTTGTGCTTCAGTTGTTGGAGCACCTCTTCGCTCGTGATGTACTGCCCATTCTTTGTCTTCTTGGCTTTATCTACTATTTTTAGTTTGTCGAAGAGTATCTCGCCTACTTGTTTCGGCGAGGCGATATTGAACGATTGGCCGGCGAGTTTGTATATACGGGTCTCTAACTCAATCATACGGTCGGATAAAACTTTTGACGTTTCTTTCAGCGCTTCTGTGTCCAGACAGACACCGTTGATTTCCATCTCGGCCAATACAGGCATCAGTGGCATTTCGATATCATAAAACAGTCGTTCACATTCATGTGCTTTCAGTTCTGTTTCCAGTTTGTTCTTTAACTGTAGTGTGATGTCTGCATCTTCGCAAGCATATTCATAAACATCTGTAGGGAAGAGGTCGCGCATCGATTTTTGTTTTTTTCCTTTCGGTCCAATCAGTTCGTCTATATGAACTGTCCGATAGTTCAGATAAATCTCTGCCATGTAGTCCATGTTATGATGCAACTCGGGCTGGATCAGGTAGTGGGCTATCATCGTGTCCCACATGGGTCCCTGTAGACGAATGTTATAGTTTCTTAAAACTTCTAAATCGTATTTTAGGTTTTGTCCAATCTTTAAAATTTTGGGGTCTTCCAAAAGAGGTTTAAAGATATTAACAATACGCAACGCTTCTTCACGATTGGCTGAAATGGGCACATAAAAGGCTTTGTGTTCCTCGACAGAGAAACTCAAACCGACCAATTCTGCCTCGATGGCCTGTGTGGAAGTGGTTTCTGTATCTAGAACAAGAAATTCTTTTGTCCTGAAAAAATCATATAATTTCATCAAATCTTCCTCATTATCAATTAGTTTGTATTCATGAGGAGTCGTTTTTATGGTCTCATATTTTGAAAATTTCTCATCGCCTGACTCATCGGTCGAAAATTCTTCAAATAGAGAGAGTTCCGAATTATCTGTTTTTTGTTTCTTTTCAGTTTTTTTAATAACTCTATTGCTTAAGGCCTTGAATTCGAGGTCGGCGAAGAGTTGTGACAGTTTTTCTTCGTCAGGCTCTTTTCGGATAAGGTCAGACAGGTTGAGTTCGATGGGGACGTCTGTTCTGATCGTTGCAAGGAAGTAAGACATACGGATGTCTTCGACATGTTCTTCCACTTTGGTCTTGAGGGCCCCTTTCAATTCTTGAGTGCGTTGAAGTAATTCTTCAACGGAATTAAACTCTCTAATCAGTTTGGATGCAGTCTTCTCGCCGACTCCTGGGCAACCAGGAAAATTGTCTGCCGAGTCGCCCATCAATGCTAGCAGGTCGATTATCTGGGGTGGGGTAGTGATGTCATATTTTGAACATATTTCTTGCGGACCCATCACTTCGTAGCCCCCTCCATGGCGGGGACGATAGATTTTTACGCGATCGCTGACCAGTTGTCCATAGTCTTTATCGGGAGTCAGCATAAATGTTTCGATTCCATCGATGGATTCTGCTTTTTTTGACAGTGTACCAATGACGTCGTCTGCCTCGAAACTGTCCACTTGTAGAACAGGTATCCGATAGGCCTGCAGCAACTCTTTGATGATGGGTACTGCCTTGCGGATATCCTCAGGCGTGGCTTCGCGTTGGGCTTTGTAGGCGGGAAACTGTTCACTGCGGAAGGTGGGACCGTGGGGGTCGAAAGCCACACCGATGTATTTAGGCTGTTCTTTTTCGAGGACTTCCTGCAACGTGTTCACAAAACCTATGATGGCCGATGTGTTGAGGCCCTTTGAGTTAATGCGCGGGTTTTTGATGAAGGCGTAGTACGACCTGTAAATCAGGGCATAAGCGTCAAGTAAAAAGAGTCTATCCATAATTATTTCAGAATTTTCGTGTAAAATTACTAAAAAATTTTCCAATATCAAGAGATTTTCATTACTTTTGTATCAAAATTCTGATAAATGGATCCATTATTGCTCATCAAACGACCAATTGAACGCGAATTTAACGAGTTTATAGACTTGTTTAATCAGTCTCTTACGCACGGTGATCGTCTACTTTCTGATGTACTGACACATATTCGTCAGCGTGGAGGAAAGCGGATGCGTCCTATCTTGATGTTGCTGATGGCCAAGAATTTTGGGGGAGTAACTCGGGTCACTCAGAGTGCTGCCATTGGGTTGGAATTACTTCACACTGCTTCTCTCGTGCATGACGATGTGGTAGATGAAAGTGAAGAGCGAAGGGGGCAGGCCTCGGTCAATGCTACCTATAATAATAAAGCAGCGGTACTTGTCGGCGATTTCATCCTTTCTACTGCTTTACTGAATGTTTCTTACACTAATAATCAGCGTATCATCGAGAATCTGGCACAGTTGGGCCGTACATTGGCTTCCGGGGAACTGCTGCAGTTGTGGAACATCAGCAACAAGGAGATTTCGGAGGATATTTACTATGAGGTGATCAAGCAAAAAACAGCCGTTTTATTCGAGTCTTGTGCTGCTATTGGAGCACTTTCGACCGGCGCATCTGATGATGCTGTTAAACAAGCCAGTCTGTTCGGTCAGAATCTTGGCATCATGTTCCAGATACGTGATGATATTTTCGATTATTACGATTCGAAGGAGATAGGAAAACCAACGGGTAATGATATGGCTGAAGGCAAGTTGACGCTCCCTGTTATCTACGCTTTGAACCATTCACACTTTGAGTCTATGCTCAATTTGGCGAAAAAGGTAAAGGAGGGTACTATCAATAGAGATGAAATAGCGGTTCTGGTGGAGTTTACCAAACAGCAGGGGGGCATTGATTATGCTGAGCAGCGCATGGAGGAATTTCATAGTAAGGCTCTTACTTTTCTCGAAGATATGGTCCACGACACTGAGATTCGTACCGCATTTTCGGCCTATTTGGATTATGTCATTCAGCGCAATAAGTAGTAATTTCTATCATTTTTGCACATTTTATATACTATTTTGATAGACATTTAAAAAAAATTGTTTATCTTTGTGCCATCTAACAATAACGATGACAGACAGCAGAAAACGACTCCTTTTTAAGGCTGGGACAGTGGCTATTGCTTTGACTTGTGTCTTGATGTGCGGATTGATGTACATATCATTCCGTCCGGACACACTGAAGATGTTCCATTGGTTCAAGGTTTTCGGTCTTCTGGACTATCTGGAGGATTTGCAGCGAAATCCTGCTCGAGTTCCTGGATGGATGCTCTATAATCTTCCTGACGGCATCTGGCTCTTTGCCTACAGCATCCTGATTGGGTGTATCTGGAATTTCAAAATACGCGATTGTTGGATGTTTGTTCTCGTGATGCCTTTCATTTGTATCCCTCACGAATTCCTGCAAGGGTTAAGCATCATGCATGGCACATACGATTCTTCTGATGTATTTGCTTATTTATTGGCGATAATTGCCGGATTTATCTATATTTATATTGTTGATGCTCTTGGCTTCCGTCATGTGGATAGGGTGGAGCGTAGGAGAACCAGTACCACAAAACTGGTGTTGACGATGCTATGTTTCGTTGTGTTTGTGCTGTTAGCCATAGGAAGTGATGATACGGTTGGGCGGATCAGTGCTTCGACAGGCGATGTCAACGCGATTGAGGAGTTGAGATAATCGTTGGAAACCTTGGTTTGCACAGAGTTGAATACATCTATAGTCAACTTGCTGATTGAGTACACTTGCTGAATGAGCAGATGTATCTGCCGAAATACTAAGAAACGAATTAGATTTATTCTAATTCGTTTCTTTCCTTTTTACTATTTGTTTTTTTCCTTGTATTGTCCGTTTTACTTTCTCGGAATTTGTTTGTTTCTCTGTTAAGCGGATTAGAAGAACTTCACTTCTTTACCGATTACCTCGCTCAACAGCAGGTTGGCAAGTCTTGAAGTGCCAAGCCGCAAATATTTGTTTGTGAGCCATTTATCGCCTAAGACTTCTTTGACAATGGTGTAGTATATCAGTGCGTCCATGACGGAATTAAGGCCGCCAGCGGGCTTAAAACCGATCTGAATGCCTGTTTCTTCGTAGTATTCCTTGATAGCCTGACACATCACGTAAGCGGCCTCAGGTGTGGCTGCAGGTTCCAGTTTGCCTGTTGATGTCTTGATATAGTCGGCACCGGCATACATCGACAGTACGGAGGCCGTCTTGATGTTTTTAGCCGTCTTCAGGCAACCGGTTTCAAGGATGACCTTCATGTCGTGTTCGCCGCACGCCTCTTTCTGCTGTTGTATCTCGTCTACAACGGTGTCGTAGTCGCCGGAAAGAAACGAGCCCACTGGCATCACGATATCTATTTCTGTGGCCCCATCTTTAATGGCTAGCGATGTCTCGACGGTCTTTACCTCGATAAGACTCTGACTGCTGGGGAAACTGCCCGATACGCAGGCGATTTCTACACCGTCAACCTCTAGCGTCTCGCTGACGATTTTTGCGAATTTCGGATAGACGCAAATGGTGGCTACATGGGGTAGGGTGGGGTAGGCCTCGTCAAACTGATTGACTTTCTCTGTAAAGGCAAGCACGGATTCGTCTGAGTCGGTGGTCTTTAGGGTTGTCAGTTCCACGCTGCCCATCAGGAATTTTTTTACCTCTACCGTGTCGTTTTCATGCACTTTCTCGGCAATGATGTTCTTCACCGCTTCCTTCACTTCCTCGTCGGTAATATCGAGGTTGTACTTGCTGAGCACTTGCTCAATTTTGTTCATTTCTGCCATACGCTTCAATATTTTTATCAGGTTCTTTTCGTTTGGGGAGTTTTATGCTTTCAGTTTGGGGTTAGCAATATGTCTGAGCGAATCTCTATTCGTCTTTTTTTCCAGCGACTTTTGCAGTTCTTCCGTCAGGTCTACGCCTGTCTGATTGGCCAGACAGAGCAGCACCCACAGCACGTCGGCCATTTCTTCGCCAAGGGCACTCTCGCCGTTGTCTAATGCTCGCTTGTCGCCTGCTTTCCACGACTGTTCGCCGTATCTGCGGCTGATGACTCGTGCCAGTTCGCCTACCTCTTCGGTCAGTACTGCCATGTTGGTCAGTTCTGAGAAATATCTCACGCCATACTCCCTGATCCAGGCATCTACTGCCCGTTGTGCTTCCTGTATTGTCATGATCCTAATATTATACTTTTTCGAACGAATGCTATCAGACTGAGTGCTATTATTCTTTGTTTTTCGTGTCCATACAGATGGTGACGGGGCCGTCGTTGATGAGCGCCACCTTCATATCGGCTCCAAATTCTCCGGTTCCTATTGTTTTATGCAGTGCGCTCTCAAGTTGTTTACAGAACGCTTCGTAGAGGGGGATACTGATTTCATGGCCCGCAGCCTTGAACCATGACGGTCGATTGCCTTTTTTATAAGAGGCAAACAGCGTAAACTGGCTGACCACTAGCACCTCACCGTCGACATCCATGATAGAACGGTTCATGATGCCGTTTTCATCGTCAAAAACTCGCAGGTTGACGACTTTATTGACCAACCATTCCACATCGTCCAGCGTGTCTTCGTTGCACACGCCAAGTAGTATCAGGTAACCCTTGCCGATACTCGATTTCACTGTTCTGTTGATGGTTACTGAGGCCTCTGAAACCCTTTGAATAACTATTCTCATAGTGCAAAGATACACATTTTTTTTGAATATCGTTATTTCTTCTTCTTTTTTTTTATACCATCGTTGATACAAGTAAAAGAACGTGGGCGTGGGCCTAAGAAACACTGTAATATGCAAGTTTCTTTTACAGGTTATATTTTCTGCTTATTTTTCCTTTTCAGGATGGAAATGCAGGAAAACAATCTGCGCCTTACTTGTGCCAATCACTTCGCTAATTGTCTGAATATCAGCCTCTTTGATTTGTTTTACGCTTCTGAGTTTCTGTAACAACACATCGCGGGTCTTTGGCCCAATACCTTTTATTTCGTCTAACTCGCTGTGTAACTGATGTTTAGAGCGCTTGTTTCGATGGAATTCTATGGCGAAGCGGTGTACTTCGTCTTGTAGTCTGGTGAGTACATGAAATAGTTCTGAGTCTGTCTTTAGTCCTATGACCCTTGGCGGGAAGCCGTAGAGAAGTTCGTTGGTGCGGTGGCGGTCGTCCTTCGCCAAACCGGCAATGGGAATATCGAGGCCTAACTCATCTTGCACGGCCTCACGGATTACCTCCATCTGACCTTTGCCACCATCTGCTACGATGAGGTCGGGTAAGGGTTCTGCTTCTTCTATCAGACGGTGATAACGCCGATATACCACCTCCTTCATCGAAGCATAGTCGTTTGGGCCTACTACTGTCTTGATGTTGAAGTGTCTATAGTCCTTTTTCGAGGGCTTCATGGCTTTGAAAACAACGCACGAGGCAACGGCGTCCGTTCCAGAGATGTTTGAGTTGTCGAAACACTCAATCTGGTATGGCATCTTCGGGAGTCCTAATTTTTCCTGTAACTCCTTCATCAGACGGGTCTGCTTTTGTTCTGGATTCAACTTTTCTGCCTGCTTTAGACGGTCGAACTTGTACTGTTTGCCATTCATGATCGACAGGTCGAGTAGGGTCTTCTTGTCGCCTCTTTGTGGAATGGTGAAGGTTATGTTTTCCAGTTCCACATTTACCTGCTTTGGTATAATAATTTCACGGGCATTGCTTTTGAAGCGTTCTCTCAGTTCTATAATACCCAGTTGTAATAGTTCTTCATCGCTCTCGTTAAGTCGTTTTTTATATTCGATAGTGAACGACTGGTTGATGGCACCATTTGCTACGTGTATAAAATTGATATAGGCCGTTTTTTCGTCGCTTGTGATGGAGAATACATCTACGTTGTCGATGGTGTGGCTGACTACTTCGCTCTTGCTTACGAAGGAATCGATGAGCAAGTATTTCCGTTTTATCTCCTCTGCCTCTTCGAATCGCAGTTCTTCGGCTAAATGCTTCATCTCTTCTTTCATCTCGTTCAGTATCTGACGGGTATTGCCCTTCAGTATTTCACGAGCCTGTTCGATATTTTTTTGGTAGGCTTTATACGATTGTTTCGCAACGCATGGGCCGTCACAATTTTTAATATGGTATTCCAGACATACCTGGTATTTCTTGGCTTCTATGCCTTCTTTGGTGATGGGTTGTCTGCAGGTGCGTGGGTGGTAAAGTTTATTGATGAGTTCGAGCACTGCATACATTGATGAGATATGTGAATACGGTCCGTAATAGGTTCCCCATTTCTTATTTATTGTACGTGTTTTGAAGATTCGAGGGTAGGGCTCGTTGGTTATACAGATGGAAGGGTAGGTCTTACCGTCCTTTAATAGTACGTTGTAGCGCGGGTTGTATTTTTTTATGAGTTCGTTTTCAAGCAGTAGAGCGTCTTCTTCAGTGTTGACTACTGTATAGGAGATGTCTCGGATTTTGCTGACTAGCAATTTTGTTTTGAGGCGGTCTACTTCTGTGTGGAAATACGAAGATACTCTCGACTTGAGGTTTTTCGCTTTTCCTACGTATATGATTGTTCCCGTCTCGTCGTAGTATTGGTAACTGCCAGGTTTCTCCGGCAGACGTGCCACGATGCTTTTCAGGTATGCCAGTCTCTTTTCGTCCTCTTCTTTTGTCATCTCCTGTTTTTCCAGTTGTTTGCGGTTTTTTGTTTCACGTGGAACTTAGATGGTAAGGAGCGTAGTCAGTTCTATGCCTTCGAATAAGTCTCTTCCGTGAAGTCCTTCGTCCCTGATTTCAATGATAAAGTTCATGTAGGTCTTCTTGGGATGGAAATGCTGTACCAGTTTATAGGCTGCTTTAGCAGTGCCTCCTGTAGCCAAAAGGTCGTCGTGTATTAATACTACGTCATTCTTTGTGATGGAGTCGATGTGCATTTCTATGGTGTCTATACCATATTCTTTTGAGAATGATTCTTTAATGACTGTGGCGGGTAGTTTGCCCGGCTTTCTTGCCAGCACAACGCCGCAGCCTAGTTTGCCGGCCAGGGCCGAAGCCATCACAAAACCACGGCTTTCTATTCCGACTATTTTAGTGATGCCCTTGTCCTTGTAGAGTTCGAACAGTTCATTGAGCATGATTTGCATGCACTCCCCGCTTTTGTAAAGTGTGGTTACGTCGCGGAAGTTGATGCCTTTTTGTGGAAAATCCGGGATACAACGAAGATTTTCCAATAATACTTTGTTGTTCATTTTTTTTGTTTTTTTTATGTGTTCATTACTTTTGTGAATCGCTCTAATTTTAATTTGTTTCACGTGAAACTATCTACCCATGAGAACCAGCAGCACATTGATGTCACTCGGCGAAACGCCCGGAATGCGACTGGCCTGTGCCAGCGTCTCAGGGTCGATGGCTGTTAGTTTCTGCCGGCACTCTGTTGAGAGTGACTGTATGGTGTTATAGTCAAAGTGTCCTTTGATTTTTATATTCTCCAGTCGATGCATTTTCTCTGCCACGAGCCGTTCGCGATCAATATACCCTTTGTATTTGATACGAATTTCAGCAGCCTCGGCAATTTCCTCCTTTCGGTTAGGCGTGCGGGCGATGAATTCTTTCAGTTCGGGGATAATTGTCTGCAGATTCTGCAGCGTCAGTTGTGGTCGTGCAATGAGATCTTCTAGTTTTACACCGAACTGGAGTGGGGTAGTGCCCAGTTGCTCTAAGGCCGGATTGATTTCCTTGGGCTTGATGGGATAGTTCTTGCAAAAAGCGATGATTTCTTCGATGTGCTGTTTTTTCTCCATCCACCATTCGTATCGGTCTCTTTTGGCAAGTCCTATTGCGTAGGAGCGTTCTGTAAGTCGGGCATCGGCATCATCTTGGCGCAGCAGGATGCGGTATTCGGCTCGCGAGGTGAACATTCGGTATGGTTCGTCGACACCTTTTGTTACTAGGTCATCGATGAGGACGCCAATGTACGATTCATCACGTTGCATGATGAATTGTTTGGTTCCATCACATTTTAATGCAGCATTAACTCCCGCTACCAGTCCTTGTCCGGCAGCCTCTTCATAGCCAGTTGTGCCGTTGACCTGGCCGGCAAAGAACAGTCCGTCGATAATTTTCGATTCCAACGTGTGTCTCAGTTGTGTGGGGTCGAAGAAATCATATTCGATAGCGTAGCCTGGCCGGTACACCTTTGCTTGTTCTAATCCGGGTATTTTTCTTAATGCTTCTATTTGCACCTTCATCGGCAGCGACGATGAAAAACCGTTTAAATACATCTCGTTGGTTTCAGAACCTTCCGGTTCGAGAAACAGCAGATGCTGGTTGCGATCGGGGAAGGTGACGAGTTTTGTTTCTATCGATGGGCAGTAACGGGGGCCTATTGATTGTATCTGTCCGTTATAGAGTGGGGACTCGGACAATCCAGAACGTAGTATTTCATGTACTGCACTATTGGTGTAGCATTCCCAACAGGGCAGTTGTGGTAGATCTGATGGTTTCGGGTGCTTTGTTGATGTGTCAGTTAAGGGGAAGTATGAAAAGCGGTAGGTACGCTGTTCGCCGTCTTGTCGTCTCAGTTGGCTGAAGTCGATGCTTCGCTTGTCAAGACGGACAGGTGTTCCTGTTTTCATCCGTGACGAGCGGATGCCGTGCCGGGTGATGCTCTCTGTCAGACGTTCGGCAGCCGGTTCGGCTATACGTCCGCCTTTAACCATCTTTCGTCCTATATGCATCAGACCATTGAGAAAGGTGCCTGCCGTTATCACTACACAGCGGGCATGGATCTCAGCCCCCCAGATGGTTTTTACGCCTATCACGCGCTTTGTTTGTTGTGATTCTAACGCACCATGCTTCACTTCCTCCACCAGCAGTTCCTCCACCTGGTCTTGCCAGATATCCAGGTTGTCGGTCTCATCGAGCACTCGTCTCCATTCCCAGATAAACTTTCCACGGTCGCACTGGGCACGAGGGCTCCATACTGCAGGCCCCTTGCCTACGTTCAGCATTCTGAACTGGATGGCCGTGGCATCCGTTACCCTTCCCATCTGACCACCGAGCGCATCGATCTCACGTACTATTTGTCCTTTGGCAATACCGCCAACGGCAGGATTGCATGACATTTGTGCAATCTTGTTCATATCCATTGTCACCAGCAGCGTCTTTGCTCCTATGTTGGCAGAAGCACAAGCAGCCTCGCAACCGGCATGTCCGCCACCTATGACTACCACGTCGTATTTCAGAGTCATTTCCATTCAGTAAAGATTAGCGACTGCAAAATTACTAAAATTGTATGGAAATCGTAAAAATAAAGCCATAAAAATGAGAATTCTATTCAAAAGTGTTTGATTTCTCATAACTTTTTAGTACTTTTGTACCCTCAAATGTACGTGTGTGTACTTATAAATAAGTATTTTTTGCCCGCCTGAGAGGGTAGGCGTTGCTGACAATAAATCTAAAATCAATATTATTAATTAATTTTCAATCATTTATGTGGTTATTTAAATCAACAATTGGTAGAAAAGTGGTGATGTCGGTAACGGGCATCTCACTTATTCTGTTCTTGACATTCCACTGCTGCATGAATCTTGTTGCTTTGTTCTCTGGCGAGGCTTACAACATGATTTGCGCGCTGTTGGGTGCCAACTGGTATGCTGTGGTAGCAACGATGGCCTTGGCCGGACTGGCTTTGCTCCACATTGTCTATGCATTCATCCTGACGGCTCAGAACCGTAAGGCTCGTGGCGACAATCGCTATGAAGTGGCTACGACGGTCAATGCCGGCAAGGTGGAGTGGGCTTCGAAGAACATGCTTGTGCTGGGTATCATCATCCTGCTGGGCCTGATTCTGCACTTGGCTAACTTCTGGTACAAGATGATGTTTGCCGAACTAGTAGGCACCACAATGGGCTTTGAGCCTACCGATGGTTTCGGCATCATGCAGTACACATTCTCTCAGCCGCTCTACGCAGTGCTTTACGTCATCTGGATCGTGGCCATCTGGTTCCACCTGACCCACGGCTTCTGGTCTGCTATGCAGACACTTGGTGTCAGCGGAAAAGTGTGGTTCTGCCGCTGGAAGGTAATAGGCTTCATCTACACCACCCTGCTGATGCTCGGTTTCCTTGTTGTTGTGCTGGCATTTGCTTTCAAGTGCGCTCCGAGCCTTTGCTGCGGTGCAAGTTGCTAATTTATTCTAAATTGTAAATGGTCAAATTGTAAATTATCATGGCTAAAGTAATTGATTCAAAGATTCCCGCAGGTCCAGTACCTGAAAAATGGAAAGAATATAAGGCTCACCAGCGTCTCGTCAACCCGAAGAACAAACTGAAACTCGACATAATTGTCGTAGGAACCGGTCTCGCAGGTGCATCGGCTGCTGCTTCACTCGGCGAGATGGGCTTCAATGTGATCAACCTGTGCATTCAGGACTCACCCCGTCGTGCTCACTCTATCGCTGCCCAGGGTGGTATCAATGCCGCTAAGTGCTATCAGAACGATGGCGACTCGGTCTACCGTCTGTTCTACGACACCGTGAAGG
>DETM01000043.1:0-459 GCA_002361655.1 Prevotella sp. UBA3288 | reverse complement strand
TCGACCAGTGCGTGGCTCAGGGTGTGCCCTTTGCCCGTGAGTATGGCGGCATGTTGGCCAACCGTTCGTTTGGTGGTGCCCAGGTGAGCCGTACGTTCTATGCTAAGGGTCAGACGGGTCAGCAGTTGCTGCTCGGTGCTTACTCTTCGCTGAGCGCACAGGTGCAGGCCAAGAAGGTGAAGCTGTACACTCGCTACGAGATGGAGGACGTGGTGATCGTTGACGGACGTGCCCGTGGTATCATCGCCAAGAACTTGGTAACGGGTCAGCTGGAGCGCTTCTCTGCAAACGCTGTCGTCATCGCTACGGGTGGTTATGGTAACACATACTTCTTGAGCACCAACGCAATGGGTTGCAACTGTACGGCTGCCGTTCAGTGCTATCGTAAGGGTGCTTACTTTGCTAATCCTTCTTACGTGCAGATTCACCCAACGTGTATCCCCGTTCATGGCGACAAGC
>DETM01000033.1 GCA_002361655.1 Prevotella sp. UBA3288 | reverse complement strand
GAGGTCATCAAGTACGACGACTATATCAAATACGGTTCCGAGGCTGCCGTCCGCGAAGCCGGAAAGATGGCCGTCGAAGGTAAGGACTACGTCGTGCAGGACGGCGACATCATGCACTTCCGCTTCAACGTGTAGTCCACGCTTGATGTCAAAAAGAAGAGCGCCTTGAAAGTCTTCACTTTCAAGGCGCTCTTTGTACCCAGAGCCGGGGTCGAACCGGCACGGGTTGCCCCACTGGTGTTTGAGACCAGCGCGTCTACCGATTCCGCCATCTGGGCTTCTCAAAGCGGTTGCAAAGGTACGAATAAAAATTGAATCCTGCAAAATATTCTACTAAAAATATTAAAAATACTTGGGATTGTCAAAATAATTTCGTAACTTAGCCCCCAGAAAACCATGACTATAAATCTGATATATGGAAAATCTGAATAAGAGAAATTACTGCATCATCTTAGCAGGTGGCCGCGGTAGGCGCCTTTGGCCTTCCAGCCGGATGGAGCAACCCAAGCAGTTTGTGGACTTTTTCGGCACCGGTCGCACCCAGTTGCAGTCGACGTTCGACCGTATGGCACGCATTCTGCCGAAAGAGAATATCGTCATCTGTACCTGCAAGGAGTATCTGCACCTGGTACATGAACAATTGCCGGAAGTAGCCGATGAGTTCATCTTGTGCGAACCGGTGAACAGGAACACGGCGCCATCGGTGGCTTGGGCCGGTGTAACCATCCACCGTGAGTGCCACGAAGCCCGGATTGTAGTGGTGCCGTCAGACCAGTTCATCGTCGACGAGGAGGCCTTTCAGCGCAACGTGCTGGAGGGGCTGGAGTTTGTGGCCGACAACAACATCATGCTGACCATGGGTATCAAGCCCTCACGACCCGAGCCCGGCTATGGCTACATCCAGTCAGGTGAGCCCACACTGGTGTCAGGCATCAACAAGGTACAGTCGTTCACCGAGAAGCCGGAGCGCGAGTTTGCCCGCCTGTTCATGGAGAGCGGCGAGTTTCTGTGGAACACAGGCATGTTTTTTGCCAACGGCAACTACCTGCGGCAGTTCTTCCACGACGTCATCAAGGACATCCCCTACCGCATGACGGCTTTGTTTGACATGGACAATGCCGATGAGCGGATGCAGTACGTCAACGACCACTTTCCGGTCTATCCCAATATATCGATGGACAAAGCCGCTCTGGAGATGTCAGACAATGTCTATGTGATGCAAGCCGACTTCGGGTGGGCCGACCTGGGCACCTGGCATGGCATCTATGAATGTATGCAGAACAATGAAGACGACAATGTGGTGATCAACTCAGAAGTCATCATGGAGAACTGCAAGGGCAACATTGTCAGGCTGCCCAAAGGGCATATCGGCGTGATCAACGGCTTAGAGGGCTACATCGTGGCCGAGCAGGGCGACGTGCTTCTAATATGCAAGAAGAGCGACTCGTCGTCGCTCATCCGCAAATATGTTAACGAAGTGGGTATCCGGTACGGGGAACAATATACCTGACCGGCGGTTACTTGAATATACCTGACCGGCGCTTACTTGAATATACCTGACCGGCGGTTACTTGAAATTAGCGTAAATTCTGGCTGCAATTTCCTGCATCTCTTCTGCAGGGAGTTGCAGTTTCTCTTTACGGAAGTCCACGTCGGCCTCACTGTTCATAGGGATGAGGTGGATGTGGGCATGGGGAACCTCCAGGCCAAGCACGACCTGAGCCACCTTCTTGCAGGGGAAGGCCTTCTTCAGGGCTACTGCCACCCGTTTGGCAAACTGTTGGTACTCGCCAATCTCGTCGTCGTCCATGTCGAAGATGTAGTCTACCTCGCGACGCGGAATGACCAAGGTGTGTCCCTTGGCAACAGGACTGATATCGAGGAAGGCATAGAACTTGTCGTTCTCTGCACACTTGTAACTGGGTATCTCGCCAGCGGCAATCTTACTGAAAATATCCATGGTTGTTTTTTTTTATGGGGCTAATGGGGCTAATGGGGCTAATGGGGCTAATAGGGCTAATAGGGCTAATGAGACCAATGGGGCTATGGGGCCTATAGGCCCTTAGCCGACAGTGATTTTCTCAATACGCAGTTTGATGGTGCCACGGGGAATCTTCACTTCCACCTCGTCGCCCACCTTATGGTTCAGCAGCCCCTGGGCAATAGGGGTCTGAATCGAGATCTTTCCCTCACGCAGGTTGGCCTCGCTCTCGCTGACGATGGTGTAGGTCATGCGGGCCTTGTTGGCCAGGTTGGTCATCTCTACCTTCGACAAGATCTGCACCGAGTCGTTGCTCAGACGCGACGTGTCGACAATCTTCGCCTCCGAGATAGACTGCTTCAACTGGTTGATTTTCGACTCCAGATGAGCCTGTGCCTCTTTGGCTGCTTCGTATTCACTGTTCTCACTCAAGTCGCCCTTGTCGCGTGCTTCAGCGATGGCGGCCGAGGCCTTGGGGCGCTCAATGCCCTCCAGACGTTTCAATTCGGCTATGAGTTTGTCATAGCCCTCCTGTGACATATATGCCATATCTTTCTGTTTTTAGTATTTGTTTCACTAGGTCGGCAAAAAAGAAAGAATCCCGACTTCCTTTCAGTCGGAATCCCGTTATCTCCTTCTTTTACCTTTTCGTTTGCAAAGGTAAGGCTTTTTTCCGAATCGACCAAATTTTTTTGAAGGAAAAACATTTTCTGCCATCCCGCCATCAACATCTATATATTTAAGTTTAGCATGTTAATGGAGTTGAGAAGTTAAGGAGTTGAGAAGTTAAGGAGTTGAGAAGTTAAGGAGTTGAGAAGTTAAGGAGTTAAGACGATACTTCATATTTTGATGATTATTGAAGTGAATACGTGAAACTTGAGAAACTTATATATAATAAGGTACGCGAGGAAAAGAGTAAAAAATACACTAAAAGAGATTGCTTTAAGGAAAATTAACGATGGGAGTCATTTCCTTTAAATAAAATTGCTTAACTTTGTGCCAATTTTACTAACTATTACCTATTCTAAAAAACTAATCTTTTAACCGAAGACAAGCAATGAGAAAACAGTTTTTATTCTCGGCTATGCTAACATTGGGAATCATTGGAGGAGGAATTGTGTCCTTCCCTATCCCAGCGATGGCATCTGTGGCCCAACAGACCATAAAGGTCAGTGGCCAGGTTGTGGACCAAGACGGAGAACCTCTCATCGGGGCGACCGTCAAGGTGAAAGGTGCCAGTTCTGGCATTGTGACTGATTTTGATGGTAACTTCAAACTCGATGTGCCGTCAAATGCAACACTGGTTATCAGTTACGTAGGCTATACGGATCGCGAGATTGCCGTCCGTGGCCGTGCCGTATTGGAGCCTATTCAGTTGACTCCTAACGACAATGTCCTGGAGCAAGTGGTTGTCGTGGGTTATGGTACCCAGAAGAAGGCCGACTTGACTGGTTCTGTGTCAATTGTGAATGCAGATGAACTGAAGCGTATTTCCAACTCGAACATCTCGACGATGCTGGAAGGTAAGGTTCCTGGCGTACAGATTACTTCTGACGGTCAGCCCGGTGCCGACCCTGCAGTCCGCATCCGTGGTGTGGGCTCTTTTGGTAGCACCGCTCCTTTGTATGTCATCGATGGTGTGCCCATGGGTACCACTATTCGCGACTTCTCGCCAAATGACATCGAGACCATCCAGGTGCTGAAAGATGCATCGGCTGGTGCCATCTATGGTTCACGTGCTGCTAACGGTGTGGTGATTATCACGACGAAGGGCGGTAAGAAAGACCAGCCGCTGCATGTTGACTATAAGGGCTACTTTGGCGTAGATCAGATACCAAGCAGCGTGTATGACGTGATGGACGCCTCGCAGTACAGCCAGTACCTCGGTGTGGCCAGCGCCAACAGCAACACGCCGTTGGCTGGCGGATACAGTTTGGGGGCTGATGGTCGCTATCACTTCCAGGACGACACCAACACCAATTGGTTTGATGAGGTATTCAAGACTGGTACTCGTCAGAACCACAACATCAACCTGAGTGGTGGCGGTGCCAATAACACCTATAATGTAAGCCTTGACTACTTCCAGCAGAAAGGCACACTTGAAGGTGCTGGTCCTAACTACGAGCGTTTCACGGCTCGTGTGAACAACACCATGGAAACCAAGTTCATCAAATTCCGCACAAGCATCGTCTATTCACATTCCGATCAAGACGGTATGGGACGTGCCAACACCGACCCCGAATTCGTTCAGGGACTCTATGGTTCTAACGATCCTGTGATCTTCACCACGCTCCTCATGCAGCCAACCATTAAGGCTTACGACCCCTCGACCTGGGTGCTCGATGACAAGGTTGGCTCGGCCAATAGTTTCAACTACGACTCTTATGGTTATGGCACCTATGATATCAATATTCATGGTGATATCCGTGTCCGCAACCCATTGCTTTACAATCAGATGCTGACCCGCAATACCTTGGTTGACCGTGTGGTCGGCACAGGTTCTGCTGATGTTGACATTCTGAAGATGATTGGTTTGGATTCTAAGAACCACAAACTGAACTATCGCCTCAACCTGTCGTATAGCAAGACCCACGCAACAGACAAGACTTGGGTCTCAGCATGGATACAGTCCAACTTCGTACAGCAGGACAAGACCAACGAGCGCCTGACAAAGGCAAGACGTACCTATTCTGATTTCCTTGTTGAGAACACGCTGACTTACGACGGAACTTTTGGCAAGCATCACGCAAACCTCGTGTTGGGTCAGACCTATCAGGAGGAAAACACCAATACCCTCAGTGGCTGGGGCATCAACTTCTCTGAACCATACTTCCTGCAGTTGCAGAACGCAGCCAACACCTATTCCGACTCATGGGAGTACAAGCATGCCATTGCTTCGTTCATCGGTCGTCTGAACTACGACTACGATGGCAAATACCTACTGTCGGTCGTCCTGCGTCGTGACGGCAGTTCTCGTCTGGCCAAGGACATCCGTTGGGACACCTTCCCATCCGTATCTATCGGTTGGCGCTTCGATAAGGAAAAGTTCTATCCCATCGATCACAACATCATCAATATGTTCAAGATTCGTGCCAGTTATGGTGAACTCGGTAATGAGGCCGCTGTCGGTGATTATGCTTTCTTCACCACACTTGCCCGCAACAACATGACCTATTCGTTCGGCAATACCGCCGTAACGGGTTCGGCCATCTCGACCTTCGTCAACGAGAAGATAGCATGGGAGAAGAAGAAGACTACCAACATCGGTATCGACCTGGCTATGCTTAATAACCGCATCGAGTTCACGGCAGAGTGGTACAAGAACAAGTCGGAAGATCTGCACTATGGTGTTCCCGTGCCTGCCAATGCTGGTGTGGCTAACGAGACTGTGACGATGAATGCAGCCTCGATGGAGAACAGCGGTTTTGAATTCTCTGCTACCTATCGCAACAGCGACCACCCGGTGAAGTGGCAGATCAGCGGTAACTTGAGCACCTTGAAGAACAAAGTGACCTCGCTCGGCTTCGGCACTGACAATGTCATCAGTGGCGACTGCATCACCATCGTCGGTGAGGAAGTCGGTCAGTTCTATGGCTGGCGCTACGGTGGCATCATCCGCAACAAGGAGCAGTTGAACTCGCTCAACGAGACAGGCCGCATTAACCACAACAATGCCGAATTGGCCAAACAGCAGGCTAATCCCTCGTACGTTCCCGATCTCGTAGCCGAAGGTGGCTGGAACTACCAGGAGAATGCCAATGTCGGCGACTGCTGGTACTATGATATTAATGGCGATGGCAAAGTGGATGGCAACGACCGCGAGGTATTGGGTAGCGGCCTGCCGAAGGTTAACTTCGGCCTGAGTGCCCGCGTAGAATATAAAGGTTTCGACCTGGCTATCGCTACCTATGGCGCTATGAACTATCATGTGTCTGATGTCATCTACAATAGCCTGAACTCTTGCTATGGTCCTGGCAACAAGGACGCCAAGGTCGTTGGAGCAAACCAGTGGTCTGCCGATGGCCAGAACTACCTGTCAGATGTGCCTCGCACCTATTATTCAAGTACAGGCATGGCCTGGAACGACCTGTTCAGCGAGCGCAAGATACAGAATGCCGCCTATTGGAAAATCGCGAATATCGAAATCGGCTACAACTTCCCCGACAAGTGGTTCAAGGGTGTTGTCAGTGGTGTTCGTGCCTACGTGTCGGCTCAGAACCTGCACACCTTCTCCAAGTATAACGGCTACAATGTCGATTATGCCGGCGGTACCTTCACACCTGGTGTCAACTTCTGTTCATATCCCAATGCTCGCAGTTTCATGGGTGGTATCCTATTCTCGTTCTAATGCATCATTCATTATTCACACTTCATAATTGAAAATCAATATGAAACTATATAAAATATCTTTGGCCTTGCTGCTGGGATTCGCTACATTGAACTCCTGCAGTGACAAATTGGACCTCAGCGACCCCAACCGTCAGACATCCGGTAACTTCGGAAACACCGTCGATGAACTGGAGGAAACCGTTATCGCTGCTTACAACCATATCCGCATGGAGGGTACCTATGCTCGTGTGGGCTACGGCCTCGAAGTCACACGTGGCGACGATGTGTGGAACAGTTCACAACGTTGGTATCTGGAATATGACGATTTTAATGCCTCTGTTACCGGTGGCAATGGTGCTCCTGGCTATTGGCCTTGGCGTGAGTCCTATTACACCATCAATGTGTGTAACTTTATCTTGTCGCGTACAACTGGCGACAACGAATCGCTGAGCGAACGCATGAAGTACATCAAGGGTCAGGCTCTGTTCCTGCGTGGTTTGAGTTATTTCAATCTGGCCACATACTATCAGAATCCCACGCTGATTACCGACTATGCTCAGTACTCATCCATGGATGGTCTCTACGCTTCAAATATCTCAGAAGGCGATGCCGATGGCAATGCCCAGTATGACCGTGTGCTCGACCAAGTGGAAGAGGACTTCGCCGAAGCCATCACACTGCTGCCTGCCAAGACTGCTGGCGGCGAGTGGTCCAAGGGCCGTGCCACGGCAGGTGCTGCCGCTGGCTACTATGCCCGTGTTTTGATGCAGCGTCATAAATATGCTGATGCCTTGGCCGTGCTGAAGAATATTATGAGCACAGCAGATGGTGGCAACCAGTTGTATGGCGAATACAAACTGATGGCCAACTATGGTGACAACTTCCGTGAGGGGCCGGCCTATGAAAATAATGACGAGAGCCTGTTTGAGGTTCAGTTTCTGGACTATGGCTCACAGGGCACCGACGACGAGTGGACACCTGTCAACACCAGCCCGAACGCTACTCAGGGCCACGCCATTGAAAGCAACTTCTGTCCCGATGCCTGTGGCGGCTGGGCTGACCTGTCGGCCACACCTTGGCTCTACTGGCTGTTCAAGGGTGAGACCACCACAGACAACTCACTTGATCATCGCCTCTACTGGACCATCGGTACATACGAGCCTCAGTGGGACAACAACCCTCTGACGCTGGGCAATTTCTGCTATAGCAAGCCAATGTCAGACGATGCTACATCCGACAACTACTTCTTCACAAATCCCCTCTATGGTGGACTGCCCATCGCCAAGCATACCAACCTGCGCACTGGCCTTTACGAAAAGGTGGTCGCTGGTCTTCACTGCGGTATCAACATCCGCCTGATGCGCTACTCTGATGTGCTGCTGCGTGCTGCCGAGTGCGAAAATGAGATCAGCGGCCCCACAGCCGATGCCTTCAAGTGGATTGACCGCGTTCGCAACCGTGCCAAATTGGCCAACTTGGATCAGAGCCGTTTCAACACCAAGGACAAGTTGTTCGAGCAGATTGCTAATGTCGAGCGTCCTAAGGAGTTCGGTTGCGAGGCTGGTCGCTTCCTCGACCTGCTGCGCTGGGGCTTCCTCTACAGTGCTGACCGTCTGCAACAACTCAAAGAGCATGGTGCCGTGAAGTTCTGGACACAGGAGAACTACAAGAAGGGTATCTATAACTACACCCCACAGACACCTGTCGATTTCAACAGTTGCGACAAGACTTCGTTCAACACTTATATTCAGGGACACGAGTTCATGCCCATCCTTCAGTTCATGATGAACGACAACCCCAAGTTGGTGGGCAACTCTGCTAACAACAGTACCAACAACGCCTCCTACTTCTTTGGTAAGGGCTGGACGGTACATCCCGTCGTAAACCTCTAAAGAGGTCAAACTAAAACCTAAAAAGTAATAATGAAGATTATGAAATATCTCAATAAAATAGCAACAGCACTCGGATCAGCAGCACTTGCTATGCTACTGCTGACGGGCTGCGAGGGGGCCGACATCTATAGCGTGAACGCTCCTGATTGGATATCGCAGAAGGTGGACTCCATCGCTGCTGAAAAGGCTGCGTCCATCGTTACTCTGACCCCCACGCCAGAGGTGCTGGGTGCCGAAGACAACACGCAGGACTGGTGGTCGGCATTTACCGATGACATCAAGTTGGAACAGGGCAAGACCTACCAGATACCGCTGACCAACTACGGTGGTGCCAGCAACTGGAATAACTTCGTCATCATTCTGCGCAACGCGACTAAAGATTATGAGTATGCCATCCTCCGTGCCGACAACTGGGGCTGGGGAACAGGCTATACTGGCGAAGAGAGCGATGCCCACTTCAACAAGAGCACCGAAGATGGTCGCGACTGGGCAACATGGGCCAAGGCCATGAGCCGTTCGCAGTGTATGATTAATCTTGTTCCCAACGGCTCTACCGTTGACATCAAGATTACGATGGTGGGTGCCGACGGCGTGACCTACACGCAGAATTACCTGAATATCGACAACAACATCAATCCCGATGACCTCTATTTGTCGTTCACGGTAGATCATAGCCATATCGTTTTCGGTACACCAGTCGATGTGCCTGACAGCAATCCCGCTTCAATGGAACTGAAAAATGTTCCTAAGAAAGTTCTTATTGGCACTACGTTCGAAGCAGCAATGGCAAATATATCGGCTACCGTGACATTCGAAGACGGTATGAAGAAAGATGTTACTGCTGAAGAACTGACCCTTCAGCACATTCCTGATATGTCGACGACAGGCAAGAAAACGCTCATAGCCGTTTACAACAAGACATACAAAGGCGAAAGTTCTGTGGATCCAATCGTTGCCACAACCCAGTTTGAAGTCGTTGATAAAATGTTTACCAGTATTGGTGCTACCGATAATTCAAGTCCTTTTGCTGCAGAACATTCCGAAGCGATTAAGGTTGGAGCAGGTGAAACCTTCGTAACCACTTTCACCAACTACACAGACGGTGCAGCCAACTGGAACAACTTCTTGGTTGAACTCTTCAATGCTGACAAGACAAAGTTCTATGCTACCCTCCGTGCTGACAACTTTGGCTGGGGTGACGGTTATGCTGCTGCCACAACAAGTGGCGGTCAGGCCGACTGGGCTACTTGGCTGGCTGCTATGGATGGTGCCAAAGTGACCGTCTATGTAAGCAATAATGGTGACGGTACCGCTGATGTCAAGGCAATCATGGTAGGCAACGATGGTAAGACCTACACACAGGAGTATAATGGTATCAATAATATTGATCCCGATAACATGTATTTCCACCTAACCATTGAAAAGGCTCACCTGGAATTTGACACTGTGGTCGGTGCTGAAGATAACACAAGCGCTTTCGCTGCAGAACATTCTGCGGCCATTATGGTGCCATCTGGCAAGACTTATGTTACTAGATTCACCAACTACACAGACGGTGCAACCAACTGGAACAACTTCTTGGTTGAACTCTTTAATGCTGACAAGACAAAGTTCTATGCTACCCTCCGTGCTGACAACTATGGCTGGGGTGACGGTTATGCTGCTGCCACAACAAGTGGCGGTCAGGCCGACTGGGCAACTTGGCTGGCTGCCATGGATGAGGCTAAAGTGACTGTCTATGTAAGCAATAATGGTGACGGTACCGCTGATGTCAAGGCAGTCATGATAGGCAACGATGGTAAGACCTACACACAGGAGTATAATGGTGTCAATAATATTGATCCCGCTAATATGTACTTCCACTTGACTATCGAAAAAGCCCACCTTGTGTTCGAGTAATCAAATAAATAAAAATCTTATAAAAAGAAGTATATTATGAATAAGCAAAATATCAAATACTGGCTGATGGGAACAGCCTGTCTGGGATTGCTTACCGGCGTGACAGGATGCTCGGACGACGAATACCCCGACAACGCTCTCCCCACAGCAACACAGCAGACCCCGACGGAGTTCAGCGAGCAGGTGCTCTGGCCTTCTAATCTGGCCCGTGTCAGTGTTCACGACCCCAGCGTGGTCTATGACCCCTCTTCCTGGTCGTACTACATCTTTGGCTCTCACCGTGCTGTGGCCAAGTCAACCAACATGATGACATGGAACATTGTCAACGTGCCCTGGGCTGCCGATGGCGAATCAGGTGTAGGTAATGACATTGCCTTTGTGACCCCCGAGGTCACAAAGGTAACGAAAGGCGGTGCCGAGGTCGATCTGCCCGAGTTCAATGCTTTCGAGTGGTCTCATAAGGGCAATGCCGCCTGGACCATCGACGGCAATATGTGGGCCCCTGATGTTGTCTATAACAAAGAGATGAAGAAGTGGTGTATGTACCTCAGCATCAACGGTGATTTCTGGTATTCCAGCATCATCATGCTGACCTCCGACTTCATCGTCGGCCCCTACACCTACCAGGCCCCCGTGGTCGTCAGTGGTTTCTATGATGGTGAGAACTACAAGGAGACCGACCTCGAACTGGCCATCGGCGAGCAGGCATCGCTGCCCTCACGCTATGCTACTGGCAATGCCTGGGGCAACCGCTATCCTAACTGTATCGACCCCTGTGTGTTCTACGACGAGCAGGGCAAGTTGTGGATGACCTACGGCTCGTGGAGCGGTGGCATCTGGATGCTCGAACTCGACGAAACAACCGGTCTGCGCGACTATGACGTGACCTATACCCAGGTGGGTTCTGGCGACGATATCACCGTCGATCCCTACTTCGGCAAGAAGATTGCCGGTGGTCACTACGTGTCGGGCGAGGCAAGTTACATTGAGCATATCGGCAACTACTACTATCTGTTCATGACCTATGGCGGACTGACTGTTGGTGGCAACCCCGACGACTACAATGCCGGTGGCTACCAGATGCGTGTATTCCGCTCTGAGAATCCCGACGGTCCCTATGTGGACAGCAAGGGCAGCAATGCTGTGTTCAACAGTTATGCCCTCAATTTCGGTCCCAACGAGAACGATGACAACCGTGGTGTCAACATCTTCGGTGCCTATGGTGAGTGGGGCGGTCAGGCCGTCGGCGACTGGTCGGAGCGCTCTCAGGGTCACAACTCTGTGATTGCCGCTGGCGATGGTCGCACCTATCTGGTCTATCACTCTCGCTTCCAGAATCAGGGCGAGGGTCATGCCGTGCGTGTCCACCAGTTGTATCAGAACGAAGAGGGCTGGCTTGTCGCCGCTCCTTTCGAGTACACCGGCGAGATTGCCAAGAGCGAACAGATTGCCAAGGAGCAACTGATAGCCACTGCCAATATTCCTGGCAAGTACAAGTTGCTGGTTCATAACTACAAGTTGAATCACCTCACCAAGGCTCTGGCTACACCTGTTGACGTAGAACTCAAGTCCGACGGTACCATCAGCGGTGCCTACACCGGTTCTTGGTCAGCCAAGGAGGGTACCTCTTATGTCAACATCACGTTGAACGGATCCGAGTATAAGGGTGTCATGGTGCTGCAGACTCTTGAGCCAGCCAACACTCAGGTTCCAGCCTTCACTTGTCTGCGCAGTGCAACGGGTGTCACCGTCTGGGGCTACAAGAGCGAATAAGCGTCAGGCCTCATCTAAAGCGAGCCGTAAGCAAATCTTCTTGCTTACGGCTCGCTGCTTTTTGTGATATTTCAAGAATCAGGAACGGCTCTCGGCACTCAACTCCGTCTTTAGTCAATCTCCTCGTCGGCATCGTAGCCGCCCATCTCACGGATGGCGTTCTTCAGCATGGTGTGCTGGCGGTAAAGGTGGTTGACGGCCTCCTCGCCCTGAGTATAGTCGTGCATCGGACTCTTCAGGAAGAACGACAGGAAACGCTGTGTGCCATAGCGGCCGGCCCGGGCGGCCAGGTCGATGAGCAGACAGAGGTCCAGACAGACGGGGGCGGCCAGGATCGAGTCGCGGCAGAGGAAGTTGATCTTCACCTGCATCGGGTAGTTCATCCAGCCGCGAATATCGATGTTGTCCCACGACTCCTTGTTGTCGTTGCGCGGCGGGTAGTAGTTGATGCGCACCTTATGGTAGTAGTCGCCGTAGAGGTCGGGTTGCTCGTCGCCCTTGAGGATGGTCTCCAGCGTCGACAGTTTGCTCACCTCCTTCGTGCGGAAGTTCTCGGGCTCGTCGAGCACCAGTCCGTCGCGGTTGCCCAGGATGTTGGTAGAGAACCAGCCGTCCAGGCCCAGGCAACGGGTACTGATGATCGGGGCGAAACCGCTCTTCACCAGCGTCTGGCCCGTTTTGAAGTCCTTGCCGGCGATGGGCATACCGGTCTGCTCGGCCAACTGCCACATGGCGGGAATGTCGACCGTCGTGTTCGGGGCACCCATGATGAAGGGGCAGCCTTCGCTCAGTGCCGCATAGGCATAGCACATCGACGGTGCCACATGTTCGCGGTCGTCGGCCTTCATGGCCGTTACCAGTGCCTCCAGCGAGTAGTGCACCGCTTTATTAATAGGTACGTAGATCTCCGTCGAGGCGGCCCACAGCACCACGATACGGTCTACCTGCTTCTCCTGTTTGAACCGGCGGATGTCCTCACGCACCATCTCCACCATTTCCCAACGGGAAGGCATCGACCTTTGACCTCCGGCCTCCGACCTTTGACCTTCAGCCTCCGACCACTTCACGTTGTCGCCGTCAAGGCGCTTGGCATAGTTCTTGTCGAAGGCGGCCTTCATCGGAACAATCTGTTCCAGTTCGTCGCGGACGGGCTCGATGTCCTCGCGCTTCAGCACCTCGGCATAGACGGCGGCCTGGTAGGCATTCTGCGGATAGACATCCCAGCAGCCGAACACGATGTCGTCCAGCCGGGCCAGCGGGACTATCTCGCCATAGTGCAGATAGCGCTTGTCGTCACCGCGGCCCACACGTATCTTGTCGTACTGCGTCATCGACCCGATGGGCTTGGCCAGCCCCCGCCGGGCCATCAGCACGCCGGTCATAAAGGTGGTGGCAACGGCACCGTTGCCAACTATCAGGATACCAAGTTTGCCCGTTGCAGGCTTCACTTCTGAGTTGTTCATTTGTTTTTCGTTTTTAATAGTGCGGCAAAGGTACAATGTTTTTTCCGAATATCGAAATTTTTCTACCATCTTTTTTAACCTCAGCCTATCTTCCGCGACCCTCAACCCTGTCTTCCGCGACCCTCACCCCTGTCTTCCGCGACGCTTAGCCCTGTCATCCGAGGCGCTCAACCCTATCTTCCGCGATGATTTCCGCTCCGCTTCGTCCTATGTCGGCAGCCTCCATTCCACCTCCGATAATGCCTCGCTCGAGAGGGCCTGATGTGATTGTAAAAAAGAAAACAAAATATTTTATTTTTTTCTCAAAAATAACGTCACAACGTCACTTTTGCTTCTATCGCCTTGATACATAGGCTGTTAGATGGTGACGTTATGCAGTGACGTTACGTTTGAAACGTCACTTTTTGGCGAAAAAACGGCTTTTTGTAGAGTTTTATTCTACACTTCCTGGGGTCGCAATGATTTTGTTTCACTACCGTTTCTAAAATTGAAACAAACAGTTTCCACAGTGGAAACAATTAGTTTCTCGTGTAGAAACAAACAGTTTCTATTTTAAAAGCACTTAGGAACTGCCTTATTATCAGGCAGTTAGTCCGAAATATGTGGGTAAAATGGGTGCTGCTACCCATAAAAGTGACGTTTTAAACGTAACGTCACCATATAACATCACCGCCTAACCTATTGTATGTCAGTATGATAGATGCAAAAGTGACGTGGTGACGTTATATTTCACTTTTTTTTCTTGAAAATGTTTTTTTTCTCTCACATCATCATAGTATTTCGGTTGTCCGGGGCCGTCAGCCGCCCTTCCCGGCCCGAAAGGCACAACGCTGTGCCGACAAAAAAATGCAGCAAAAAGTTTGTCGTTTCAGAAAAAAGGCTTATCTTTGCAGCGCAAATCTAATAATAAAAGAGGTGTGAACCTCGCGGAATCCTTATAGATAAAGATTACAACAGATAAACTATTAATGCATTAATGATGATGAAAAAGTCTTTTTTGAAAGGTATGGCTGCCGTGGCTATGGGCCTGGCAGTGGTTGGCTGTTCGCATGAGTCGGACGGCATCATGCCGACCCATCAGGACACGATGACCAACGCCGCTGAGAAGTTGGGCGTTGAGATTGACCCCAACCAGGACTGGAACATGACCAGTACGGCTAGTGCCGCCATCACCGTCAATGGTGACTACGGCGAAACCTACACAGTGACCATTTTCGCTAATGACCCCCTTGTCGATCGCGTAGGTAATCTGCTCGCATCGGGAGAAGTAGCCAACGGTGGAACTTTTTTGAAGGAATTTGAATATGCTTCGGCAGAAAGCACCCTAGTGGTCGGTATTTCTGACCACAATGGCTACACCACCTACCGTCGCATCCCCGTTATCAACGGCAAGATGGAGGCTACCATCGGTGAGGCTCAGATGGGTACTCGCAGTACCAATCGCAGTTTGTCTGCTCCATCGGTGCCCGACATCACTATCCCCGATGATGACTACGCAAAGTCTTTCCTCGAAGGTGCTTCTGAACCAACGGATGAAAACACTACAGATAATTATGATAACGGGTATTATGTGGCTGGCACCGAGGCCCATTATGAAGTTACTCCAGGATCCATTACCACCATGCCTACATTGCCTGGCTTCAACTTTATGGTCAATCCCAATTGGAATAGTTTCCAAGATAAACCTGATGACCTTGAATTTTGGAACAACACAATTGTTCCCCTTAATCAAGCCTATGAAAGAATTACGCTGGAGAATGATTACACCAACAAACCACAAGAATATATATCAACTCACAACAGCAAGATTGATGCATATTATGATATTGTAAAGGCTCTTGGTACATCAAGAAGTCATTGGATTAACACTTATACCCAACCAGTTTATGGTGTGTACACTCCAGAAAGCCGCACGTATGTAGAGGCTACCGAAGGCTATTGGGTTCCAGATCCTAATTTTGTTACAAAGTTCAAGATTACGGGTGAGTACACCAATAAGGGTATCAACGTGCTTTCTACGGAGGAGGATGCAGCGAAGAACACCAAGGCTCGCTCTGTGTATATCAGCGGAAAATGGACTGTGGCAGGCCCTTATAATAGCAGTGAGCAGCGTGTGGGTGGCGGTGCCGTTATCGTAGTAGATAATGGTGGCGAACTGAATATCCCTAAAGGTATCACAATGACCTTCGTCAACGAGGCTCGTCTGGTGGTGATGCCTGGTGGTAAAGTGACCGGTGATGGCAAGATTGAAGTAACGAACGGAAATGCTGAGGGTAAAGAAGGATTTAATGGTGGCACCATCAATATTACCACCTTCAACAACAACATGGGCAAGTTCTACAACTACGGAACCTTCCAGTGCACCAACCTGCAAGGTGGTGCTGGTCTGAGCAATTTCTATAATCATGGTATTGCTCACATTGTACAATCTGGTGAAGCCGCAGCCGACTCAGAAGGGTGGAGTGGCAATTACAACACGCCCAACACTCGTATCTACAATGCCTGCCAGTGGTATTGTGAAAAAGATATGCGTGCCTATGTGGTAGAGAACACCGAAGGCAGTTACTTCTACGTAGGCGGTGAACTGATGATGAGCGATGGTACAGATGGAACAGCCACCAATAGTTATGTGGCTTTAGCCAAAGGTTCCTTGATGCGTCTGGGTTCACTATGGAACGTGGGCACTACTTGGCAGGGCCCAGAGAACGGATATGCAGTAGTGGAGGTAGGTAAGTTAAGATACTTCACTTGGGATAGTGATGGCCCTATCACCAAGGGTTATTTTGCCAACAACATCGCAGTCACTGTGGACAACAAGACCAACACTTGCCAGGGTAAGAGCGTGGAGATTGCCTACGACGTGTTTACCAAGTATGTGGCCAATGGTCTTGGCACCAATGGAAACACCACGCCTGTGGGTAACAATGGCGTGGTAACTGTTGCTAAGGGCGGTGCCAATGTCATCATCCCCCGTGATACTGACTTCGAGGCAGGTGTGAAGGGCTGTACTCCTGGCTACAACGGTGTGCCCAGTTCGGTAGATCCAGATCCCACTCCAACTCCCACTCCTAATCCTGACCCCGAGACGCCCACGCCTACTACTAGAGAGGATCGTCCCGCCATCTGGAGTTACGCCTTCGAGGATACGCCTCTGGGCGACTACGACATGAACGATGTGGTGCTGAAGGTAAGTTACGCCTACGACGAGGAGGAAGGCAAGGTGGACTATGACCACCTGGAGGTGACGCTCTGCTGCACGGGTGCTACCCTCGAACTGAAGGCCTATCTGGGCGAGACCGCCCTCTTCGGCGGCGAGGAGGTGCACAAGGTGCTGGGCAACGTGGCTCCCAACATGCTGAACACCGGTGCTGGTCCGACAGTTACGCCTGTCACCGTGACCATCAACACGCCGACAGACTTCCAGTTCGGCACGGCCGACTTCTGGATCGACTCGCCGCTGGTGCCGGGCGGTGTGCACATCGCCAAGCAGGGCCAGGATCCTCACGGCGTGGTGATCCCTGGCGACTGGGCCTGGCCTACGGAGTACACCTGCATCAAGGTGGCTTATCCTAACTTCGTCGAGTTCGCCAAGGACGCTTCTACGACCAGCGAGGCCGTGAAGGGCTGGTACAAGAAGACCAGCACCAACCCCGTGGCGGGCAAGACTTTCAAGCAGTAATCATACGCTTTTTTAAATAGGAAAGGCACTCGGACCATTTGCTGTTCGGGTGCCTTTTACTATTTCTTAGTAGACTTGGGCGTCGGTGGGATATTGCCACCAGTCCTGCGAGGTGTTCCTGTTGCGGCCCCACTGTCCGAACGAGTGGTTGAAGCGGCTGTAGGCACCGAAGATCTCACCGTTGCGGTAGCGACCGATGGGGATGCCCTCGACGGGATAGCGGAAGGTGGAGACGGGCATCAGCAGGGCCCACGACACGTGGTCGTCGGTCTGCATGTCCTGGCCAGTGGTGAACTGCCAGAGGACTTGCGTGTACTTATATTTATAGGTGTGCACCTCCATATTGATGCTGTTGTAGTTTTCGATGATGAACGGGTCGATGCTCGACAGGGTCAGGAAACTGATGTCCTTGCCGTCGTTCGAGGCGATGGTGTAGGTGCGGGTCTGCGTCGGCACGGTGGCACTCTCGTTCTCCTTCTGATACTTAGTGGTGTTGTAGTGCATACGGACGATGCGGCCGTCCTTTTCAGTGGGGTTGAGCACCCAGTGGGCATCGTCGAAGAGGTTGATGACGGCAGAGCCGTCCATGGCCTTGCTGCATATCTCGTCGTTGTTGATGAAATAGCGGTTGACGGGATAGTCCTCGTCGAAGCGCTTTCCCTCGTCGATGGTCACGGTCACGTCGTCGTAGTTGATGCCGTGCAGACGGATGGCGGCACCGATCATCTTGTCGGCACCGACGGCAGCGAGGGTGACGTGCAGTTTGAGAATGTTGGCCGAAGGGCTCTCTTTCGAGATGCGCAGCACCACATCGTTGAAGTCGAAGTCGCCGGGCAGCGGGAAATTCTCCTCGAAGAGGTAGGTGAAGGCCTGCGGCGTGGGCTGTCGCAGGGTGCCGCTGCTCTGATAGTCGCCATCGGCGAAACTGAACTCATCCTGGCCGTTGGACGGCATCACGAAGTAGCGGCCCTGGCGGTTGACGGCTGCCACCCAGAAGTTGGTGGTCTTGACGGGCATCTCGAAGTTGAGCGTCACGCGGTTGCCGCTCTGGGTGAACTTCTCGGCCATGACCTCCGTGCCGGCCGTGGTATAGGGGTTGCCGGTCAGTATCTGAACCTTGTCGATATAATCCTCGCCGGGCACGTCGGCCTTGACGGCCACCATCATCTGCTGCACCAGGTTCCAGTCGTGGCGGCTGTCGACGGTGTCGATGGGGAACGTGCCTTCTACAATCTTTTTCATCTCCTCTTGGTCGACCGTCATCTTGCGGCAGGAAGCAGTGGCGGCGATGGCGGCAATGGCGGCGACGGCCGTCAGCACAGTTGTTGTCTTCATCTTTGCTATGTGTTTCTTTTGGCTGCGAAATTACAAAAAACTATCCATCTTTGTTGCTTTTTGTTTATAAAAGGCATCAGTTTAAGGAAATTTAACGCTTAACATGTATTAACAGATAGATATTCTTCGTATCTTTGCACCACATTTAAATCACGAACCATATTATTATTTAAAATCTTAAGATGATGAAGAAGTATTTGATGACAGGAATGGCCGCAATCGTTGCTTGCGCTGCCATGACGAGTTGCTCGAATCATGAAGCCACAGATGGTGGTCAGATTGTCGAGATGAAGTATGAATCTGTTTTCAAGCAGACCTTTGGCGAACCCGCTGCTAATCAGGACTGGGGGTTTGCTTCAAGAGTGCTCGGTGGAACGCGTGGTGCTCGACCTGAGTCTAATATGTGGGGAACAGGTGAATTGGCCAATTATCCTAAGCCTGCTGACATCACTTCTGAAGAACTTGCTGCTGTTCTCGCTGTATTCAATCAGGAAGGTGAGGAACACTACACCGCTCTGGTTGACTTCCACAACTTCTTCGTACAGCAGGTGTATTCCACTGAACTGGGACGAAGCCATATGAACAAATTACAGTGTGTCGAGCCTGTAAAGGTTCCTGATAATCCTGAGGTTGATCCTTATTGGCCTTACACATTGGATTGGAACAACCTGCAGGCTTGCCATGTCAGCAACTTCAATACCGGTGCCTATAGTGGCAATAAAGATCAGGGCTGTATGCTGATGCTCGATTGTTCGACCAGCGACTGGAGTTACAGTCAGTCGCAAGGTGGTGGTCAGGACATCCACTTCTTCCGCATGGAGAAGATTGGCGATTACTATTATGTTGGTCTCGACTACGCTTCCTTCCGTCAGGCTTCTGAAAACGAGAACGAGCAGTATGACCGCGACTGCGTGTATAACGACTGGATTGTAAAGATTGTGCCGGGCAACGGCGAGTCGAGCCACATCGTGAACAAAGCCAAGCAATACGAGTGCCGCATCATCTGCGAAGACCTGACTGCTAGCACCGGTACCGACTTCGACTTCAACGATGTGGTGTTCAACCTCAAATACACCGAGGGTGTGAACAAGACCTTCGTCACTATCTATGCTGCCGGTGGCACACTGCCCCTCTATGTGGCAGGTAAGGAAGTGCATCAATTGTTCAAGGAGGCCAACCCCGACAAAACCATCACCACCAAGACGATGATCAACACTGGCTATGCCGGTGGTGCCAATGATCTTGCTCCCGTTTCCTTTGAACTGGAGGGTCAGATTTCACCTGCCGATGTCGAGGTGAGAGTGGAGAAGGAAGGCGCACTCATTCCTCTGAAGTCTGAGGTTGGTGAGCCCGCTGCCAAGATTGCCGTTAATCCCGACTTCGAATGGTGCGCCGAGTTCCAGCCTATACAGCAGAAGTATCCTAACTTCTCCAACTTTGTGAAAGACGGTAATATCAATTGGTATTAATCAGACATCAAATACACATTAATATATTATATAAAGAAAGAGGAGGCCTCCGTGTGAACGAAGGCCTCCTCTTTTTAGCAATATTTTTCTTTCCGCAGCAGGCCTTTCTCAATTATATTTCGTACCTTTGCAGACATTATGGTACTGAACTATATTTGGATAGCGTTTTTCGTTATTGCGTTCATCGTCGCCCTGGTGCAACTGATTATCGCGATGGTGCGTATGTTCGTCTTCGGCGACATGGATGCCGAAGGATTCGGTCTCTTCCCGGCAATGATCGACTCGACATTCTCGTCGGCGAAGACCGCGTTTGAAATATCTCTAGGCCTGACCGGCGTGCTGTCGCTCTGGATGGGCATCATGAAGATCGGCGAGAAGGGCGGGGTGGTCAACTGGCTGGCATGGCTGCTGTCGCCCGTCTTCGTCAGACTGTTCCCGGCCATTCCCAAGGGGCATCCCGTCACGGGCAGCATCTTCATGAACATCGCTGCCAACATGCTGGGGCTGGACAATGCCGCCACACCGCTCGGGCTGAAGGCGATGGAGCAGTTGCAGGAACTGAACCCGAAGAAGGACACGGCCTCGAACCCGATGATCATGTTCCTCGTGCTGAACACCAGCGGACTGACGCTCATTCCTGTATCCATACTCGTCTACCGGGCACAAATGGGAGCCGCCCAGCCCACCGACATCTTCATACCCATCCTGCTGGCCACCTTCGCCTCGACACTGGTGGGCGTGCTCGTCACCAGCCTCTACCAGCGCATCAACCTGCTGAACCTGCCCGTCGTCCTGACGCTGGGCGGTGCCTGCCTGTTGGTGGCCGCTGCCGTGTGGGGCTTCACACAGTTGGACAGCGAACAGATGAACCTGGTAAGCACCACGCTGGCCAATATCCTGCTGATGACCATCATCGTCTTCTTCATCGTTGTAGGGTTCTTCAAGAAGGTCAACGTCTACGACGCCTTCATCGAAGGGGCTAAGGACGGCTTTACAACGGCCGTCCGCATTATACCCTATTTGGTGGCCATCCTGGTGAGCATCGGCGTGTTCAGAGCCTCGGGGGCCATGGACTGGCTCATCGGCGGCATCAGTTGGACGGTGGAGGCCCTGGGATTCAATACCGACTTTGTGGCAGCCCTGCCCACGGCACTGATGAAGCCGCTATCGGGCAGCGGTGCCCGTGGCATGATGGTCGACGCGATGACCACCTATGGTGCCGACTCGTTCGTGGGCCGGCTGGCGTGCATCTTCCAGGGCTCGACCGACACCACTTTCTATATTCTGGCTGTCTACTTCGGCTCGGTGGGCATCCGCTATACCCGCCATGCCGTCGTCTGCGGGCTGTTGGCCGACCTGGCAGGTATCATCGCCGCCATCGCCATCGCCTATCTATTCTTCGGGTAGCCCGGAAAACCGGAAACTCCGGATTTTCCGGATAATCCGGATAATCCGGATAATCCAGATATTCCGGATATTCCGGATTTTCCAGATTTTCCGGACATTCCGGACATTCCGGCCACAACACTAAATAATACAACCAAATAAAAAAAACAAAAACAATGCCCAACCTGAAATCTCTTGCCAAGGACACGGCCATCTATGGCCTCTCGAGCATCGTCGGCCGCTTCCTCAACTATATGCTGGTGCCGCTCTATACTCGCTATATGCCCAAGGATACCGGCGACTATGGCATCAGCACCAACATCTATGCCTATACGGCTCTCATCCTCGTGCTGCTCACCTTCGGCATGGAGACCACGATGTTTCGCTATGCCAACGACGACCGCTATAAGCCCGACACCGTCTTCTCGACGGCGATGGCCATGGTCGGCTCGCTGACGGCCGTTTTCGTGCTGCTGCTGTTCACACTCATCGACCCCATCAGTGCTTCGCTGGGATATGCCGCCCACCCGGACTATCTGCTGATGATGGGCGTGGTGGTGGCGCTCGATGCCCTGCAGGCCTTACCCTTCAGTTACCTGCGCTTCCAGAAACGGCCCATACGCTTCGCGTCGCTCAAGATGCTGTTCATCATCCTGAACATCGGACTGAACGTCATCTACTTTGTACTGCTGGGAAAGACATCCGTGTTCTACGTCTTCTTCATCAACCTGCTCTGCACGAGCCTTATCACCGTCTTCTTCCTGCCCGACTTGTTCCGCATCCGGTGGCAGTTCGACGGCAGACTGCTCAAGCAGATGCTCTCCTACTCGTGGCCCATCCTGGTGCTGGGTATCGCCGGCATTCTGAATCAGGTGGCCGACAAGATTCTCTTCCCCCTGGTCTATCCCGACGAGAAAGAAGCCAATGTGCAACTGGGCATCTATGGCGCCTGTGCCAAAATTGCCATGATCATGGCCTTGATCACCCAGGCCTTCCGCTATGCCTACGAGCCCATCGTCTATGCCAAGAGCAAGGATGCCGACAAGACCGAATACTATGCGGCGGCCATGAAGTATTTCCTTATCTTCACACTGCTGGCCTTCCTCTGTGTCATCGGCTGGATGCCGTTGCTGCAGCGGATTCTCGGCGAGGAATATCGGGTGGGGCTCGACGTGGTGCCTGTCATCATGGTGGCCGAGATGATGATGGGCGTCTATTTCAACTTGTCGTTCTGGTATAAACTCATCGACAAAACCATCTATGGAGCATGGTTCTCTCTGGCAGGCTGCCTGGTGCTCTTCGCCGTCAACATCCTCTTCATTCCTAAGTTCGGCTACTGGGCATGTGCCTGGGGCGGCGTGGCCGGCTATGGCACGGCGATGGTGCTGAGTTATTTTGTCGGACAGCGCAAGTACCCCATCCCCTATCCGATGAAGGACATTCTGATTTATGTCGTGATGACAGTCGTCTTGTCGGCACTCGTCTTTGTCGCTGCGGACTATCTGCCTCAGTGGGCGCAACTGGTGTGCAACACTATTATTATTGTCATCTTCCTGGCTGTAGTCATCAAGCGCGACCTGCCGCTGGCCAGCCTCCCAATCATTGGCCGGCATTTCCGAAAACCCGGAAAATCCGGACAATCCGGAATCTCCAGATAATCCGGATAATCCGGATAATCCGGACTTTCCGGAAATTCCGGAAATTCCGGTCATTCCGGACATTCCGGATAATCCAGAATCTCCAGAAAATCCAAAATCACCCCAAAAACACCCCAACAATGAACAAAGACATCAAAAATACAAAAGTCAACCACTACAAAGACGGCATAGCCAGCGTCTTGCGTAAGGCGGTGGTCTATACTGAATTGCGTTTTTATCAGCGCAGCGATGTCCTTTTTCAGTTAACGAAACTGTTTTGTGAGAAATATTTTCCCAAATACGGCGACCGCACTGTCGACCAGATGGTGCAGGCTGCAAGAAGCGTGAAACAGAATATAGCAGAAGGCAGCAGCGACGGGCAAACTTCTACAGAAACTGAGTTGAAACTTCTTGGTATCGCTCGTGGCAGTAATAAAGAGTTGTTGGAAGATTATCAGGACTATTTGAAGCAGAAAGGGCTTGTCGAATGGTTCGAGAGTAACAAAGAGCGGTTTGACAGACTACATAAGTTCTGCAAAAGTCATAGTTTATTCCGAGAATATCAACCTTTATTACTGAAGATGAACGACGAGGAATTGGCTAATATGGCCATCTGTCTTTGTCACCAAGTGGATAAAGCCATGACTTCTTATATAGAACGTAAAGACCGGGAATTTACTACTGAGGGTGGCATTCGTGAACGTATGACGGCTGCCCGCTTAGAGCAACGCTCAACTCAAAAGGAAATGTTAGATTTTCAAGCGCAGGAAATTGCATCTCTCCGAGAGGAGGTCGCTAGGCTAAGGGCCCGTCTGGCAAGCCTCGGCATTAACCCGGACTCTATATAACCCGGACTATCCGGACTATCCGGACTATCCGGAATTTCTGGAATTTCCGGACTTTCCGGAGTTTCCGGACTTTCCGGATTATCCAGAATCTCCGGAATCTCCAGAATCTCCGGATTATCCAGAAAACACCAAGCAACAATCACTAATAATAATAAATATGAAAAAACTATTCTTATCACTCTTGGCCCTCTGCTCTTTGTCGGCCAGCGCCGACGAAGGCATGTGGACGCTCTACAACCTGCCGCAGGCAGTCTACGAACAGATGAAGGGCTACGGCTACGAATTGCCCTACGACAAACTCTATCAGGCCGACGACGCCATCATGAAGGCAGTGGTCAACTTCTCTGGCTACTGCTCCGGCGTGGTGGTATCGCCAGACGGGCTCGTCTTCACCAACCACCACTGCGGCTTCGAGGCCATCCGCTCTCATTCCACCGTAGAGCACGACTACATGCTCAACGGATTCTATGCTAAGACGCTGGCTGACGAACTGCCCAACAAAAATATGTTCGTCTCGTTCATGGTAGAACAGAAGGACATCACCGACCGCGTGGTGACGGTTGCCTTCGAAAAGATGGACCGACGTGAACGCAGTATTTATATCGATTCTATCGAAAATGTGATGTCGAAGGACGTGAAGGCTCAGGACTCGACGCTACGACTCGAGATCAAGCCCTTCTACGAGGGCAACCGCTACTTCGCCACCACCTATCGCGACTTTCGCGACCTGCGACTGGTGTTTGCCATTCCCAAGTCGATGGGTAAGTTCGGCGGCGAGACTGACAACTGGATGTGGCCCCGACAGACTTGCGACTTCAGTGTTTTCCGTATCTATGCCGACCCCAAGACTAACGGACCAGCCGACTATTCGGAAGACAATGTGCCCTATCATCCGAAGCACTGGGCCAAGGTGTCGACCGAGGGCTACAAGGAGGGCGACTTCTCGATGACAATGGGCTATCCGGGAAGCACCTCGCGCTATCTGTCCAGTTATGGTATTGAGGAACGCTATGTGCAGAACCATGCCCGCTACCAGGTCCGGGGGGTCAAGCAGGAGGTGATGAAGCGCCACATGGACGCATCGGAGGCCGTACGTATCAAGTACGACTCGAAGTATGCACAGAGCAGCAACTACTGGAAGAATTCTATCGGCATGAACAAGTGTATCGACAGCATCGGGCTGGTACAGCAGAAGCGCGACTTCGAGGCTCAACTCAGGGCATGGATGGACACAACGGGCTATTTCACCGACAAACTCGACTTCGGCAAGTTGGAACAGTTGTACCGGCAGCGCATCAACGTGATGGAGGCTTACATGTACTGGATGGAGAGTTTTGCACGCAATGATGAACTGACCGTCCGGGCACTCCGGGCCCACAACGGCTCGCATCCTGTGGGCCACGGCAAGCGCCAGCATATCACCTTCAAGGACAATAGCGAGGCGTGGGACTACGACACGGATCGGGAGATACTGGGTGTCATGCTCAAAAACTATCGCCAGCAGATGCAGTCAAAACCTGAATATCTGCCGGCCTTCTATACTGAAGTCATCGACAAAAAGTTTGACGGCGACTGCCAGGCCTATGCCGACTACCTCTACAAACACTCGAAACTGCTGAAGAAGAAAGCACGCTTCTATCCCATGAAGAAGAAGTTTATGAAGGATGCCGGCATCAGTTTCGGCTTCGACCTGACGGACATTGGCAATGAACTGCGGCTGAAGATGGGACAGATGAACGACAGCATCGCACGACTGGAGCGTTACCTCTGTGCCGCCAAACTGCGGATGGAGGAGGATATGCCACACTATAGCGATGCCAACTTCACCATGCGACTGTCCTACGGACAGGTGAAAGAGTACAATCTGGGGGGAAAGCCTTCAGGCTATCAGACCAAGGCTCCCAGTCTCGTGGCTAAGATGAAAACAGGCCATTCTATCGAAGACTACAGGGTGGAACCGGAGATGATTGACCTCTTTACCGGACAGGACAACCTGTCGCTCTGCTTCCTCACGACTAACGATATCACTGGCGGCAACTCGGGCTCTCCGATGTTCGACGGGCAAAACCGGCTGATCGGTCTGGCCTTCGATGGCAACTGGGACAGCCTGTCGAGTGATATATTCTTCGACTCGCAACTGGCCCGCTGCATCGGCGTCGATATCCGCTACGTGCTCTTCATGATGGACAAGTGGGGACATGCCGACAGACTTCTAAACGAGATGCGATGAGACGACTCATTGACTTGGTCATGCTGTTAGGCCTGTGTCTCGGAGTGCAGGCTCAGTTGGCACGCTACAGCGTGGCCAAGTCAATATCTCATAAACATTTCGTCGATTCCATCGATATAGAATGGGAAAATCGGCAGGTCTATCTGCCTGTCGAGATTGGCGGTAAGACGTATCGCTTCCTCTTCGATACCGGTTCGGCGCAAGCGGTGATCTTTGCCGACAGGCCAATACCCGGCTGTGTGGCGGCCGGACAGATCCTTTCTCATGATGCCGTCGGTGCTTCTGATACCGTCAAGATGCTGACACTGCCTCCCATAAAAATTGGACGCAATACGTTCGTGGGGTGTCAGGCCACGCTCCAACAGCGGGCTGTCAATGGGCGCAACATCGATGGAATCATTGGTTTCGATGTCGTCAACCGTGGACTGAATGCCAAAATCGATGTACGACAGTGCCGACTCATACTGACCGACCAGAAAAATTTCTTCGATGACGAACCGGGCTACGAGGTGCGCTACAAACTCAGGTATCACGTACCTTATTTAATAATAAAGCCTTACGGACGGTTTTCCGAGAGTGCACTCTTCGATACCGGCAGCCGCCACCTCTATGCCATGAACCGTGGACAGTTCCATCAGATGGCCGACAGGGTAGGACCGGCCGTGGAGTCGCAGGTGGAAGGACGAGCACTGGGACGCAGTGCCATCGGGCTCTTCGGCACCGAACCGCTGGGCGAAGTGGTCTTCCTGAACTTTAGCCGGTTCCGCTTCGGCGACTGCACATTTACTGATTTGCACACCACTACTACTCAGGGCGATTCGCACATTGGGGCTTCTATCCTTGAATATGGCGCCCTCGTCATCAACCCCCAACGAAAACGAATGCGTTTCCTGCCCTATGAACAGACGGCCGAGATCAGAGTGGGTAACCCGCAGACAGAAATTGCCTTTGTATCGGATGGAGGCCGACCCTGCGTAGGTTTGGTGTGGGAACGTGGTGAGCCCTTCAGGCAAGGATTCAGGCAGGGTGACATCATAACGGCTATCGACGGACGCCCGGTAGGCAGTTTCGCGCAGTTCGTCTCTTGGGGCTTTGAACGAGGACGACAGTATCGCTTCACTGTCGTCAACCGACAAGGACAACAACGGGAAATCAGATGGGTCAGGCTGCCCTGAAAAATTTTTCCCTCTTTTCCTGTAACTTTTTTGACCGTCAGTCGTCTTACTAAATAGAGAGGATGAAAAAGATCAGTTTTCGCACCGATGTGTTGCCGCTGAAGAATGAACTCTTCCGCGTGGCTTTGCGCATCACTCTCAATCCGGCAGAGGCCGAAGACGTGGTGCAGGAGACAATGATCAAAGTTTGGAACCGACGGGAGCAGTGGGAAGAGATAGAGTCTATCGAGGCCTTTTGTCTGACCATCTGCAGAAATCTGGCACTCGACTGCCAGAAACGGATGGAAAACCAAAACACATCGCTCGAAGAAACAGGGCATGATGCACCCGACTACTCCTACAGCGCTAACCCCGAAGAACAGACCGTTCAGCGCGACAAGGTGGAACGAGTGAGACGGCTGATAGACGTGCTGCCTGAGAAACAGCGCACTTGTATGCAATTGCGCGACATCGAAGGAAAGGCGTACAAAGAAATCGCCAACGTGATGAATATCACAGAGCAGCAGGTCAAAGTAAACATCTTTCGTGCACGGCAAACGATTAAACAGAAGTATTTAGAACAAGAACAATATGGACTATAAGTACATCGAACAGTTGCTGGAACGCTACTTCGAGGCCGGAACGACCTTGAAGGAGGAGCAGATTCTGAAGGCTTTCTTCGAACAAAGCGAAGAGGACCTGCCTGCGGAACTGCGACAGTATCGTGCTCTCTTTGCGGCTATGGTACAAGAGGACGCTCTGGGCGATGACTTCGATGAGCGACTGTTGCGGATGACCGAAGAGAATACTCAGGTCAAGGCTCGAACCATTAGCCTGACCGAGCGTCTGAAGCCGCTGTTCAGGGCTGCAGCCATCGTTGCCATCGTGCTGACATTGAGCAATGCCCTCAACCAGTCGATGGTCGACAATGCGACATGGGTCGATGAGTCCAATTATGCCCTCGAGCAGATTGCCCCGTCGGCCAACGAGCCGGCCATGGCCTACGAACAGTTTGTCGACACGCTAATCAGCGACTCGCTGTCAAAGCCAACGGGCTTTATCGAATAGAACATTTCTATGCTTTCTCTATAAATAAATTATTTGAATTAAAACATTTATCAAAAGCGAAACTGTGAAGTTTCTAACTTTTAACAGGAAACTGGCCATCATGTCAAGCGCGACAGATGGCCATTTTCATTTGAAAAAGAAAAACTCGTTTTCTTTTGCTTTTCGCTCGTTTATTCGTACCTTTGCACCATCATTATGACCATCGGCGATAGCAGTCCTCACCGATGGTGATTGTGCTAATTCATCAGATGATAGGTGCCACCGGCCAATGGTCGCACGACGCCTTTCATCTCCAGTTGGAAGAGCATGGCTGTGAGTGAGCCGATTGGGATATTGGTCTTGACAGAGAGTTGGTTCAGTTGCAGGTCAGCCTGACGGAGGGCATTGACGACTGCCTGTTCGTCGGCAGAGAGATCGGGGAAGAGCATTCGCTCGATGCCGTCTGACTGTGCCCGACGGCACTCAACATCTGTCTGCCAGCCCATGGCCATGACGAAATCGGAAGCCGAGGTGATGAGTTGGGCTCCATTGTCACGAATGAGATGGTTGCAGCCCTCGCTGTAAGGTGCTCCTACGGGACCGGGGAAAGCGAATACGGAGCGGTTGTAGTCCATGGCGATGCGGGTGGTGATGAGCCCTCCACCCTTGGCAGCACTCTCTACGAGGATGGTAGCGTCGCACATTCCGGCCACGATGCGGTTGCGGCGCACGAAGTTGACCTTGTCAGCAGGTGTCTCCGACATGTATTCTGTGAGCAGTCCCCCCTGCTGCAGCATCTGTTTGGCCGTGTCCCGATGGCGGGGTGGATAGAGGTCGTCGAGTCCGTGAGCCAGCACGCCCACTGTCTCGTAGCCGTTTTCTAAGGCCTGTCGATGGGCGCAGATGTCGACGCCGTAGGCCAGTCCGCTGACGATGAGTGTCTGCGGGCAGTAATGGTGCAATTCGGCCGTGAAACGCCGGATGAGGTCCTGGCCATAGGCGGTGCAGTGGCGTGTGCCGATGATGCTGATGACGCGACATTGGTTTAGGTTGGCTGTGCCCATATAATATAATAAAATAGGTGCATCTGGACACTCACTGAGACGCTGGGGGTAGTCGTCGCTGCCCAAAAGGAGGGGACGGATGTGGTGCTTTTGGATGAAAGCCATTTCCTGGGCGGCACGAGCGAGGGAGAGGTCCCAGTCTTTCATGGCAGTGGCCAGTCGATCGGTGCTCTCTGGTAGTACGGCTCTGATATCGTAGCGGTGGTCATAGACGGCCTGTGCCGACCCCAGCGTCTGATAGAGATGTAAGGTCGTCTGGAAGTTGAAGCCCGTCATACGGGTCAGGGCGATGGCGTAGAAAACTTCTTGCTCGTTCATTGGATGAATTTTTCGAAGGCTTTATCGTAGTCGTGACTGATGCCCAGTCGTCCATTGACGAGGCAGACCAGTTCGATCTTGCCCCGGAAGCAGAGCGTCTCGTCGCCGGCGCGATAGATGTCCTGATGAAACACATACTTGATGCCCTCCTTCGTCAGGTTGAGCCGTGAGATGATCTCATCGTCGGGCTTCAACGGTACCTTGTATTGCAATTGCATACGAGCCACCACGGCATCGACGCCCTTGCGGTGCATCTCTGCAAACGAGAGACCACACTGTTTGAGGAATAGATGACGGGTGTGCTCACAGTAGTGCACATACTGAGCATTGTTGACGATGCCCTCTATATCGCATTCATAGTCGCGCACCTCCATTCGAGTTTCAAAAATATATTTCATTCTTTATCTTTTAACAATTTCTTTCTTCACTTTTTAATTTTGTCAACCTCTCTTCAGATATTCATAGCCGATGCGACAGCGCAGACAGTCTTTGCGGTCGCAGTACTCTTTCTTCAACTGAATGAGCGCTTGACTATCGCCGGCTGTATGAACCTCCAGCCCGCACTCCTTCCACATACGGATGATGTGGTTCTGCTCAGCCCCCAACTGTTCGAGGAAGTCGAAGGCACGGTCGCACAGTTCCTCCTTCTGGCGATGGCGTCCCACCGCAAAGAGCATCGGAATAGCGGTATTGATGATGAGCAGGTTCTTCGACGAGAGGGACGTTTTCTTCGGGCTTTTCGTACTCTCCGATCCAAAGGTATAGTGCGTCTCCCAGTAAGGAGTGACATGTGTCTGCAATAGATTGCGCAACTGCTCGAGTGTTTTGCACTCTAACAGCGCGCTCAGTCCGGCCCGTCGCTCATAGTAGAGGTTGGCCAGTTGGGAGATTCGGATATGCGGGAAATTCTGTGGCCGCAACCGGAGGAAGCGCCATACGGCATAGTCTATGGGGGTCATCGAGAACTTGTGCGCCAGATACTGATACTCATTGCGTAGTTTGGCAAAGTAGCCCTCGTTAAGGGCAGTTGCCTGATAGCGTACAGGGATGCTCTGCAGTTCCAGCAGCCCGGCCTGTCCCATGAAGATGGCCTCTATCTGAAACAGGTCATCGCGATGTTTGCCCACTGCATGGAGCGGCACGTTCTTGGCCCACTGTTCGAAAGCCTCGCCATTGATACCGAAGCCATAGTTGCGGGCCAATGTCACGAAATACGCATCTTCCCATGAACCATTGCACTGCTCGACCCGCCGTCTGATAGCCTCCGTCTTCTGTTCCAGCCGCTCGGTCTGTAGTGCAGCCAGCCAGGCGTGAACGGTGAGGGCTGTCAGGTCGGGAATGATTTTATAGCATGGCGGATACTGGTCGGTGTGGAGCAATTCCTCATAGTTGGCCGTCAGCGAGGCAGGAACCGGCAGCACTATCTGCGGCAGGTATTTCTGGTCCTGTGTAAGCACGTCGGTATCAGCCTCGCCCACTACATGGAGCACCACATTATTATAGCGCGGATCCCGATCATGCCCATGCCGATACCAGTCGCTGGCCCGCTGGTGAATCTCGACATTGCCTACCCATAGCGTGCCTCCGATCTTCACCTTCGCATTGAAAAAGTCGGGTCCTGCATGCAGACGGTTGTACAACCCCGGATCGACAATCTCCACAAGGCGGCCGTCAGTCGTCTCCAACTCCCTCAACGGCAGCATTTTGTGCTTCCATACATAATGCAGCAGTCGTTCCATCGCAGTCAGGTTTTCCAAATTATTTGTTTGCAAAGATAGTACTAATTCTTTATTTCACCAAACGAAAAGGCACAAAAAGGTGTTAATATTTGGTTATTTGCCCGCTTCTTCGTAACTTTGCAACCCTAAAGACATCATTGACAATGAGAAAAACCTATACGTTGATGGTATTGACCGTTATGGCTGCCATAATGCTGACAGGCTGCAAAGGTCAGAAACAAAATGTGCGAGACGAAGCCTCGGAAGTGGTGGCTCTGGCATTCTCGGCCGATTCCGCTTATCACTTTTGTCAGCAGCAGTGCGATTTCGGTCCTCGGACGATGAACAGCGAGGCCCATGAGCAGTGCGGTCGGTGGATTGTCAGCAAGTTTCAAGACTATGGTCTGGAGGTCATCGAACAACGGGCCACTCTGAAAGGTTTCGATGGCACGCCCCTGCTGAGCAATAACATCATCGCCCAGTTTCGCCCTGAATGCAGTGATCGTCTGCTGATTTGCGCCCATTGGGATAGTCGGCCGTGGGCTGACAACGACCCGGATGAAGCGAACCATACAAAACCGGTGATGGCTGCCAACGATGGGGCTAGCGGTGTGGGCGTGATGCTGGAACTGGCCCGGCTGTTGCACGCGGCCGACTCGATGCTACGGCCCGACTTAGGCATTGACTTTATCTGTTTTGATGCCGAAGACTGGGGCAGCGACGACCATGCTGACTCATGGGCTCTGGGAGCCCAGCATTGGGCAGCACATCCCCATCGCCAGGGCTACAAGCCACGCTATGGTATTCTGCTCGACATGGTAGGCGGACAGGGTGCTACGTTCTATCAGGAGCGATTCTCGAAGATGAAAGCCCCACAAGTGGTCGACCGTGTGTGGCATGCTGCCCAAGTTGTGGGCTATGGCAGTCTGTTTCTACAGAAAGAGGGCGGCTACATCACCGATGACCATGGCCCGGTGAACGATGTGGCGGGCATCCCCTGTATAGATATCATAGCCTACTATCCACACTGCGAACAGAGTAACTTTGGACCCACCTGGCACACCGTCGACGACACGATGGACCATATAGACCGTCATACGCTGAAGGCCGTCGGACAGACGCTGGTACAAGTGATATGGAGTGAAAAGGTGAAAAGGTGAAAAAGTGAAAAATTGAAAAGGTGAAACGTGAAGAGAAATGGAGAAATATTTTGCTGACGAACTGCGTTACGACGGAGGAATGAAGTATGAGCGCTGCGGACGCTCTGGTGTGTTGCTGCCCAAGGTGTCGCTGGGCTTTTGGCACAACTTTGGAGCCGTGGACGACTACGACCACTGTCGGCGCATTGCCCGCTATGCTTTCGACCATGGTGTGGTCCATTTCGACCTGGCCAACAACTATGGCCCTCCCTATGGATCGGCAGAAGAGACGCTGGGCCGCATGATGGACGACGATTTCCGTCCCTATCGTGACGAACTGTTTATTTCAAGTAAGGCAGGCTACGACATGTGGCTCGGCCCCTACGGCAACTGGGGCTCTCGCAAGTATCTCATGACATCGCTCGACCAGAGCCTGAAGCGCATGAAGATAGACTATGTCGACCTCTTCTATAGCCACCGCTACGACCCGGAGACACCGCTGGAGGAGACCCTGCAGGCTCTTGTCGACATTGTGCGCAGCGGCAAGGCCCTCTATGTGGGTATCTCGCGCTGGCCACTGGAAGCCACCCGCTTTGCCTACGACTACCTGAAGCAGCGCGACGTGCCCCTGCTCATCTATCAGGGCCGTCTGAACCTGCTCGACCGTGCTCCGCAAGAGGAGGGCATCCTCGATTTCTGTGCAGACAACGGCGTGGGCTTTATCTCGTTCTCACCATTAGCACAAGGCCTGCTCACCGATCGCTACCTTAACGGCATCCCAGTGGATTCGCGAATGTCGAAGGGCAAATTTCTTAAAGAGAGTATGCTCACCGACGACCTGCTGCAGCGCATCCGTTCGCTGAACGAGCAGGCGCAGCAACGTGGTGAGACGCTGGCAGAGATGGCCTTGGCCTGGATACTGGCTCAGCGAGGCGTCACCTCCGTACTAGTTGGAGCCAGCAGTCCTGAGCAGTTGCAGAAGAATCTGAAGTGCATCAACGCAGAACCTTTTACTCCAGAGATGAGAGAAGTAAGAAACTAGCCAAGCGTGAATAGTGAAACAGATACTACTGATTAACGATATTGCCGGCTATGGCAAGGTGGGTATGGCGGCCATGCTGCCTATCCTGAGTTATATGGGCATACCGGCCTACAACCTGCCGACGGCTTTGGTGTCGAACACTCTCGACTATGGCGAGTTCACACAGTTAGACACCACCGCCTATATGCGCCAGACGTTCCCTATCTGGCAGCGTCTAGGTTTTCATTTCGATGCCATTTGCACCGGCCTGATGTTCAGCGAAGAGCAGGCCAGGCTTGTGGCAGGCTATTGCTGCGAGCAGGCTGCACAGGGCTGCACCGTCTTCGTAGACCCTGTCTGTGGCGATGGCGGACGATTGTACCACGGCATTGGCGAGAAACAGGTAGAACTGATGCGCGAGATGGTCAGTGTGGCTCATCTCACCTTCCCCAACTATACCGAGGCCTGCTATCTGACAGGGATGCCATGGAAAGCCGAAGGCCTCGACCGCGAAGAAGCCTGTCGGATGCTCGACGGTCTGACAAAGATTGGTGCCCACTCGGCCCTCATCACCAGTTGCATCGTTGATGGCAAGAACCAGGTGTGCGGCTTCAACCACTACAGCGGCGAATATTTCTTTCTGGAGTACGACGAGATTCCCGGTTTGTTCCACGGCACGGGCGACATCTTCTCCGCCGTGCTCATCGGCCACCTGCTCAACGGTCAGCCGCTAAAGGAGAGTACACGGTTGGCGATGGATGTGGTGCGGCAGATGATTTGGCGCAACCGCGACACCAGGGACCGCAATCGCGGCATCCTTATCGAGCGTTGTCTTGACCTGCTGTAAAAGGATGTTAATTTTGAGGGGCGGCAGCAAATTCTTCATTATTCACTCTTCACTTTTCACTTATATTTCGTACCTTTGCACCCGCAATTCAAGGGGTGCCCGATGGCTCGGGCTGAGATGATACCCTCTAACCTGATCCGGGTCATGCCGGCGTAGGGATGGATAGTAGGAAGCGTCAACACAAAGAAGTCCCCTTTACATTATTATTAATTAAAGGTACAAAAAAAACATGAAAAGAATCATCGTAGGAATGGCTGCCCTAGTGTGGGTAGCGGCGGCGGGAGCACAGGAGAGCGACTCGCTGCGCATGGAGAAACTGCAGGAAGTAGTGGTAACGGGTGTGCGAACGCAGAAGAACGCCCCCTACGCCGTGTCGAACATCAAGAAGAAGGACCTTGCAGCCTTCTCAAATACCGGTCGGGAACTGCCCTTTCTCTTTGCCCGCACCCCCGGTGTGGTGGCCTGGAGCGAGAACGGCATCGGCACCGGCACCACCTATATGCGCATTCGTGGTGCCGCCGACTCGCGCATCAATGTCACCCTTGACGGCGTGCCCCTCAACTCGCCAGAAGACCAGTGCGTGTTCTGGGTCAATATGAACTCTTACGGCTCGCTGCTCGGGTCGGCACAGATACAGCGCGGTGTAGGCACCTCCACCAATGGCGACGGTGCCTTCGGCGGATCCATCAACCTGGCATCGAAGACACCCGCCACGAAAGCCGGCGGCGAACTGTCGGCCTCCTATGGTTCCTACAACACGTTCAACGTGGGCGGGTCGTTCTCTACAGGTATGCTGTGGAACCACCTCATCCTCGACGGGGCCTATCATGAGACGCAGACCGACGGTTTCATCCATGGCACTAAGGGTCGCTCGGGTTCTTACTACGGCGGACTGACCTGGATGGACGAAACATTCCAGATTCGTTACAAGCACTTCGGCAACTTCGAGAAGACAGGCCAGGCTTGGAACGGCATCACCGCCGGCAACGGCGACTACTCGCTGATGGACGGCAACTACGACGACGGCTCGTGGGGCTATCAGGTCAAGACGGGCATCAAGAACTATGGCGACCTGTACGACCGCGGTCTGGGACAGTTCAACTCGCTCTATGAACAACTGGCCACCGACGGCAATGGTCTCTTCGTGAAAGATGCCGACGGCAATTACCAGACACAGCGCTACCAGATGCGCGACGGCTCCCTGTGGGACCGCGCCACTGACAATTTCTGGCAGAACCGCCATATCCTCTCCGGTGTCTTCACCTTCAGCGACCACTGGAGTGCCACCGCCTCGCTACACTACACCCACGGCTACGGCTACTACAGCGAGTTCCGCCCGAACAACAAACTGAAGAAGTTCGGACTCAGTGACGCCAACGTCAGCCGCACTGACTTCATACGTGAAAAGGGAATGTCGCAGAATGCCTATGGTGCCGTGGGCAGTGTCAACTATAAGGACGACCGCTGGGACATCATCGGCGGCGTGAATGTGCAACATTTCGAGGCCAACCACTTTGGCTATATCCACTATATCAAGGACCAGGGCCTCGCCGCCCGTCTGCTTGCCAACGGCGACTACCGCTATTACGACTCCGACGGCAAGAAGCAAGACTTCAGCGGCTACGTGAAGGCTGCCTACTGTCTGACGGAGCAGTGGCAGGTGTTTGGCGACGTACAGTACCGCCACGTGAACTACAAGACCGACGGCATCAACGACAAGTTTTACAAGGAAGGCGGTCGCTGGCAGAACCAGGAACTCAACGTGAACGAGAAATACAATTTTGTGAACCCTAAACTGGGACTCTCCTGGCACCAGGGTCCCCACTTCGCCTACGCTTCGGCAGCCCTGAGCCATCGTGAACCGGAGCGCAACAACTTCACTGACAACTACAAGTACCCCTTCCCCAAGGCAGAGCAACTGCTCGACATTGAGGCCGGCTATAACTTTTCCAGTCAGAGTTTCCGCGCAGGTGCGAACCTTTATTATATGAACTATAAGGACCAGTTTGTACAGACCGGCGAAGTCAGCGAGATTGGTGAGTCCCTGACCACCAACATCGACAAGTCGTACCGCATGGGTGTCGAACTGACCGCCGCCTGGGACATCTGCCCCGTGCTGACCATCGAGGGCAATGCTGCCTTGAGCCAGAACAAACTGAAGGATTTCACCGAGATGGCCTCTGTGGACTGGGAGCGTTCGTTCCGCCCCATCCACTACGACAACACCACACTGGCCTTTTCGCCGTCGACCATCCTGAACGGTTTCATCGACTTCCACTATCGCGGACTGCAGGCCACGTGGCACACCAACTTCGTCTCACGTCAGTATCTCGATAATACCGAGAACTGCGACCGCTCGCTGCCTGCCTACTCGTTCACCAACCTCGCCGTGTCGTACACCACGAAGGTGAACAAGGTGGCCCCGCTGAAGGAAGTGGTCGTAGGTTTCCAGGTCAACAACCTGTTCAACGGCCACTACGCCACCAGCGGATGGGTCTACTCCAGCATCCTCGAAGACTATGGACACCCCAATGAGAACCGCTACTACCAGATAGGCTTCATCCCGATGGCTCCCACCACGGCCATGGCTAACCTGACGCTGAGGTTCTAACCCCCTCCCCCAAAGGGGATGGAGTATAAGATAGAATATGAATGAATTTATTGCAGCCCATTGGCTCGACATCGTCACCACCATCCTTGGACTGGCCTATATCCTGTTGGAATATAGGGCCAGTCTGTGGATGTGGGCCGTTGGCTTTGCCATGCAGGCACTGGGCATCGTGCTTTATTACCAGAAAGGACTCTATGCCGACAGCGCGATGGAGTTCTACTATATCTGCGTCACCATGTACGGCTTCTGGCGATGGGTGCGCGGCAACGGCAAGAGCAAGGAAACCCTGCCCATCCGCCATTTTCCCCGCAGGCTCGTCCTGCCGTGGGTGCTCATCATGGCTGTCATCTGGGGAGGCATCTATTGGCTTCTGATAACCTTCACCAACAGCAACGTGCCTCTGGCCGACAGTTTTACGACAGCCCTCAGCCTTGTAGGCATCTGGGCTCTGGCTCATAAATACCTGGAGCAGTGGTTCATCTGGATTGCCGTCGACATCGTCACCAGCGTGCTCTATTTCTACAAAGACATTCCCTTCAAGGCCAGCCTCTACGCCCTTTACGTCGTCATCGCCGTCTTCGGCTATCTGAAGTGGCGGCGGATGGTGAAAAGCACTTATTAATACTCGAACGATGAGCCGCCGAGGAACTCACGCAACAGTGATGTTGGCGGCAGTTGGTCTTCGGCAATGGGGTGGATGTATTTCAAGAACTTACGCAAGCGGTAGGCTTCGGCATACTCCGGACAATTCTCCGGTACCTGTTCGAGTAGCGGTTCGGCCTGCCGCTTGATGACGGCCAGTTCGAAGAGCATGGCCGTATTGAACATCTGGTCGGCATTCTCCTGAAATGGGAATATCCATTTGTTCTCTCCGGCACGTACCGACGGCCAGCGACGAATGGTCTCCATGGCACTGACACCACGATACTTGTGGTCGCGGATGATACGGCGCAACAGGCGGTTGTCTGTCGTAGGTATATAATTATGGTTGTCGAGCAACAGGGTGGTCAGAGCCGAGGCATAGACCCGGAAGATTTGTTCCTGCGGAACAGTAGACATGAGTTCGGGGTTGAGCGCATGGATACCTTCCACCACCAGTATCTCGTCATCGTGAAGTTGCAAGCGGCGCCCGCTCATCAGACTCTTACCCGTTGGGAAGTCGTAGCGGGGCAGTTCCACCTCTTTACCGTTGAAGAGTGCATTCATTTGCTCATTGAGCAGCGGCAGGTTGAGGGCGTGCAGATGCTCGAAGTCGTAGTCGCCACTCTCATCGCGAGGCGTTTTCTCGCGATCCACGAAATAATCATCAAGCGAGATGGGTACCGGTTTGATGCCATTAGTGAGCAACTGTACGGAGAGTCGCTTGCAGGTGGTTGTCTTGCCACTCGACGACGGTCCGGCAATAAGCACCATACGAATGCCTTTCCGGTTGGCTATCTCGTCAGCAATCTTGCCTATCTTCTTCTCTTGCAAAGCCTCGCTTACCTGTATGAGCAGGTTGGTACGTCCCTTGTCGATGGCTTCGTTCAGGTCGCCGATGGTGCGCATGCCAAGAATGTTCTGCCAGCGATGGTGCTCCTTGAAGATGCCGAACATCTTGTCTTGCATCACCAGTTCGCCCAGTTCCGACGGATGGTCGCGAGATGGTATGCGCAGCAGTAGACCATCATAGTATTTCTCAAGCCCGAACAGGTAGATCTGCGACGTATTGGTCACAAGTGCACCATAGAAGTAATCAACATAGTCATCTATATCATAATAGGTGGTATAGAGCGAACCCTGTGAGCGCAGCAGTTTCACTTTTGAGTGAGTGTGCAGACTTTCAAACATCCAAATGGCTTCCTCGGTGGTGGTCACATGGCGGTGGATGGGATAGCCGGCATCGATGATCTCCTGCATACGTTTCCGGATGCGCCCGGCATCGTCGAGGGTCACCGGATGGCCGATGTTCAAGTCGACATAGTAGCCGTTGCTCACAGGGATGTCGATACTTACCTTGCAGGGGTCGTACAGGTCGTGAACTGCCTTGCAGAGGATAAAAAACAGCGACCGGGTATAGGTACGCTGGCCTGAGGCGGAGGTGATGTCGAGAAACTCCACCTGACAGTCGCGGTAGACACGGAAATGCATGCCTTCCACCTTGTTGTTGACTCGTGCACAAAGAGGGGCGTAGTTCAAGGAGAGGTCTAACTGCTGATAGACCTCATCCAGTTGGCTGCCTGCGGCTATCTCAATAGATTGGTTGTTGTTCAGGCAACGGATGCTCAATTTCTGTTCTGTCATTCTTATTTGATATTAACTGGAGCGTCGTCGAAGGGCGTACCGGCATTGGAGCGAGAAGACTGGTTGCCCTGTCCCTTGTGCTTTTTGTTATACTCCCTCATCAAGTCGCCATAAGGATGGTATGACAGATTGCCTCGGTTGTCGACCACTTTTACAATCTTTGTAAATCCGGAATCCTTAGCCTTCTTGAAGGCAGCCACCTGGTCGGGTTTGATAATCACCCAGATGCCATAATCGCAATACTGTATCAGACGGCGATAGCGCATACGGCCGATATCGGAGTTCTTTGCCAGTTCTACCGAGAAGCCAAATGGCTCCATCCACTCGTTGATTCTTTCCACCAGGTATCTCTTGTTGTTGTCTACCACCTCATCGGCAGCATCATACTGATTGGCTTTGCGCCATTTGAAACCTGACAAATGCCAGAAGTCATGACTGTTGATGGGTTGTTGGTGTGTTAGGAACAGCAGACTGCCATTGTTGTTCTGACCAGCCTTGACCTGGACGGTCATCTTGCTGAAGAAATTCCGGATGGTCTCACGCAACTGTGCTTTGCCGTTGCCGTAGTTCTGCCCCCATACGGGATCCCATCCCCAGTTGCTACTTTGTGCATACACCTTTTGGCGGGTCACCACATAATCACGGAAATCGCCGGCCTGCGCCAAGCAGACCGAAACAGCCGCTAGGGCCGCGATGCTAACAAGTAATCTTTTCATAATCGATCATTTATTAAAGGTTAGTCGCTGCAAATATACAAAAAAAAACTGATAATCATTGCCGTTTTAGAATTATTTTTGTAATTTTGTCCCCAAAATCAAATCATTTCATTCTACTTATGATGCTAACGCTCTTTACGATGCTCGGTTCGCTGGCACTTCTCATGTTTGGTATGAAGTCCATGAGTGAGGCCCTGCAGAAGATGGCTGGCCCACAGTTGCGTCACGCCTTGGGCGCCATGACCTCCAATCGCTTTACCGGTTTGCTGACGGGTGCCGTCGTTACCACCTCTGTACAGTCATCGACGGCAACCACAGTGATGACTGTCTCGTTTGTCAACGCCGGCCTGCTCACACTGGCTCAGGCCATCTCCGTCATCATGGGTGCCAATATCGGCACTACAGCCACGGCCTGGATCATGGCTCTCGGCTCGTCGTTCGACATCAGCATCGTTTCTTACGTCGGATTCTTCCTCGGCATCATCCTTATCTATATGAAGAAGCACCGCTATATCGGTGACTTCCTCTTCGGACTGGGACTGCTGTTGCTGGGTCTGACTACACTGCGTGTCACCGGACAGAAGATGAACTTGGGCGAGAACGAAGCCGTGCTGGCCTTCTTCAAGTCCTTCGACATGCACTCCTATTGGACCATTCTGGTGTTCTTGCTGCTGGGCGGCTTGCTCACCTTCTGTGTCCAGTCGTCGGCAGCCGTCATGGCCATCACCATGTTGCTCTGCGGCAGCGGTGCCATGCCTATTGAGATGGGTATTGCTCTTGTGCTGGGCGAGAATATCGGAACCACCGTCACCTCGAATCTGGCAGCCCTGTCAGCCAATACCCAGGCTCGCCGTGCCGCCCTGGCCCACATGTTCTTCAATGTCTTTGGCGTCATCTGGATACTCTGTGTCTACTACTGGTTTGTGGACGGCATTCAGTGGGTGGTAGACTACATCGGCTCCAGCCTGCTGCATCAGGACATGGCCCACATGACGATGGACAAGAAACTGACCTTTACGCTGGCTGCCTTCCACTCCGGTTTCAACGTCATCAATGCCGGCATACTCATCTGGTTCATACCGCAGATAGAAAAGTTTGTGTGTTGGGTCATCAAATCGAAGAAGGTGGACGAAGAGGAGGACTTCCGCCTGCATTTCATTACCGCTGGTTTCATGAAGACCCCGGAACTCTCGGTGCTTGAAGCGCAGAAGGAAATCCAGTCGTTCTCAGAGCGTATGCAGCGCATGTTCGGCATGGTGCAGGAACTGCTCAACCTCTCGTCGAGCCTGCATAATAAAGAGAAGAACAACGAGACCGAGTTCAACAAACTCTTCACCCGCATTGAGAAGTACGAGGGTATCTCCGATAATATGGAACTGGAGATTGCCAAATATCTGGAGAGTGTCAGCGATGCCCACCTGTCAGACGAGACAAAAGGCAAGATTCGTGCCATGCTCCGTGAGGTCAGCGAACTGGAGAGTATCGGCGATGCCTGCTACAACATGGCCCGTACCATCAACCGCAAGTATGCTGCCAAGGAAGACCATTTCATCGAGAAACAGTACAACCATCTGCACCAGATGATGGGACTCACGGATCAGGCTCTGACACAGATGAACCGTCTGCTCGGCGGCCGCAAGGAGGCTTACGACGTGAACCGTACGTTTAATATTGAGAACGAAATCAATAACTACCGCAACCAACTGAAGGCTCAGAACATTGTCGATGTGAACAACCACGAATACACCTACGCCGAGGGTACCATCTACATCGACTTGGTCAACGAGTGCGAGAAACTGGGCGACTATGTGGTCAATGTCGTCGAGGCTCGCATGGGAACCCGTCAGAAAGAGGCATAAGCGTATCTCTTAATAACCGTATCTCTCAAAAAAATGAAAAGACTTTTACTGGCCTTAACGGCCTGCATGGCGCTGACAGGATGGGCACAACAGCGTACCGGCCACAATCCAATACTGCCCGAACTGCATGCCGACCCTGAAATACTGGCCGATGGCGGACGCTACTACATCTATTCGACCACTGACGGAGCACCCGGCTGGGGCGGCTACTACTTTACCTGCTACTCATCGAACGACCTGAAGCGGTGGCAGTACGAAGGTATCATCCTCGACCTCAAGAAAGACACCAAGTGGGCCAAAGGTAACGCCTGGGCACCAGCCATCGAGAAGAAGAATGGCAAGTACTATTTCTATTATAGTGGCGACCGGGGGGGACGGAAAGCCATCGGTGTGGCTGTCAGCGACAAGCCTACGGGCCCCTTCATTGACTTTGGACAACCGATCATCGACCAGCGGCCGGCAGGTCTGAAGAATGGGCAGCAGATTGATGTCGACGTCTTCACCGACGACGACGGACAGAGTTACCTCTTCTGGGGCAATGGCTATATGGCCGGTGCGAAACTCAACGGCGACATGACATCCATCGACACTACTACCATCACACTGATGACACCTCGCGGCGGCACCTTGCAGGACTATAAGTACCGCGAAGGGACCTATGTCTTCAAGCGCAAGGGTATCTACTATTTCCTATGGAGCGTCGACGACACAGGATCGCCCAACTACCACGTTGCCTATGGCACTAGCGACACCCCCCTAGGACCTATCCGCGTGGCCAACGAGCCGGTCATCCTGCAGCAGCGCCCCGAGGAGCACATCTACGGCACGGCCCACAACTCGGTGCTTCAGGTGCCTGGCAAAGACCGCTGGTACATCGTCTACCACCGCATCAACTCCGCCTACATCGACAAAAAAGACGGTCCCGGCTATCACCGCGAGGTATGCATCGATCCGATGGAATTTGAGAAAGACGGACGTATTAAACCAGTTACTCCTACAAACTAACTTCCATTAGTTGAACTATGAAACAGTATTTCATTCTGATATTGATGGCCCTGATGGCCGTGGCACCCTTGAGTGCCAAGAAAAAACAGGCTGCAGTGCAGACCGACCGCGAATATTGGTGCCAGGAGGCCTATCGCATGGCACAGCCCGTACTGGAAAACATGGCGCGCGGTGAACTGCAGAAAAACATGAAGACCGAATTCTCGCCTTCATTCGACAACCGCAACCGCAAAGTGGTCTATATGGAAACCTTTGGCCGGTTGATGGCAGGCATCGCCCCCTGGCTCGCCCTCCCCGATAGCGTGGTCGGCAGTTCCCCTGCCGACGCCAAAGAGTTAGAGATGCGCAAGCAACTGCGTGAGTGGGCTCTGGCCTCCTATAAGAACGCCGTCGACCCTGAGAGCCCCGACTATCTCTGCTGGGGTGTCGCAGGTCAGAATCTGGTGGATGCTGCCTATATCGCCGAGTCGTTTGTTAGGGCCTACGATGCTCTGTGGATGCCGCTCGACGATGTCACAAAGCGGCGCTATTTGGACGAATTCAAGAAGTTGCGCCGTATCGAGCCACCCTACACCAACTGGTTTCTCTTCTCAAGTATCATTGAGAGTTTCATTGCTAAAGCCACCGACCGCAGGGAGTATGACGACTACCGCGTGATGACAACCATTCGCAAAGTCGAAGAGTGGTACGTTGGCGATGGCTGGTATGCCGACGGGCCCGTCTTCGCCTTCGACTATTACAGCAGTTATGTGTTCCACGCCATGTATCTGGAAACGCTCCAGAATATGATTGACGCCAAGGCCCGTACCCGTCTGGAGTACCAGAAATATTACGACCGTGCCCTGAAGCGCGCTCAGAAGTTCAGCATCATCCTCGAACGGTTCATTTCGCCCGAAGGCACTTTCCCTGTCATCGGGCGCTCCACCCCCTACCGTATGGCCGCCATGCAGCCACTGGCCCTCATGGCCTGGAAACAGACGCTACCCAAGGAACTGTCGAACGGACAGGTGCGTGCCGCCCTGACACAGGTGATGCACCGTATGTATGACCAACAGCAGAACTACAACGATGCCGGTTTCCTGACTATCGGCTTCTGCGGCCATCAACCGGAGATTGCCGACTGGTATACCAACAATGGGTCGCTCTATATGACCAGCCTCTCGCTGATGCCCCTCGGTCTGCCAGCCGACCATCCGTTCTGGTCATCTCCCGCTGAACCTTGGACTCAGGTGAAGGCTTGGGGCGGGCAGCCCTTTCCAAAGGATCACCGCTGGGCTGATGATATTCAGACCAGAGACAAGTACTAAATACTGACTGTCTGAAGCGACTGTTCGATAAGTTGGCGGAAGAGATTGTTCTGCCGGAGGATGTCTGGATTGCCTACCATGATGGTCTGTTGGCGGGCTCTCGTCAGAGCCACATTGAGTTTGCGGTCAATGGGGTGCCCATCTTCCATAAAGGTGTTGGCTGTCAGGAAGTCAAGTTGATAGTATCGGCTGACGGTGAAAGAGTAGATGATGACATCGCGCTGTGAACCTTGATAACGCTCGACAGTATCGATGGATATCGGCAACGTGACAGACAGCGCGCCCAACGACTCGCGGATGGTGGCTATCTGGTTGCGATAGGGCACGATGATGCCAACAGTGGTGGCGGCATCGAAACGATCGCCGTAGAACCGCTGGAGACGCCTGACAATCTCGGCCACTACACGGGCCTCGGCCTCATTACTCTTGTCGGACGGTGGACGCTCGGCAGGCACTACAGGCAGAAACAGTACTCTGTGGTCAGCCAGCAAGCGGTCGAGAACATCGTCTGGTGATACGTCATAGTGCAGCCGCGTCTCCAATTGGTGGTCGCGAGGCACAATCTGCAACTGTGATTCATAGAAATGTTCGTTGGCAAAGAGGGCCACTTCGGGGTGCATTCGCCCCTGGTGGTTCAGCAACCCGATGAACTGTTTTCGTCCTTGACGCACCTCCCAGTTGTACAGGCGCTGGAAGAAAGACTGCCGGCAGTCGCTGATGCCGATGGCTTGCAACAGCGGGTTGTCCACAAGGGTTCCGTCGGCATCCTGTTGTACAACGGCGGGCAGTTGCTTGTGGTCGCCAATGAGCACGAAACGGTCTATCTGAGTGCTGCTAAGCAGACCGATAAGGGCGGGCTCCAGAATCTGCGAGGCTTCATCGACAATGGCTAGCGAGAAGTGTTTCACTTGGAAGACATAGGGATGGGCCTGCAGCATCGAGGTGGTGCTGACCACGACGGGCATCCTACGGATGAATGTCCTGATAGCCTGCAACTGAGCACCATCCTGCAGCCGGGCTTCCAGCAGATGGTCTTTGTAGCGAGGGTCGCACGACGACTCGTTGCCCAGTCTCAAGAAGTCGATACCGGCATCAATGAGCATGGCGCAAATCTCATCGACGGCACGGTTGGTGTAGGCCATCAGGAGAATTGAGAATTGGGAATTGAGGGCCTCTTCCACCATGAAGCGGAGGGCCATCGAGGTCTTTCCGGTACCGGGAGGACCGACCAGCAGGAAGTAGTCGCGACTTTGCTTGACACGCAGCAGTATATCGTCGTAGTGTGGACTGTAGGTCTTCGACAGGCGAAGCGTGGTGTCGGCCTGTGGCTCACGCTGGCCTAACAACAGGTCTTTGCGCTCTTGCGGTGCTTCTATGAACTGGTGCAGCCCTCTGATCTGGCTGTTGGCCGAAGCATCGCTGCCGCCATGTTCCACTGCCCATAGATGGTCCGGCGACGGTTGGAAGACAGCCTTATCCTGCTGACCGTCGTTCAGACGAACAATGAGCCGTTCGGCACCTATCTCCTCTAACGTACCTTTATATAATATACTGCGACGCACATCGGGCATCTTCTGATAGTGGTATAGGTAAACCATGTCACCACGACGGAAGTTGCTGTTCTCGCATGGTCCCTCTAAGATTATCATGTCGTAGCCGCCATAGGCCGACGAGCGGCGGCGCTCCGTGATGTGGAGGTCTGCCATGATACAACCCTGCTCTTCCTTCTCGGCCAACGGCATCAGCCATAGGTCCGAGGCACAGCCGCCATTGTGGTGCAGCGTCTGTTCACTGGAACCTAGTTTGCCGGCTCGCTGTTCACGATAGACAAAGGTCATCATCCGCTCGTAGTAGGCCCGCTCTAACGCACTGAGCGTAGTGAGTTGGTAACTCAGGGCATCGATATCGGGCTGCACATAGCGTTGGAAGAAACCGTCGCGCTCTACCTCTTTATATATAATATTGGTATTCAGCAGGGGCAGAATGCGACCAAAACCGTCGCGAGCCGCCATCAGGTCGAGGGCCACCACTTGGTTGCGCAGTTTGATAGCCTCCCGAAACAGCGTGCGGTAGTAGTTCACGCTTACCAATCCCCGTGCTGCCTCGTAGCGGGAGTAGAGCAGGCGGGTGTCCACCTGGTCGGCACTCTTGCCGAAGTTATAGTGCAGAATGCCATAGTAGAGCAGCAACTGTACGTAGTGGTCCTCGCGCTGTACACCGTGGGGGTCGTGACTCTGCCGTTCTATCTTCATGTTCTTGCCAGACTTCTGCTCCACCAGCAGACGCATGTCGCTTGTCATCAGGTCGACGCGTCCCTGCAACCCAAGTTTCTCGCAGACGAAAGAGGGTTCGAGGAGAATTGAGAATTGTGTGCTCTGATGAAGGCCGCTTGCTAACGGAGCGTCGCAAGAATTGAGAAGTGAGAGTTGTTCGACGGCCTCACGGATATGGTGCATCTGGCGCTCGGCATCCTGCTTGAAGTCGGGGGCACTGAAATGTTCGCAGGCACAGAAGCGGAGAGCCTGTTCACGGAAAGACCGACGCAGGGTGTGGGCCGTTGTTGTCTGGGGGTTATTGATAATATCGTCAAGGGCAGCACCGGCAAAGTTACCCAGCAGCGTGGCCTGGGTGTTGGGCCGGGCCTTCAGTCGGTTGACGGTATAGAGCAGGGGGTGGTGTCCGTAGGCGGTGAAACAGGCGGCTAGCGACGAGATGTCGACGAGGAAGTCGGGCTCTACAACGATGAGGGCAGGGATCACGGCGGCGCCTCGCCTCACATGACAGTCCAGCAGATTCAGTTGCATGCCCTCACGGAGCACCTTCTGCAGATAAGCGAAGTCGCGACCCTCGTCGGTATTGCCGTAGTCGATGGCGATGTCGCCATCCTCCGTGGCGGCCTGTATGGTCTGTTGGTCAAAAGAGCGCACAATACAACGGATATAGTCGCGGTTATAGGTCAGGCCCTTGGGTTGTGGCTTTAGTTTGACGGGCAGGCAGCGAAGCAGTTGGCCGGGCACGTCGACTGAGAATACAGACGAGATGAACAGCGTTACGGCCCGCAGGTCGTAGAGCCAGTCGTCGCCATCGATGGGCCGGCTCATGTTTGAGTGGCGGCGGGCGGTCTGGATGGCGCGCCGCTGGTCGCCTCTCCATCCCAGTTGCTTGCAGAGGAAGTCCACCTGCGAGAAGAGATTGCCGAAGGTGCCGCCGTGTTGCTTGCAGCCCTCGGCAGCGCATAGTGCTATCACCTCGTGCATCTGTCGGGTACCGGCTATCGAGGGTTCCGTCTCAGCCAACTCCCGGCATAACATAAACAGTTCACCGGCTTCCATCAATTCTCAATTTTCAATTCCTCCACATATTCCCATAGTTTCTGATAGAACGGATGTCGGGTCAGCGTAGGCCGGTCGCCCAGTATGATTAGTTTCATTCGGGCACGGGTGATGGCCACGTTCATACGGCGCAGGTCGCGCAAAAATCCAATCTGCCCCTCGTCGTTGGAACGAACCAGCGAGATGACGATGATGTCGCGCTCCTGCCCCTGAAAGCCGTCGACGGTATTCACGCTGATGAAGGAGCGGAAGGGTTTGAAAAACTCACGCTTGCGAATCTGCTGCCGCAGATACTGCACTTGGGCCCTGTAGGGCGAGATGATGCCCACGTCGAGTCGCTCCTGTAGGATGCGCTCTTTGCCTATCAGTTCAAAGTAGGCTTGCAGCGAGAGAATCGTCAGCATAGCCTCTGTCTTGTTGATACGGCCGAACGACTCACCGATAAATTCTTCCTTTCCTTCATATTCAGAAGTGTCAATCCACGTGATAGGCCGGTCGAGGTCCAGTATGCTGCGATGCTGCACCTCCGGGGCTGCCACCATCTGGTTGTGATAGAACCAGTCGCTGCTGAAACGCATGATGTCCTCGTTCATACGATACTGGATGCGTAGCAGCGTCACCACCTCGGGTTTCTCGCTCGCAATACGCTCCATCAGCGTGCGTCCCAAACCACCCTTCAGCGCTTCGTAGCATTTCACGGTGGGAGGCAACTGACAATGGTCACCGGCAAAGATCACACGTCCGGCCCGGCGGATGGGAATCCAGCAGGCGGCCTCGAGGGCCTGTGCCGCCTCGTCGATGAACAGCGTACCGAACTTCATGCCGTCCAGCAGGCGGTTAGCCGAGCCTACCAGGGTGCAGGCAATGACGCGGGCCTCGCCGAAGAGTTCGGCATTGATGCGAATCTCCAGTTCAGTGGCACGGCTCTTCAGGCGGTCCATCTTCTGATGCCAGTTGTCGCTACGCTTACGTTGACTGCGCAGTTCACGGATGGCCTTGCGGATGGCCCACAAATGCGGATAGTCGGGGTGAGCCTCAAAACGGCGCTCGTAAGTGAAACTGAGCATCTTGTCATCCACTCGGGTGGGGTTGCCGATACGCAGTACGTTGAGACCGCGGTCGACCAGTTTCTCCGAAATCCAGTCTACGGCCATGTTGCTCTGGGCGCACACCAGTACCTGACTCTCACGGCGCAGGGTCTCGTAGATGGCTTCTACCAGAGTCGTTGTCTTGCCCGTGCCGGGAGGACCATGCACGATGGCCACATCCTTGGCGCGCAACACCTCGTTGACGGCTCGCTCCTGCGTCTTGTTCAGATAGTCGAAACCCATGTCGGGGAAAGTGAAGGCCGCTGCCTGCTGGCGCGAATAGAAGAGGTCGCGCAGATAGCCCAGACGCCCTTTGGCTCGCATGGTACGCTCCAGAGCCTCGAACATCAGACGGTAACTGGTCTCGTCGAACGACAGTTGTATGCCAATCTGCCCCTCGCTCACCTGCAGGTCGGCCAAAGCAGCGTTGTCGGGCACGCTGACCACCATTCGGTCGCCATCAACGTAACTCACCGTCCCCGAAAAGAGTGCCGTGATGCCTGTCTGGGGCTGCGGCTGGGTCTTGAAGAACTGCACGGGCCGGCCGAACTCGAAGTTATGGTCGGTATCTTCCTCCGTAACATTTCGGAATACCTCTACACACAGTTGGTTCAGCGAGTTATAGTACGACTTGCCGATGCGCACCGGCAACCATGCATCACCGCGACTCACCAGTCGCTGCATGCCGATGGCCTCTTTGTGCTGCATGAAGGTCCTACGCTCTTCTTCATACTCCATCTGCAGCAGCGCCCGTTGCCGTTGCAACTCCAATATTGGCACTCCTGTCTGTTCTGCTTTCGCTATCATGCCTGCAAAGTTACAAAAAAGCGAGCAAAATGCAAAAGGAAAGCCTGCTTTTCTTTTCATTTCCGAGCGTCAGTAGTTTCGGTGAAACCAGTGTATGAACATTGTAATCATATCGTAATACAATTTTCTTGTCGGCTACAAAGATTGACCGTACCTTTGTGCCCGTAATTCTTTACGATACGACAGCAAAGGTAAAAATAATAATAGAATACACAATGGAAACAAATCAAAACTATCTGATGGCGGCACTTCAGTTGCTCGGTGCTTTGGGCCTGTTGATCTATGGCATGCGAATGATGAGTGAGGCCTTGCAGAAGATGGCAGGACCACAGTTGCGCCACATTCTGGCCAAGATGACAACCAACCGCATGACGGGTATGTTGACGGGAACCCTTGTCACCTGTGCCGTGCAGTCATCGTCGGCCACGACGGTGATGACCGTCTCATTCGTCTCGGCAGGACTGCTGACGCTGGGGCAGGCCATCTCGGTCATTATGGGTGCCAATATCGGTACCACACTGACAGCGTGGATTATGTCGCTGGGCTACAATGTCGACTTGACCAGCGTGGTCTATCCGTCGTTCGTGGCCGGCATGGTGCTCATTTATATGAAACGCCACCGATACGTAGGCGATTTCCTCTTTGGCACAGCGTTTATGTTCTTGTCGCTGGTGATGCTGAGCGCTACTGGCAAGTCGATGGACCTGGAGCATAACGAGGCGGTGGTGGCCTTCTTCGCATCGTTCGACACGTCGAGCCATCTTACCATCCTGATCTTCCTGGCCATCGGCACTCTCATCACCTGTATCGTGCAGTCGTCGGCAGCGGTCATGGCCATCACCATCCTGCTCTGTTCTACGGGGGTGCTGCCTATATACTTGGGCATCGCGCTGGTCATGGGCGAGAATATCGGCACGACGGCTACGGCCAATCTGGTAGCCCTCGGTGCCAACACGCAGGCTCGTCGGGCCGCACTGGCCCACCTGCTGTTCAATGTCTTCGGCGTCGTGTGGGTGCTCATCGTGTTCTATCCTTTTATTAATATGGTGTGCGGCATCGTCGGCTACGATCCCTCGGCGAGCGGCCAAACGGCAAAACTGCCCGTAGTCTTGGCCATGTTCCACACTTGTTTCAACGTCATCAACACCGCCATTCTTATCTGGTTTGTGCCGCAGATGGAACGTGTGGTCTGCTGGCTGTTACCGGAGAAGAAGAAAGAAACAAGAGAGCACGATGAGTTCCGTCTGCAATATATCCAGTCGAACCTGGTGCAGACACCTGAAATTGCCGTCCTGCAGGCACAGAAAGAGACGGCAGCCTTCGGTCAGCGTGTCGGCGAGATGTTTGGCTTGGTGCGCACCCTGTTCCAGGAAACCGACCCGAAAGATTTTACGGAGGTGTTCCGTCAGATAGAGCACGAGGAAGATACGACCGACAAGATGGAGATAGAGATTGCCCGCTATCTGGAGCAGGTGAGCGACGGCCACTTGAGCGATGATACGAAACAGAAGATCCGCCAGATGATGCGCGAAATCAGCGAACTGGAGTCTATCGGTGATGCCTGCTATAAACTGGCCCGGACGCTTGACCGCAAACTGGAAGCCAACAAGACGTTCACCAGCCATCAAACCGAACAACTGCAGGCGCTCATGGTGCTCTGCGACCATGCCCTGACACAAATGAACACCGTGATGCACGGCCATCGCTTCGACCACGACATCCGCGAGACCTATCGCATCGAGAACGACATCAACCAACTGCGCCAGCGGCTGAAGACTGAGAATGTCGCATCGGTCAACAACCACGAATACGACTATGCCGTCGGCACCCTCTATGTGGATATGATAAACGAACTGGAGAAACTCGGCGACTATGTTGTTAATGTCGTTGAGGCTCGATTTGGAAAATAATTTGTACCTTTGCAGCCGGTTATGGAACAAAAACGGATATTGGTCGTTGACGACGAACGCGACTTGTGCGACATCCTGCTGTTCAATCTGCAGGCAGCAGGGTATCTGGCTGAAGCGGCATCTTCGGCAGAAGAGGCACTGCGACAAATAGTTAATAGCAAATCGTTGAATAGTAAATCCTTCGATCTCCTGCTGCTCGACGTCATGATGCCGGGTATGTCGGGCTTCGAACTGGCCCGCCGTATGAAGGCGGATGAGCAGACCCGTCACATACCGATTATCTTCCTGACAGCGAAAGACACAGAGGACGATACGCTACAGGGGTTCTCGCTCGGAGCCGACGACTACGTGACCAAGCCATTCTCGGTGCGCGAGGTGATGGCCAGAGTGAAAGCGGTACTGAGCAGAAGCCAAAACAGTATCGAGGTGCCCACCCTTTACAAGGGGCTCGCCATCAATGTCGCTAATATGACTGTTTGTGTCGATGGCGATCCCATCGCGCTCACCCGTACGGAGTATGAACTGTTGAAGTTGTTGTTAGAACATCGCGGACAGGTGTTCAGCCGACAGCAGTTGCTCGACGGCGTATGGCCACACGACGTCATCGTCACAGAGCGGACGGTGGATGTGAACATTGCCCGACTGCGGAAGAAGTTAGGCCGTTACGCCATTTGCCTCGTGTCTCGCACCGGTTTTGGCTATTCGTTTAAAGAAATAAGAGGTGAGCGCGATGAAGAAACTGTCTGAAGGACGGAAAATGTGGCTGAGCGTCATGGCCGTGTTTCTGGTTTATGCGACGATTTTTATACTGTTTGAGGACTACGACCGCAAGTTCATCATGCCGTTCAACGAAGTCAGCGACTGGCATCTGCTGCTCTTCTCACTGGTCGTCATGGCCGGACTGGGCTTTCTGCTGTTCCGCTATGCCCGACGAATGGACGAGCGTATCAGCCGTGAACAGTCAGAGAAAGAGAACCGTATGCGCCGCGAACTGACCCAAAACATCGCCCACGAACTGAAGACGCCCGTGGCCAGCATCCTCGGCTATACGGACACCATCCTCGACAGTCCTGACATGACCGGCGCGGTGAAGCACCAGTTCATCGTCCGCACCAATGCTCAAGCCCATCGTCTGTCAACTTTACTGCAGGACATTTCAACGCTCAACCGCATGGACTATGCCCGCGACATGATTACCATGGAGCGCGTCGACGTCTCCGTTCTCTTTGCCGACATCGCCCAGGAGACGGCCTTTGCTCTGCAAAACCGACAGATGACGCTGCACAACTATCTGCCCGGAAGCATCATCATACATGGTAATTACTCCTTATTATATAGTGTCTTCCGCAATCTGATGGACAATGCCATCAACTACGCAGGGCCGGGGACAACCATCGAAGTCGCTGCCGAACAGCAGTCTGACGGGTGGCACTTCACCTTCCGCGACAATGGTATCGGCATTCCCGCTAAACACCTGACACGCATCTTCGAGCGCTTCTATCGCATCGACAAAGGGCGCAGCCGCCACATGGGGGGCACGGGGCTTGGCCTCTCTATCGTCAAAAATGCCGTCTTGCTCCATGGCGGCAATATCACGGTCAGCACACCCCACAATGGTGGTCTGGCCTTTCAGTTCACAATAAGTCACATTGTTAAATGATGTTGAAGTGGCGGAGTGCCAGCAAGATGCCGTCGTCATCCACCGAGGTGGTGATGTAGTCGGCTTGCTGCTTCAGCGCGTCAATGGCGTTGCCCATGGCAATGCCGATGCCTGCCCCACGAATCATCGAGGTGTCATTGCCGCCGTCACCGAAGGCGATAGTCTGGCCGGGGTCGAGACCGTCGTGGCGGGCAATGGCCAGAATGCCTTTCCCTTTGTCGGCACCATCGGCAGTGATGTCGGTAAACTCCGGATGCCACCGGCCGGCTATGCACTGTGGCATACGGGCCATCAACTGAGGTTCGTAGTCGGCAGGGATGAAGGGCGTCAGTTGCAGTATGTCCTGTTCGAGAACAACCTCCAGCGGTGCTGCCTTGTCGAGATTCTTCACGGCCAGCATCTGGCGGAAGATACGATCGACATCGCCCGTCGGGTCGAGCACCGCTACGTCGCGCCTCCCAACGACAATCAGACTATAGCCCTTCGCCTTTGAGTCGGCTACGATGGTCAGCACGTCGCTTTTGGCAATGGGCTGGCAAGTGACGATTTCTTTGCCGACAAAGCACAGCGCACCGTTGGTCGTGATATATCCGTCGATGAGATGCTCGATGGCTCCCAAGTTTGTAATAATGATCGGTGGGCGACCGGTGGCTATGTAGACGCGGTGGCCGTTGGCTTTGGCCTGCGTCAGGGCAAGAATAGTGGAAGGGGGTATCTCGTGGGTCTTGAAACTGACCAGCGTACCGTCAATATCGAAGAAAAGGGCGTATCTCTTATTCATAATAATATACCGAAAGGCAAAGTTACGGAATAATACTGACAAACGGAAGCGATTTAGAAAGATTAACGCAGTTTATCCCATAAATAAAGGCATTTCGGGGAATATGAGGTGTACTGATTTAGGTTGA
>DETM01000058.1:16753-17634 GCA_002361655.1 Prevotella sp. UBA3288 | reverse complement strand
CGCATGGAGCGCGACTCGGTGCCAGAGGAACTGGACGAGATCACCCGACGGCTGTCGCAGTTGGAGATTGAGCGCGAGAGCATCCGCCGCGAAACCGGAACTTCAGGAAGCCCCGGAATATCCAGAGATTCCGGACACCCCGGAAAACTGGCCGACCTCGACAAGGAGATAGCCGAGTTGCGCGACCAGGAGCGCGATTTCCGTGCCAAATGGGAAGGCGAGCGCCAACTGGTCAACCAGATTCAGCAGGACAAGCAGCAGATGGAGACACTGAAGTATGAGGCTGAACGCGCCGAACGTGAGGGCAACTATGGCAGAGTGGCCGAGATACGCTACGGCAAGATGAAGGAACTGGAGCAGCACATCGCGCAAGTCCAGCAACAACTGAACGCTGCTTCCGGCAGCAAACTGGTGCGTGAAGAGGTCACCGCCGACGACATCGCCGAGGTGGTGAGCCGCTGGACCGGCATCCCCGTCACCCGCATGATGCAGAGCGAGCGCGAAAAACTGCTCCACCTGGAGGAGGAACTGCACAAGCGCGTCATCGGCCAGAACGAGGCCATCACCGCCGTCAGCGATGCCGTGCGCCGCAGCCGCGCCGGACTGCAAGACCCCAAGCGGCCTATCGCCTCCTTTATATTTTTAGGAACGACAGGCGTGGGTAAGACAGAACTGGCCAAGACGCTGGCCGAATATCTGTTCAACGACGAGACAATGATGACCCGTATCGATATGTCGGAGTATCAGGAGAAGCACACCGTCAGCCGTCTGATAGGTGCACCTCCGGGCTATGTAGGCTACGACGAGGGCGGCCAACTGACCGAAGCCGTGCGTCGCAAGCCCTACAGCGTAGTGCTCTTCGACGAGATAGAAAAGGCACA
>DETM01000058.1:264-16621 GCA_002361655.1 Prevotella sp. UBA3288 | reverse complement strand
AAGAACACCATCATCATCATGACTTCGAACGCCACCCGCGAGCAGTTGAAGGCCGTCATGCGACCAGAGTTTCTGAACCGAATTGACGAGATCATCACCTTCCAGCCGCTGTCGAAACAGGAGATAGCACAGGTGGTCAGCCTGCAACTGAACCGCGTGAAGGAGATGCTGCGTCCGCAGGGTTTCAACCTGGAAGTGACACCGCAGGCCATCGACTGGCTGGCACAGGAGGGCTACGACCCGGACTACGGTGCACGCCCCGTGAAACGGGCCATCCAGCAGTATCTGCTCAACGACCTGTCGAAACGGCTGTTGGCCGACGAGGTATCGCGCGAACAGCCCATCGTGGTCGACTCCTTCGGCGACGGACTGGTGTTCCGTCAAAAGTAAATATGACCATCCACACTATCAGCGACATGAGACGCGCCACGGCGTCGCGTGTCGCTGTTTTTTTTTGTGTTTCACACGCCCTGTTTGTACACACGCACCCCGAAAACAAAGAAAATGTCTGAGAAATATGAGATTTTCGAAAATTTTTGTTACCTTTGCACTGTCAAAGACTTAGTGTCGGGAAAGAAGGAATCCATAATACAACAAAACTTAAAAAGCAATGAAAAAGAAACACATTATGACTTGGGCGCTGACCGTCGCAACAATGGTCTGCGGAATGACCTCGTGCGGTATCGACGAGCCCACGCCAAAGGACTCATCGTTTGAGACGATGACAGTGGAGAAATCGGACATTGAACTGCCTTACAAGTTCAGTGCCAGGATGAAAGGCCAGAACGACGTGACGGTGACACCACAGGTGAGCGGTCAGTTGATGAAAATCTGCGTGACCGAAGGCCAGCAGGTGAAGAAAGGGCAGACGCTCTTCATCATCGACTCGCGCAATGCACAACTGGAACTGGAGGCCGCCCAGGCCAACTTGCAGGCTGCTCTGGCACAGGAGAACTCGGCCAAACTGGAGTATGAGTCGAACAAGAACCTGTATGAAAAGAAAATCGTGAGCAACTATATGTTGAGCAACAGCGAGAACGCCTACAAGCAGGCTCAGGCCGCTGTGGCTCAGGCCCGTGCCGCCGCAAACCGTGCAAAAGTTGACCTCGGTTTCTGCACCATCACGGCCAGTGTGTCGGGTATCATCGGTGAGATTCCGGTGCGTGTCGGCGACCAGGTGTCGCCCATGACTCAACTGACCATGCTGAGCGGCAACACCACGATGTATGCTGAGTTCTCGGTGACGGAATCCGTTGTCGAGTCGATGGTGCAGGAGGGTATGAAAGCAACTGACGTGGACGAATACATTGCCAAACTGCCCGATGCCACCTTTGTGATGAAGAACGGCACGGAGTATCCCCACAAGGGACGTGTTGTCAGCCTGACAGGTGTGGTCAATGCCGAGACGGGCTCACTGACCAGCAAAGTGTCGTTCCCCAATCCCGACGGACACCTGTATTCAGGCATTCAGGGCACCATCGTGATGAACTTCGCCGAAAAAGGCGTGATTGTCATTCCCCAGTTCGCCGTGGTGCGTCTGCAGGACAAGTCAATGGTGTATAAGGTGCAGGCCGACAGTACGGCAACGGGCGTCGACGTGACCGTAGAGGACACCGGCAACGGCAAGGACTTCATCGTGACCAGCGGTCTGAATGCCGGCGACCGGATTATAGCCGTCGGTGCCAACAACGTGGTTGAGGGCCAGAAGGTGCTGTTCCCCGAGGAAGTGAAAAATGAAGAATGAAGAATGAAGAATTTGCTTCCGCATTATGAAAAACAATATCTTTATCAATAAATACGTGATGGCATGCGCCATCTCGGTTGTGATAGCACTGGTGGGCTACATCTCGATGAACACGCTGCCGGTGGAACAATATCCGGACATTGCACCGCCTACGGTGTCGGTCAGCACCAGTTATACTGGTGCCGACGAAAAGACGGTCATGACATCGGTCATCCAGCCTCTCGAGGAGGCCATCAACGGTGTGAACGACATGGATTACATCACCTCCAAGGCCTCGTCGAACGGTGATGTGGAGATTACCGTCTATTTCAAGCAGGGCACCGACCCCGACATGGCGACGGTGAACGTGCAGAACCGTGTGACCCGTGCACAGGCTCTTCTGCCGGCCGACGTGAACAAGATCGGTGTGAAGGTGGAGAAACGCCAGAACAACATTCTGCAGATATTCGCCGTGAAGAGTGCCGACGGCAAATACGACGAGGACTTTGTGTCAAACTACGTGGACATCAACATCAAACCGAAGTTGATGCGTATCACCGGTGTGGGCAATGTGTTGAGCCTGGGCAACACCTACGCTCTGCGCATCTGGCTGAAGCCCGACGTGATGGCCCAGTACGGTCTGACGCCTAACGATGTCTTTGCCGCTATCGGCGGACAGAGTTTCGTGGCCGCTGTGGGTACGCTAGGCGAGCAGTCGGGCAACTCCTACCAGTACTCCATGCAGTACAAGGGTACGCTGAAGACTGTTGAGGAGTTCAACAACATCGTGCTGCGTACCAGCGGCGGCGGTATGTTGCAGTTGAGCGATGTGGCTGAGGTGAAAATAGGTGCCATGAGTTACAACTTCACCTCGAACATCCAGGACCGTCCGGGTGCCCTCTTCATCGTCTTCGCTGCACCGGGTGCCAACGCCACCCAAGTAAACGCCGCCATCAACAAGACGTTTGAAGAGGCCAAGAAATCGATGCCCGACGGATTGGAGTTCGTCACCATGATGACCAGTGACGACTTCCTCTTTGCTGCCATCCACAACGTGGTGGAGACGCTCGTCATTGCCATCATCCTTGTGATTCTCGTGGTGTTCTTCTTCCTGCAGAACTTCAAGGCCACCATCATCCCCTCCATCTCCATCATCGTGTCGCTGCTGGGCACTTTCGCCATCGTCAAGATGGCAGGCTTCTCGCTGAACATCCTGACCCTCTTTGCCCTGGTGCTGGCCATCGGTACGGTGGTCGACGATGCCATCGTGGTGGTTGAGGCCGTCATGGCGAAGATGGAGAACGGCATCAGCGATGCCCGCGAGGCCACCCGTCAGGCCATGAACGAGGTGTCGGTAGCCGTTGTTTCCTGTACCCTGGTATTCATGGCCGTGTTCGTGCCCGTGATGTTCATGCCGGGCACGTCGGGCACGTTCTTCACCCAGTTTGGCGTGACCATCGCTTCGAGTGTCGGTCTGTCGTGCATCTCGGCCCTGACGCTCTGTCCGGCTCTGTGTGCCATCATGATGCGTGTCAAGGATGGCAAGAAGGAAGGCAAGAGTCTGACCTATTATACGAAGAAAGCCTATACCGTCAGTTACAATGCTATATATAATAAGTATAGCAAGGCCGTGCAGAAGTTCATCAAGCGCCCCCTGCTGGCATGGGGCGCACTGGCACTGGCTGCCGTACTGCTGGTGTTCTTCATGAAGAGTCTGCCTTCTGGTCTGGTGCCTCAGGAGGACCAGGGCGTGTTCCTGGTTGAGATTCAGGCTCCGGAGGGTGCTACCCTGCAGCAGACTCGTGAGATGGTGAAGGCAGTGGAAGAGAAGGTAAAGAAGATTCCCGAGTTAGAGAGTTTCTCCGTGACCTGTGGCTACGGTATGCTGTCTAGTTCCGCCTCTTCCAACTACGCTACGATGGTGGTGCGCCTGAAGAACTGGGACGAGCGTCCCGGTATGAATCATCTGCTTGCCCTTGCCGCAGCCCGTTTCTATTTTGACTGTCTGGAACTCAAGAATCTGGTGGTAATTCCTTCCGAGATGCCGCAGATTCCCGGTTATGGAACGAGTAACGACATTTACTTGGCTGTTCAGGACCCAACAGATGGCAATCTGTCGGAGTTTGCCAAGCAGACCGAACACTTCATAGCCAAACTGTCAGAGCGCCCGGAGATAGCATCTGCTATGTCCTTCTACTCTGAACGCTTCCCGAAATTCCAGGTGGATGTGGATGCAGCCCAGTGCGACCGTGCCGGTGTGTCGCCCGCTGATGTGCTGAACACGCTCGGTGCTTACTGCGGCGGTGCCTATATCGGCAATTTCAACCAGTTTGGTAAAGTCTATCGCATCATGGCGGCCGCCTCGCCCGAATACCGCCTCGACCCACAGGCACTGCAGAACATCTTCATGCAAGTGGGTAGCGGCAAGATGGCACCCATCTCCCAGTTCGTCAGTCTGAAAGAGGTTGTGGGTCCGGCCAATATCGAGCACTTCAACCTCTTCCAGAGTATCACCTGTTCTGTGAAGCCCGGCAGCGGCTATACCGAAGGCGATGTACACAAGGTCATTGCCGAGGTGTTTAAGGAGGAAATGCCCGCAACGGCAACCTACGAGTACAGCGGTATGTCGCGCGAGGTGGAAGAGACGGCCAACTCCAATGCCACTGCTCTCATTTACGTCATCTGTGCCATCTTGATCTACCTCATCCTGGCCTCGCTCTACAACTCGTGGTTCACCCCGTGGGCCGTGCTGTTCAGCGTGCCGTTTGGACTGATGGGTGCCTTCGTGTTCGCTTACCTTGGCTATAAGAATCAGATTCCCGGCATGGACAACAACATCTACCTGCAGACGGGCGTCATCATGCTGATTGGCCTGTTGGCCAAGACGGCCATCCTGATCACCGAGTTCGCAACCGAGCGCCGCGCCCAAGGCATGAGCATCCTCGATGCTGCCTTCGAGGCCTGCAAGGAGCGTCTGCGTCCTATCCTCATGACCGTGGCCACAATGATTATCGGCATGGTGCCCCTAGTCATCGAGGGTGGTGCCGGTGCCAACGGCAACCGCGCCCTCGCCCTTGCCGTCATCGGCGGTATGGGCATTGGCACCGTGGCGCTGCTATTCGTCGTCCCAGCCTTCTTCATCGTGTTCCAGACGCTGCATGAGAAGTTCCAGGGAAAGACCGAAGTGAAGAGTGAAAGTGTCGCAACATCGTAACATCGAAACATCGCAGATAATTATGAAAATTCTAAGAAATATCTTCGTTGCTGCAGCCGTGAGTATCACACTCACGGGCTGCGGCCTATATAACAAGTATGAGCAAAAGACAGAGGCTCCGGCCAACGCTTTCGGTACGTCGCAGGACGTTACTGCGGCCTCCGACGGCACCTCGATTGCCCAGTTGTCGTGGCGTGAGTTCTTCACCGACCCCATGCTTCAGCAACTCATCGAGCAGGTGCTGGCCAACAATACCGACCTGAACTCTGCCCGCATCGCCGTCGAGAAGAGCGAGGCGTCGCTGAAGACCGCCCGTCTGGCCTACCTGCCGTCGCTCTATTTCACACCGCAAGGCACGCTCACCAAGTTTGATGACAACCCCTGGTCGAAGACCTATAACCTGCCACTCCAACTGTCGATGGACATCGATGTATTCGGATCCATCACCAACAAGAAGCGCGCTGCCAAGGCTGTGTTCCTTCAGGCTCAGATGCGTGAGGAGGCCGTCCGTGCCAACCTCATCGCAACCACCGCCCAGCAGTATTATCTGCTTCAGGTGCTCGACCGTCAGTTAGAGATCCTCATCCAGACCGACAGTCTGTGGAACGCCTCGCTGGAGACGCAGAAGTCGCTTTGGGAGAACGGCAAGTCATACAGCACAGCCGTCAACCAGATGGAGTCATCTTATCTAAACGTCAAGACACAGATTGTAGACACCCGTCGCCATATCCGTGCCGTAGAGAATGCCATCTGTCGCCTGCTGGCCGTCACGCCGCAGCATATCGAGCGTCAGAAGTGGGGCATGGCACCCTTGCAGCATCCCGAAGCACAAGGCGAAGTCGGCAATCGCGTCTTTGACACGCAGTATCTGAAAATCGGCATTCCCGCCACGATGCTCGAGCAGCGCCCCGACATCCGCATGGCCAATCACGCCATAGAGGAGGCGTTCTATAACACCCAGGCCGCCCGGGCCGCTTTCTTCCCCAACATCACACTCGACGGCATGGCTGGCTGGACCAACTCTGCCGGCGGTGTTGTCACCGACCCGGGTAAACTGCTTCTCAATTTCGTAGGCTCTCTCACACAGCCCATCTTCGCCCGTGGTCGTCTGATTGCCAACAAGAAGATAGCCCAACTCACAGAGGAAGACCTGCAGAAGAAATATGTGCAGACCGTTGTCGATGCCGGCAACCAGGTCAACGAGGCCATCGCCGACTGCCAGGCTGCCCGCGACAAGCATGCCTACTACCACCGTCAGGTACAGGTGCTCCACGAGGCTTATAACGGTACCCACGAACTAATGGACAACGGCAAGGCCAGTTACCTCGAGGTGCTCACCGCACAGGAGTCGCTGCTCAGTGCACAACTCAGCGAGGCCATGAATATGTACGCTGGTGCTGAAGCCGTCATCGCCCTCTACATCGCTCTTGGAGGCGGTTCCAAGTAATCCGGAGGAATGGAATAGCGACAACACGCAAGAGGGGTGCGTCAAAATCCGACGCGCCCCTCTTCATAAGAGCAAACCTTTAATAAAGTACAAACCTTTGCACCCAGCAAAGAAAGACTGGATATGAGACTACGATATTTGATGGCGATCATCCCATTGCTGGCCCTGCTTCACGCAACGGCTCAGGAAGTGCTGCCACGAAGAGGCTGCCGGATGGGCGTTGTAAAGAATGATTTACAACGTAAAGTCAGAAGAGCCCGGTCGTCTAACCGTGATGTGGCGAAATACACCGGCGAGCGGCACCAACTGACGGTGCTCGTGGCTTTCGCTGACAAGTCGTTCAAAGGCGACGAAGAGAGCACGCTGGCACAATGGGACAAGATATTCAATGCCAAGGATTACAGCGAGACACCGTTCTCCGGTTCTATCCACGACTATTTCTACGACCAGAGTTACGGTCAGTTCAACTTGACCTTCGACCTGCACTACGTGACTGTCGACGGGATGTGCAAAAAATACCGGAGTACAGAAAATGACGATGAGAACAGCAAATACCTGATCAACGACATCGTAGACGAACTGCAGAACCGCGACATCGACTGGAGCCGATACGACTGGGACGACGACGGCTATGTAGACCAACTGCTTGTCATCTATGCAGGAAAAGGCATGAATGCCGGAGGAGGCACGAACACCATCTGGCCGCACCAGTGGTGGCTCAGTGAACATTTGAGCAGCAACTACCGCAACGTCAGTCAGGGCAACCGGAACTATCGCATCGACTGCTACTGCTGCGTACAGGAGCAATATAGTGACGGCGGCTATGGTGTCTTCGGCACGATCTGCCACGAATATACACACTGCTTCGGTTTCCCCGACTTCTACTATGGCAACACATCGTTTCCATACAAATGGGAACTCATGGACTTCAGTTGCTACAACGGAGGCGGGTTCTTGCCTGGCGGCTATTCGGCCCACGAACGTATGCTGATGGGATGGCTCACACCCACCGAACTGACAGAGCCGGCCACCGTCAGCCGGATGAAAGCACTCGGCGAAGCACCAGAGGCCTACCTCATCCGCAACGCCCAGGACGACCACGAGTACTACATCGTAGAGAACCGCCAGCAGACGGGCTGGGACAGAGGGCTGCCCGGCAGCGGCATCATCGTCTTCCATATCAATTACGACGAAGAAATCTGGAATTCCGTCAGCGATTTCCCCAATGAGCCCGACTCACCCAACAAGCGCTACTATATCATCCCCGCAAACAACCTGACCCGCATACCCTACTGCTCCGACTGGGCCTATCCTTATCAGGGGAACAACATGCTCACCGATACGTCAACGCCCGCCGCTGTCGTCTGGAATGGAGAGAGCCGACTCATGTCGAAACCCATTACAGAGATGAAAGTCACCAACGGACTGGCATCGTTTAAGTTCATGGACGAGGCGACGGCCATCAGCGCTACAACTAAGGACAAACAGAAAGCAGAGGTGCTCTATCAATATGGACCCGTCAGCATCATGCGCCATCCTGACGGACAAGTCAAAAAAGTGGTGAGCCGCCAGACAAAGAACGTGGCAAACCGCCAGGCCAAATAAAAGAGGTGCCGCTCACTTGCGACACCTCTTTTGCGTGTTTTAGTTAGTAATCAATTTAAGGTAGCAATAGGTTGGATAATTATATGCTACAAAGTTAATCTTTTTTGGTGACACAGCCAAAGTTTTAAGGAAATATTTTAACTACTAAACTAAAATTATAAATTGTTTTCGAGCACAACGGTCACACCTCGTGCTGCCTGCGCCCCATAGACCAATGCGCCCTCAATATCTGCCGTCTTACTGGGGCCGCTGATGAAGGTTCCAAACTTGTAGGTCTGGAAAAAGTCTGCCGACGCAGCAATACAGGCATAAGCCTCATGCATGTTGCTGACTATGCAGTCGGCACTGAGCACGATGACCAGTTGTTCGGAAGCAAAGCAGATAGCCCGTTCCTTCATGGTCTGCGGTACCCAGATGCAGGCATTCTCGGCCACTCCGATGGCACCACGGACGACACCCACTTCGGCTTGTGCCAAGGTTTGCGCCTCGCTGACAGTATCGGGATTCAACTGAGCCTCGACACCCGGCAGATTGCTGGCGATGACTTTTACTTCGGGATAGGCCTGACGCACCAGGGCATTGAGGTCATCGCCCGGAGCCATCTCGATGAGTCTGGCACCGGCCGTCGTGGTAGTCTTCTGCTTGAACTCGGCCACCGGGTCGGCATAGGTGATGGGTGTCAGTTGCGTGAGGTCAGGCATCTCGTAGGTCTCACGTGTATGTCGCCTCAAAGCGGAAAGTATCTGTTCTTTACTACTCATAATAATCTCTCCTTCCATAATTGGTGGAACGACTTATCGGGGAACTTCATCATCTGGTGACCATAGGCCCAAGGATTAAGACTGCATGCCACAACAGGTCCCGGCAACCAGTTGACAACCGGCGACAAACGGAGGACACCGCTGTAGAGCATCGGATGGTTGAAGAGCAGGCTCATGCCCTTCGACATGACCTTCTTCATCGGGTCAGCCTTACCCAACGAGTCCAGTTGCTGGCGCCACCGGTAGACCTGCGTAGAGAGGTCGACCTTTACCGGACATACATTATCGCACGAACAACAGAGTGAGCAGGCCGACACATTGTCGCTATACTGCATGGCATTGCGCAGCATACCCAGGTTGATACCGATAGGACCGGGTATGAAATATGTGTAACTATAGCCGGCCGAACGACGATAGACGGGACAAGTATTCATACAGGCCCCGCAGCGCATACACTTCAGTGTCTGCCAGTGCTCCTGATTGCTCAGAATGCTGCTACGGCCATTGTCCACCAGCACGATGTGCATCTCGCCGCCGGGACGAGGACCGCGGAAATGACTGGTATAGACCGTCGTCTCCTGTCCGGTTCCATTGCGGGCCAGCAGTCGTTGGAAGACACCCATCGCCCGGTAGTCGGGGATGAGTTTCTCGATGCCCATCGAGACGATGTGTAATTTAGGAATAGAGGTCGACATATCGGCGTTGCCCTCGTTGGTGCACACCACCACATCACCAGTCTCGGCAATGCCGAAGTTGGCTCCCGTCATGCCGGCTCCCGCTTCCATGAACTGTCTGCGCAGATGCATACGGGCCACATAGGTCAGAAAGGTGGGGTCGTTGGGGTCGGCCGGAGAACCGCCAATAGCACTATAACCCTTGGCAATATCGTCGAAGTCGGGAATCAGACGGCGGAATGTCTCGCCGATGTCCTCACGATGTACATGCAGGGCCGGCATCACGATATGGCTGGGAGCCAAGTGCATCATCTGCAGGATGCGCTCACCAAGGTCGGTTTCTACAACCTCGATGCCCTGTTTCTCCAGACTTTTGTTCAGATGGCACTCCTCGGTGAGCATACTCTTCGACTTCACCACCTTCTTTACACCATGCGCCTGCAGAATGTCGAAGACAATCTGATTGTACTCCTTGGCATCGATGGCCCAGTGTACATGGACACCATTTCGGGTGGCATTCTGCTCGAACTGCTCCAGATAGTCGGCCAGGTGGGTGATGGTATGTTTCTTAATCTGACTGGCCGCCTCGCGCAGGTCTTCCCATTCCGGCAAGGCCTGAGCCATGCGGTCGCGTTTCTGTCGGACGCCGAAGAATGTGTTGTCATGACGTTCCACCACCTCTGGACGCCTTTGGTAGCATTCCGCTGCTTTAGAATGTTGTGTACTCATCTATTGATTTACAATTTGACGATTTACGATTGACACTTTACAAACCTGCCGCCAGAATCTGCACAACGTGGATAAACGAGATGGGCAGGCGCTCCTTCTCGGCGATGCCCTGCATGTGCATCAGACACGACGAGTCGGGACCGGTGACATACTGTGCGCCGGTGGCGATATGCCGTTTCACCTTGTCAATACCCATACGACGGCTGACGGCCTGCTCCTCGACGGCGAACATACCGCCGAAGCCACAACACTCGTCTGGACGCTCAGGCTCTACCACTTCTATGCCCTCCACCAACCGCAGCAGGTCGATAATCTTATTGAACTTGGGCACATTGCGCTCCGATGGCGACGAGAGGCCCAGTTCACGCACGCCGTGGCACGAGTTGTGGACGCTGACCTTGTAGGGGAACTTGGCCTTCAGACTCGTCACTTTCAGCACGTCATGCAGAAACTCCACGATGTCCACCGTTTTCCCGGCGGCATCGCATGAGCGACCTTTCATCAGGTTGGGGTGGAAACAGCGTACATAGGCTGCACAACTGGCCGAAGGAGCCACCACATAGTCGTAAGGGGCAAAGAGTTCATCAAACTTCTGCGCCAACGGCTCTGCCATACGCTCGAAGCCGGCGTTGCCCATAGGCTGTCCACAGCAGGTCTGCCGTTCGGGATATTCCACATCGAGTGCAAGGCTCTTCAATAGCCTGTATGTCGACACGCCCACCTCAGGATAGAGCGTGTCGACATAGCAGGGAACAAACAATCCTATCTTCATTATAAGGAATTGTCAATTATCAATTCTTTACGCTTAATTTACATATCCTCCCAAGTATCCAGATAGGTGACGTGGGTGACGAGGTATTCCTCCACGCCGTGCTTGCCGTCGGCACCACCGATGCCGCTCTTCTTTACACCGGCATGGAAGCCCTGGATGGCTTCGAAGTGTTCGCGATTGATATAGGTCTCGCCAAACTCCAGTTCACGGCAGGCCTTCGTGGCGATGTTCAGGTCCTTGGTGAAGATGCTCGATGCCAAACCGTACTCGCAATCGTTGGCCCAAGCAATGACCTGGTCGATGGTATCAAACTCTACCAGCGGGATGACCGGTCCGAAGGTCTCCTCGTGGATGATGTCCATATCCTGTGTGCAGTTGTCCAGCACAGTGGCGGCATAGAAGTAGCCCTTGTCGCCGACGCGCTTGCCACCGCAGAGCAACTTGGCACCCTGTTTGATAGCGCGCTCCACCTTCTCGCTGACACTCTCCAGTGCACGCTTCTCTACCAACGGACCCATATCGACAGTAGCATCCTGACAGGGATCGCCCACCTTGACGGCAGCCATCTTCTTAACCAGAATCTCCGTGAAGGCAGCCTTCACCTCTTTCTGTACATAGACACGCTCAGCGTTGTTACAGATCTGACCGTTGTTGCCGATACGCGAGTCAACAATCCACTGGGCTGCGCGCTCCAAGTCGGCATCCTTGCAGACGATGGCGGGAGCCTTGCCGCCCAACTCGAGGCTCACCTTCGTGATATTCTTCGATGCAGCAGCCATGATGCTCTCGCCGGCCGATACGGAGCCGGTCACCGACACGATGTCAATCTTCGGCGAACCAGCCATCTCATTGCCGATGACGCTGCCCTTGCCGGTCACGATATTAATGACACCTGCGGGCAGACCCGTCTCAGCCACCACCTTGGCAAACTCGGTGCAGTTCTCGGGTGTCAACTGCGAAGGTTTGATGACGATGGTACAACCGGCAATCAGTGCAGCACCGGCCTTGCGGGCGATGAGGAAGAAGGGGAAGTTCCAGGGCAAGATGCCTGCCACCACACCGATGGGCTTCTTCGTCAGCAGAATGGTCTCGTTGGGACGGTCGCTGGGAATAATCTCACCCTCGATATGACGGGCAAACGAAGCCATGTATTCAAAATAGGCGATGGTGGCACCCACCTCGATAGAGGCCCAGTTGCGGGTCTTGCCTTGTTCGCGCATAATAATCTCGGTGAACTCCTCCTGGCGGGCCTTGATACCGGCAGCCATCTTCAGCAGATACTGAGCACGCTCGATAGCGGGAGTCTTCGCCCACGCCTTCTGGGCAGCACGGGCTGCATCCAGCGCACGGTTCACATCCTCTACAGTACCTTCCGGCTGACGGGAAATCACTTCCTCTGTCGAGGGATTCAACACTTCGATCCACTTGCCGTTCGAACTTTCGCAGAACTGGCCGTCGATGTACATCTTTAAGTCTTTCATACGTGTATTGGTTTTTGTTATTAGTAGATGAATCTGCCCACAAAGTTACGAAAAGAAAATGAAACGACCTAAATTTTTACAAACTTTATTACACTACCGATGCAAAGTTTCAATCAGCCGTTCCACCAACCTGGGCTTGGCATAGCCGTCGAAGCCAGCCTCGTCTATCCAGAAATAGCCTTCGGGCAACACGGGGCGTTTCTCGGGTTCCCACAGGTAGAAGTCGGCCATCAGTACTCGGTGGGTCAGCACATGCTTCACTTGCTTTGCAAGTAATTGACAATTGTCCACTGATAATTGATAATGATTCTGCTCAGCCCAATTGTCCATTGTACATTGTCCATTATCAATTAGTATGGGCTCATACAGCCCCTGCCATATATCACCGTCGCCCCGTCGGCGGATGGCTGTCTGCCCCTTATACCTTATATATATATAAATAAGGTGGCGCTCCTTCACTTGCAACGTCTTCTGTTTCACAGGCAACAGCCCCACCCTGCCCTCTCGCAGAGCCACACACGACTCCTGCAGCGGACACAGCAGACAACGTGGCGACTGGGGGGTGCACTGAATAGCACCGAAGTCCATGATGGCTTGATTGTAAAGACTCACCCTCAGCCCCTCGCTGTCAGATAGGTTAGTGGATTGTTGAGACTTCTCCAGGTACACCGGTAGCAAGTCTTGCGCCAGAGCAGCAAAGAGTTTCTTGCCTTCGGTGGTGTCGATGGGCGTAGCGATGCCGAAGTGACGACTCAGCACCCGATAAACATTCCCGTCGACCACGGCGACAGGCAGTCCGAAGGCTATCGACCCGATGGCTGCCGCCGTATAATCGCCTACGCCCTTCAACCGTTTGATGCCATCTAAGGTCTGAGGGAAGCCACCCATCTGCACTATCTGACGGGCAGCGAAATGCAGGTTGCGGGCTCTCGAGTAGTAGCCCAGTCCCTGCCACTCGCGCAGCACCTCATCCTCCGTAGCCTCCGCTAATTGCTCCACCGTCGGCCAGCGACGTATGAAGCGCAGCCAATAGTCCTGGCCTTGCTTCACTTGTGTCTGCTGAAGGATTATTTCCGACAACCAAATGGCATAAGGATCGTCGGTATGCCGCCAAGGCAAGTCGCGCCCGTTTTCACGAAACCATTCAAGCAAGGTCAGAGCAAACTCACTCATCACGTTTCTGTTCTAAGCAGCGACGCACATCTTCCTGCACTTGCAGGAAACGGTCGCACAGCATATAGCCGGCATTTTTCTTGAGCATCACCTTGACATCCTGCTGCGAGTTCTCATAGCACGACATCTCGTTGCGTTTCTGGGTCTTGTGTGCCTGAGCATGATAAATCTCGTTCTGACGCTCCTGACGCAGATAATTGCACACCTTGACAAGAATAGGAGCCACAACGGTGTCGAACAGGTGATGGCCCTGCATATACAAATAGGTGGTCTGGGGGGTAACGCCCAAAGCCTTTATTTCTTCCTTCAGTTTCAGATAGTCCTCCTTATGACCGGGGAAGATGCGCTGCAATTCGCGCACCTTCGCCTGCACTTTACGGCGGATATTGACAATCGAGGCATCGGGATTCTGGATGGTGAAACCACCCGGGTCGGTGACGCGATTGAAGTCGGATAGCGAGAAACGTCCGTGATGACCGGTGCGATAAGCCCACACCGACCAGACGAACAGCGGGAATACCGCCTCGCTGTAATGTTGGAAATAGTCGCAGAAGTCCATGATACGATGGTCATTGAGCGTGACAGCCACACAGACATCGTGGAGGGAAGGGGCGTAGCATTGGAAGTTCTCGATAGCGTAGACATAGGTATGGAAGACATACGGACTACGGAGCACCATGCGCGACTGTTGGGTGGCCCCCTGCATCAAATAGTCGTAGTCGGCATCGACACAGGCTATCATACTTGGGCCCAGTTTTTCGGTCTCACCACCGGAAGAACTCTCTTTAAGAAAATTCATCAGCACCGACTTCTTGCCCCGACTGAGACTGCCCTTCGACGGAAGCATCACTTCAAAATAGCGCTGATCGTTCTCGAAGCGGCTCAGCACCGTGCGCCAGAAATAGATATCGTCGTAACTCTCCACATAAGCCACGATACGCCTACGGGCGTCCTTGCCTTTCAGGGCATTGGCAGCCTGAAAGTAGCGGTTGTTCAGGTTATCGGTCAGTCTGCTGCCCATAGCGATGGCAAGAATTGAGAGTTGAAAATTGAATGTTAAACTTCAATGTCGCTGACCTCCGTCACCCGGTCGGCCCAGCCGTTCATGATGACGGCTGGACTATGGGTGGTGAGGATGATCTGCACGTTGGGGTTGAGTTCAAGTATCAGGTCGATGAGTTGTTTCTGCCACTCGATATGCAGGCTGACCTCCGGCTCGTCCATAAAGAGCACGTAGGGCTGGTCGTCCTCGACAAGAACAGTGAGCAGGATAGCCAGCATCTGTTTCTCGCCGCTGCTGAGTTGATAGGGCACGAGCATCTCACCAATCTGGGTAAAGCGAATCTCATTCTCCGTTCTGACGATGCGCTTGCCGGTCTCGGCAAAAAGGCTGTCGACCATATCCTGGAAGCGCTGCTTCTTCTGCGACAGATGTTGGGCTGCATCGGCATTACCCCGTTGCAACTGCTCGATGATGCGGTTGCCGATGTTCACCTGATAGTCGAGATACTTGCGCTGCAGATGGTAGAGTTGGAAGTCGAGGGCCGACGAGATGCGAGTGTCGACATGAGCCATCGTGTCGAGGTCAAGCACCGGCGAGTCGAGTGATCGGATCAGGTCGAAGCGCACATGGGTGGCATCCTCTGGACTGGCCGTCACATGGACCCCCTTCAGTAGGTGGTTTATCAAGTCGCCATTGGTATTGACACTTCTCACCACCTTATTCAATATTGTACTCTTGCCCACCCCGTTGATACCACTGAGGATATTGACGTGGGGATCCAGATTCCACACGATGTGCTTCTTGCCGCTCCAAAGGGAGTCAATCTCAATTTTCCGGATATAGTCTGCAAACTTGACATTCGCCGCTTTACCGTTCTGCATAGTCATAGGCCTTTTTTACTCTGATTTCACTGTCAGTCAATCCATTCCTTCTGGCGTGCACTCCATGCAGGCATCGCCTGTCCGGCAGGGCTGAAATCAACCAGCGTCAAATCGAAGATCAGCACACTGTAGGGAGGAATGCCCGAACTGGTCTGGTCGCGATTGCCGTAGCCCATCTCCTGAGGGATATAGACACGCCAGTAGTCGCCCCGATGCATATGTTGCAAGGCTGTTTCCATACCAACCACGAGGGTCGACAGTTTCATACGGGTCGTGGCGTTGGTGGCCATCGAATAAGTGCCATAGACAGTACCATCAAACACTTTTCCCTGCGGGTAGTTGGTAGTAGGGATGATACGTCCCTGATAACTGATGCGCACAGAGTCGGTGAATACAGGGCTCTCCGAGTCGCCGCCCGGAGCGATGGTCTTCACATAGATATAATCGGTAGCCTTACCCTCTGTGTTTGGGTCGAGGGAGAAATTTTTGATACGGCGCCACTTCGTGGGATCCTTGCTAAGCGAATCGGCCAGCGAAGCAAAATAGACCTCGTTGCGCTGCTGCCAGTTGGCATACTCGTCTTCCTCGCCGCTGGTCTCTGAACAAGAGGAGACAAGACAACAGAGACAACAGAGACAACCCGCGGTGAGGGCTGTCCTTGTTGCTTGTGCCATCTTCTGTATCAGGATTCTCATGATAGTTGTGTTCTCGTTATTACAGTTTCTTCAGCAGGCTGGCGATGCTCACCTTGTCTTCAATGATAGAGGCCAGTTCGCTGATCTTCACACGTTCCTGTGCCATGGTGTCGCGGAAGCGCAGCGTGACGCAGCCGTCCTGCAGGGTATCGTGGTCGACGGTGACGCAGTAGGGCGTGCCGATGGCATCCTGGCGGCG
>DETM01000058.1:0-223 GCA_002361655.1 Prevotella sp. UBA3288 | reverse complement strand
AGCGCTTGCCGATGGAGTCTTTCTCATCGTACTGGGTGTTGAAGTGGAACTTCAGGTCGTTGACTATCTCGCGAGCCTTCTCGGGCAGACCGTCTTTCTTCACCAGCGGCATAACGGCCAGTTTGACAGGAGCCAGGGCTGCAGGCAACTTCAGCACGACGCGAGTCTCGCCGTTCTCCAGTTTCTCCTCCTCGTAGGCGTGGCACATGATGGAGAGGAACAT
>DETM01000051.1:25923-45768 GCA_002361655.1 Prevotella sp. UBA3288 | reverse complement strand
CATGGGCACGCTCTATGTTTACCAGGCTTTGGCCCCCACAATGAATGTCAATGGAGGAAACGCCGGCTCAAACGGTACTGGTGGCAGTAGAGGTAAAACCGCTTCCCAACACCCAGGTTCAAATTTGTATATGGCGTCTGGTGGCGGTGGCGGCGGCGCCGGTGGCTTCGGCGGCGCAGCCAGCAACATCGGCACCGGTGGTCCCGGCGGTGGCGGCGGTGGCGGTGGTGCCGCAGGCAATGTTTGGTGGACAGTGTACTCCGGCACCGCAAATAAATACCACTATGCCGGAGCTTATGGCGGTAAAGGCGGTAAAAATGGAAATAACTCATCGGCTCCGGATGGTGCAGATGTTGAGCTGACCAACCCTAAATATGCAGATATTCAGGCAGGTGGTCTCAGAGATAATGCCAGCGACTATAACGATCCCGATGGCTACGAGAATGGCAACGGTCGTCATGCCGGCGGCAGCGGCGGTGCCTGCGGCAATGCCAGCACCAGCAGCTCGGCCAACAACATTGTACTCTGGCCAACTCAGGGCGCAGGCACGGCGGAAAACCCCTACCTCATAAACGATGCTAACGACTGGAACTCATTCACAGCAAAGGTCAACAGCGGCATTTCCTACAGCGACAAGGTCATCAAGCTGACCGACAACATCAGCGTGACGACGATGGCGGGCCTATTCCAAAACGAAGGGAATTACCAACCATTCAGCGGCACCTTCGACGGCGACGGCCATACACTGACCATCAATGTGAGCAACCAGAGCCGTTTCACCGCACCGTTCAAGTGCGTCAGCGGTGCCACCATCAAGAACCTGCGTACAGCGGGCACTATCGACGGCACGGGCAACGCTGACGGCAAACTATTGGGAGGCCTCGTGGGTATCAGCTTGGGTAACAACACCATCACCGGCTGCGTCAGCAGCGTGACGCTCCGCACCGACTACAGTAATGACGCCGCTATGGCAGGCCTCGTGGCCGCCACAAGGGGCGGCAGCCTCACCATCAACGCCTGCGTGTTCAACGGCTCGTTGCAGGGCGGTGCCACCTCAAGCCGCTGCGCCGGCATATCGGGCTATGAGTACATTGCCACAACCACCATCATCACGAACACCCTCTTTGCGCCGACCTCGATTACAGTTCCAACCAACGACGGCTACACGAGGACCTTCACCCGCGATGCCGACGCCACCATCACCAAATGCTACTACACACAGCCCCTCGGCACAGTGCAGGGCACACAGGCTACCGTATCCACCAACGCACCAGGCTGTCTTGGCAACCTGATATACGACTGCAGCATAGTGAAAGCATACCAGGGCGCTATCCTCTTCAACGGCAATTACTACTATGATGCCAGAGGTATCACCAGCACATCGACAACACTCTCCACGGGCACTTATACAGTGTATACCGACATCACCATCCCATCGCGCATCACCATCAGCGGCAATGTTACGCTGAACCTCGGTGAAGGCACTACGCTCCATGCTCCCAAGGGCATCGACCTGAGCTATGGCAACAGTCTGACCATCAACGGTCCAGGCACGATGACCATCGACAATTGTGACGACGATATGGCTGGTATTGGCTCATCGAGCATGGGTTCACTTACCATCAACAGCGGCGTGGTAAATGTTAAAGGAGGATACAGTGGCGCAGGTATAGGCGGCAACAGGCGCGGTAACGGAGGCTACGTCATTATCCATGGTGGCGTAGTCAACGCCATGGGAGGACAAGGTGGTCCAGGCATAGGTGGCGGCGCTGACTTTAGCATTAATGACTCTCAAAATCACCCGTGTGGCGACGTTGTCATCACCGGCGGTCAGGTGACAGCTATCGGCAACAAGGTTTATGGTATTGGTCCTGGCGCGGCGCACGTAGGTGAATATCACAACGGTACACTGCAACTAAGCTGGACCAACCCTGACGACTTCGTCTTCATCAGTACCGCTTCCGTAAGTTATACTCAAAGAACTTTAAGCAGCATCACCTTTAAAAATGGAAAACAATTCTACCTTGAGCATACTGCGGCTATTGCCACAGAAAGCAACCTCTACGGCTATAAGCTTTTGCCTTATACTGGCACACTGCCGTCGCTTGCCGGCACAGGCACGGCTGAAGACCCTTACCTCATCAACAATCATGATGATTGGTTGTTATTCTACTGGTATGTCAACAGTGGCACCAACAGCTACAGCGGCCAGTATGTGAAGCTGATGTCCGACCTCACTATCACGACAACGATAGGCTTGCGCGATGACAAGCCATTCAGCGGAACCTTCCTCGGAAACGGTAATACGCTGACGGCTAACCTGACTGGCACGATTTATGATCTCGACGTCAACAATGAGCGAGGCACTGCACCGTTCCACTACATCAAGAATGCCACCATCAAGGATCTAACCATAACAGGCGACACATACTCTACCTCACTTTATGCTGGAGGTCTCGTGGGCTTCGCTGACGGCACCAACCTCATTGAGGGCTGCATCGTTACCTCCACTTTACATCTTAGCAATAGACATGCCGGCGGCATCATCGCACACGGAATGAACTCCACTACCACCCTCCGGAACTGCGTCTTTGCCGGCACCATCACGAGCTATCACGAAAACCAACTTTATGACGGCAAGAATGTCATAGAAATCGGAGGCATCTGGGGCTGGAACGACGACGAAGCCACGCCTACACTGCAGAACTGTCTGGAAAAAGGCTCCTTCAACAACATCAAATCCATGCACCCCATTGGCTTGCAGGGCGACAAAGGCACCATCACCAACTGCTACTACGTGAACCCGCAGATAGGCTTGCCCACCAATGCCTGCACCGTCAGCGGGGCCTATAAAGTCGAAAAATCCCTGTCTGGCTTATGCAAGGAGATAACCATTAAGGGCGTCACAGTGTACTCACAGTCCTGTACCGTCAGCGGCGTGGAAGCAAATTATGTTATGACTGAAAACCCCATCAACGTTTACCCCGTCATGACTGACCCATCCTTTGGCACAACACTCAACTTCGACACCGACTACACGGTCACGCTCGATGGCGAGCCGGTAGAGGCGCTCCCCATCAGCATCAGCACCACGGGTAGCCACACGCTGGTTTTCACCGGCAAGGGCAGTTATGTCGGCACAAAGAGCGTCGAGACTTACTTGATTAACAGCATCAATGGCACTGGCTCGGATACCGACCCTTACATCATCAGTAACACAGACGAATGGAACACTTTTGCCTATTTCGTCAACAGCGGCACCAACACCTACAGCGGCGAGTACGTGAAGCTGACCGCCGACATCAGCGTGACTGAGATGGTTGGCACCAGCGAGAGCAACTCGTTCCAGGGCACCTTCCTCGGCGACGGCGTTCACACGCTGACCTTCACCAAAGGCACGTCCGAGAGCGCCTTCGGCGAAGAGAATTGCGCCCCGTTCCGCTACGTCAAGAATGCCACCATCCGTGACCTCAAGGTGGCGGGCTACATATACACCTCACGGAAGCTCGCGGCAGGACTTGTCAGCAGACCATACGGCACGACGAACATCACCAACTGCCAAGTCAGCACAGTCATCTATAGCAGCGTCAACGGCGACAGTGCCCATGGCGGCATCGTGGCTATGCCAAGCGGCACACTGAACTTCGCAGGCTGTGTTTACACTGGCCATCTGCTGACCAATAACGAATCCATAAACTGCGGCGGCTTCATGGGCTGGTACAACAACGCGACCGTCAGCGTCACTAACTCTCTCTATATCCCAAGTGGCAGCATAGCTGAGGGCTGGTCAGCCATCACTAACGGAGTCACTTTCTTGCGAGGAGGCAGCCCAACAATCAACAACTGCTACTATACCGAAGCATTGGGAACGGAACAGGGTAGGTTTGTATATACTACAACCACCACTGCTCCTGTCAACCTCGGCATCCTTAAGGCGGAATACAGTATGTTGACAGCATACGCTAACGGCATTCTCTTCGAAGGCACATACTATGTGGCTCAAGCCCTCAACGGTGCAGGAACGGTGGGCAATCCATACATCATCGCCACTGATGACGATTGGGAGACTTTCGTATATAACGTCAACAATGGCTTTAACAACTATAATGGCGAGTATGTGAGACTGGATGAAAGCATCAGTGTCTCGACAATGGTGGGTACAAGCGATGACCGCTCTTTCCAGGGTACTTTCCTCGGTGACGGAACCCACACGCTGACCTTCACCAAAGGCACCGCAGAGAGCGCTTTTGGCGAAGAGAACTGCGCCCCATTCCGCTTCGTCAAGAACGCCACCATCCGCGACCTCAAGGTGACGGGCGACATCTACACCTCACGGAAGTTCGCCGCCGGACTCGTCGCTCGCAATTCTGGTACGACGACCATCACCAACTGCCAGATTGGCACCGTCATCCACAGCAGCGTCTCCGGCGACGGCACCCACGGCGGTATCGTGGCCATGCCGGCAGGCAGCACGACAACGAACATCACAGGCTGCGTATATAACGGTCGGCTGCTGACTACCAATGGCACCCAGTATTGCGGCGGTTTTGTGGGATGGAGTGGTGATAATACTGTTACTGTCGCCCATTCACTCTATGCCCCCGATGCCAACATCGTCGTCGCTGCGGGTGAAACGGACATCGACAACGGTGCTACCTTTGTGCGTGGCAACAAACCGACAGTAGAAGCAAACTGCTACTACACCGAGATGATGGGATCGGCACAGGGTACCCATGCCTATGCTCTCGCCACCGCCCCCGCCAACTTCGGCAACCTGGTGCAGGACTACGGCATGTTGCAGGTCTACGGTAACGGCATTTTATACGATGGCACCTACTACGTGGCGCCCGCCACCGTTAGCCTGGTCAACAACGCAGACAACAGCACGGCCATCAGTGGAGCTAATGGCTACGTGGCCGACGTGACGCTCACTGACCGCACGCTCTACAAGGACGGCAAGTGGAACACCATCTGTCTGCCGTTCTCGTTGAGTGCAGCGCAGATTGCTGCCAACACGGACTTTGCTGGTGCTACGTTGATGACTATGGACGTGACACAGAAGAACGGCTTTGACAAGGAGGATGGCACGCTGTATCTGGGCTTCAAGTCGGCAACAGCGATTGAGGCTGGAGTGCCATATCTTGTGAAATGGACGAGTGGTGAAGACATCATCAACCCTGTATTCCAGGGCGTAACCATCAGCAACTCGACGGCTCAGACAGTGGAGAGTGTGACGGCTGGGCTGGAGACAGTACAGATGGTGGGTACATACTCGCCTGTCAGTGTGACAGCTAATGACAAGAGCATCCTATTCTTGGGTGACGCAAACACATTGTACTACTCAACCATTGAGCGCCAGATTCGCTCTTGTCGTGCCTACTTCTCAGTGCCGTACATCAAGAACAACGCTGGAACTAAGGCACGTGCGTTTGCATTAAGCTTTGACGGTGAAGAAACGACAGGCATCAGCCTCACCCCAGGCCCCTCTCCAAAGGGCGAGGGGAGTGATTACTGGTACACCATCGACGGACGCAAGCTCAGCGGAAAGCCCTCACAACGCGGAATGTATATCAATAAAGGTAAAAAAATACTTGTCAAGTAAGCGATATGAAGAAAGAATATATGAAGCCCTCTATGACGGCAATTAAGTTACAACACTCGACACAGCTTCTAACTGGAAGTGGTGATATGAAAGGTCTGCAATCCAGCGGCTGGGATAATCAGCAGGAAGATGAACTCGATCTTAGCGATCAAGGTGGTGGTAGCAGCATTTGGGACAGATAAGAACCTGATTATAATTAAATGAAGAAGTAGCGATGTTCAACTATTGGACATCGCTACTTCTTGTTAGTATGGGACTGATCAGCCTTCTTTGCCCATTCCTCATTAGGTCTGGCGAACTCACGGAGCAGCACATACTTCTCATTGATAGTGTTCAGCCTTGCATTGTCATGTAAGAGTCCATCGCCCCAGCTACCGACTTGGTTAACATGCCAGAATCGACAGCGCATTCACGATTACAGTTGACAGGACTGCTCAACAATTCATGCGCCTCTTGCACGTTTTTGTTATTGATGGCTTGCAATATCTCTCCTGTTTTTTCCGTCATTTGAACAGGGTTTCACCCTTGATGGCGGATTTTAAGATTGAGAGGCGTTCCATGATGCTTTGCCCCTGACTGTTTTTGTATTCTGTAATACTGGGTGTCTTGTCGTGTTCTTCATAGAGATATGGCGCAAACCGTAATTCCTGCAAGTCCAGTTGCACAATCTTGTTGATGATACTCAGACACTGCCAGTAGTAGTCCTTCATTTTCTCGAAGTCCTTCCTGCTGTAGTTGCCCTGCAGGTGGTTTTCATCCATCGTGCCGAACATACTACCCAGCAACTTGCCGGTCCACTGTGTGAGTGTGGTCTGGTCTTTTATCTGCTCGTCCCCTTTCAGATAATACTTGTTGATATAGTCTTTCATCTGTATGCCGTTGCCAGGGTCTCTTCCTATCAATCCCAAGTCCTGCATTGCCATTTGCAGGGCAGCATACTGGTAGTTATGTCGGAAATCAACGTAAGTGGCGATGGTTGGAGCCAGCATAAAGGCCAGTTCTTGTGAGGCACGATTGATAAATAGATTCTTAAATGGTTCACCAGCAGGCTGCAGCAGGTCGAATCTTTCAACGTGGTGATGCAAAAGCCGGCGACAACGTACAAAGCGAAAGTGACGGGCTATATCCTCTATTGTCAATTTATCCCTGTTCTCTACTATAAATGCCGCAGGTCTCTGTCCTTCCAAGAACCACTCATTGAGTTCTGCCAATACCTTGTTGTCGTGAGGATCTGTTGCTTCACGATCCATGCGGTTTAGGTAACGCTGGTAGGTGCTTTTCAGTTTGTCGCCACTTACCTGCGTATATTCTTCCACTTCGTTGACGAATCTTTCCTGATCGTCCTCCCACATCATCTCCTCGTATTGCTTCTCCAACTCCCTCAAACACTTGTCCTGCCTCATGCTGTCAGCCTTTAGTTTCAGGTAGTCATCAGCAATCTCACGCAGCGTCCGCCCTATCTGTTCCAGTCCCTTGTCAACGGCCTCACACATCAGCGGCGCATTATCCATCAGTCCCACACGTGTTTCCAAGAAGTCAAAGTTGTCCTCATTTGCCGTGCGTATAGTCAGGTCGTAGTCAGTATCCTCTTTCAGTGCTATGTCGTGGGGATTGGTGATGGGCCGACTCTGACTGTCCAGGTTATGAAAGATGGGGGCACCTTGCAGTTCCTCTTCCCAAATCTTGTGCAGGTTTTCTATCTTGCGGGCAAAGTCGGTATAGTCTATGCGAAAAGGGTCCAGCAGGTTCTTTCTCAGCAGGGCTGCCACGGTGCGCATATTGGCTGCTGTCTGCCTAACGGCAGCAGTCATTGCCAACAAAAGTGCCGCTCGCTCCGTACAGGTGATATGCGGATAGAGGTCAATGATTCTTTTCCCCATGTCGAGCACATGGTTCAGTTTCCGTTCAATATTCTCTTGATCGCTAGTAGTCATGTTTTCGGGGGATTTAGAGAAAAACGTAGAGGCGGTAGTTACTCGAAGCCCAATACAAAGGCTCTGGTATAGCACCTCGAAGAAAAGCAACAAGTCTTGCCGCCCTACGCTGTATCAGCATAGGCGTCATTACTCGTCACCGTTTCTTCTTTATGCTATAATGAATTTACCAGATTCTTATGTATTACGAAACGATCAGACGCTTATTATTCTGTCTCTTTATTATTATTACGTTTTAATTCTCGTTTTATTGTTTTATACCTTCAATTTATCTATCTCGTTCATTAGTTGTTCTATCTTTTCCACGATGCGGTGCTGCTCATTATAAGGTGGCATTGGTATTAAGAGGTTGTTAATACTCTTTGAGTTTAATGTTTTACCCTTTATCGCATCTTTTGAGTCGCCCCAATTGGTTATTAAAGGCAATATATGTAAATAATAATCTCTTGTATAGAGATTGGGATCGGACAATGTTTCTATTGTAATTATGGCTTCATTATGATATGCATCAATCCCTAAAATTGACGTTTTTCCAACAGTCAGTTTAAAGCTCATAATTAAAGAACCCTTAAGCGATATTTGATTGCCAAAACATTTCTCAGCAGCTTTTGAAGAAATACGTTCCTTTGTTTTTGTTAACGTTTCTCCTTGCTTCATGTCAGATATAGAAACCCAAGAATAATCTTCATCGTGCCAATATTCAGAATTTCCTCTTTCTGGAGTCTTGCCAGTAAAGGTCTTAACAACTGATCCAAACTTGCACCACTCCCACGTCTCAGGAATCTCAAAAGGCTTTTCATCTTCTTCGATAGGAGTCTCTTCGAGGTCTTTCTTTTTGAGTTTCCCTTCCTTCACCAACCTTGCTTTCTCCTTGCGAATTTTGTCAAGCAACACAGAGGCAGGCTCGTCGTTGGGGTCTTGGGGTACCAAGCGCCCTTCAATAGCCTCTTGCAGGATGCTCTTTTTCAGTCGCTCAGGCAGTTCCTCATTCAGCTTGTCAAGAGCCTCTTGTGCCTTGCCGTATTCCTCCACCTTGGGCAACAGTTCTTCTATCTTCGCCACAATTCGTTTCTGCTCAGCGAGAGGGGGGAGAGGAACAATAAACGAACGAAGCGTATCGATACCCACAGTCTTTTGAGCCATGCCTGTAGCTTTATCGTCACACTCAGTCTTAATATATGGTGAGTTCAACATTGCTTCTACAAATGCTGAATAGATTAGAGGCTTTATTAGCGCAATATGTCTTTGAAAACAGAAACATCTATTAGCTCTATTTAATACAGCTTTGCCATATGAACCTGTTACCGTAAATAGGACGTCACCTTCCTCTGCTTTTCTGTCCAAAGTAATACTATCAAAATAAGATTGTGGTACAAATCTTGTATTCGAGAAATCAATATAACCTTTAATTACGTTTGAAATGACGAGGAAAGGAATTCCGCTATCTGCTTTTGGTGGAGGCATATGGTCTCCATCAGTTATACTACGAGATACTGCTTTCAGTCTTACCCATTCCCAACTCTCAGGAATGTCAAACGGCTTTTCATCCTCGCTAATAGGAATTTCTTCGAGGTCTTTCTTTTTGAGTTTTCCTTCCTTCACCAACCTTGCTTTCTCCTTGCGGATTTTATCCAGCAACACGGATGCGGGCTCGTCGTTAGGGTCTTGGGGTACCAAGCGCCCTTCAATGGCTTCTTGCAGGATGGAATTCTTTAACTGCTGTGAGTTCATATTTCACGAATTTTATTTTGTAGTTTCATTATTTATTCCTATTTTTGCAGTCAGAAAACAAAAAAGATAGAAGTTATGACATCTGTACAAATCAACGCGATGAACACCGAACTGTGGCAAAGCATTGGAGCCATAGCCGACTGCGAACCACTGATGAAGCGACTGACCCGATATGCCAAAAAACTGGTGAAGGAACGCGAAGCCGACCCTACGCTCATGACCAAGGAAGAGTTCTTTGCCCGTGTAGATGAAGCAAGAGAACAAATCAGGCGTGGTGAGGGTGTTGAGATGTTGCCCGATGAGTCGTTGGATGAATTCTTGCAAAGAGTGGGATGATGTATATTCAGGAACTGAAGGAACATCCTCAAACCGGCACAGGCCATCCAGAACAACTGAAAGGCAATCGTAACGGACAGTGGAGCCGTACTATCACTAAGAAGCATCGTTTGGTTTACGAAATCTTCGAGGCCGAGGTTTATGTTGACGTCATCTCGGCGTGGGGGCATTACGACGATAAGTGACTGCATCATCACTGCTCTGCTATTTTTATTCCTAAGATAGATTCAATCTCGCGGAGTTGGGCGTCAATCTTGCTGTCGAGGGCGGTGCGCTCCTCGTGGTAGCGTCTCAGCAACTCTTCAGGGCGCAGCACCTCTTCCTCTTCCTTGGGGAACTTACACTGGTCGAAATTGCAGCCAGTATCCATTAACTCTTGTGCTGTGAAAGAGCGTGATTTCTCACCATCCTCCAGCACTTGGCGGTTCTGCCACCATTCGTTTACCACATCGAAATGTTGATTCAGAATAGGACGGGTCTTCGAGAAATGCTTGTAGCCCTCAGGCATGTCCATGCGGTAGATCCAGGTCTCACGCGTGGCATAGCCCTCTGGTGCGCCTTCTGCCCGTTCGTTGTTGAAGAACAGAATGTTGGTGGCTATCGAAGTATAGGGAGAGAATACACTGCCAGGCAAGCGGATGATGGTATGCAGGTTGAACTCCTGTAGCAGGCGCTTCTTGATGGCCAACTTGGCACCATCCGTACCGAACAGGAAACCATCGGGCACCACCACACCGGCACGTCCGCCTTTGTTCAATCGCTGCATAATCAGCACCATAAAGAGGTCGGCCGTCTCTGACGAGCGATATTCTGCCTTGAAATTCATCTTGGTAGCACTATCAGTAGCACCGCCGTATGGGGGATTCATGGCTATGGTGTCCAGTTTGCCTTCTTCCTGATATTCGCTCATATTCTTGCCTAAAGAGTCCATGTGGAAGAACTCGGGGTCTTTGATGCCGTGCAGCATAATGTTCGTCACACCCAGCAGATAAGGGAAGGGCTTCCACTCCTGGCCCATCACCGAGTGTTGGAAGGCCTCTTCGTCGGCTGCCGTCTTCTTCTGTTTCTCCAGATAGTTCAGTGTGGAGATGATGAAGCCGCCTGTACCTGCCGCCAGGTCACCCATCAGTTCGCCCAATTTGGGGTCAAGATGCTGGACGGTGAAGTCAGTCAGCGGTCGTGGCGTATAGAACTCACCTGCATTGCCTGCTGCCTGAAGGTCTTTCAGCAGCGTCTCATACATATCGCCAAACTGATGGCTCTCTTCGCTGTCGAGCATATCTACAGCGTCAATCTCATCAATCATCTGGCGTAACAGCACGCCGTTCTTCATATACTGGTTTACCTCTTGGAACACGTCGCGCACAACTGCTTGATGTCGGGCCGTCTCGCGGGTCACCTGTATGCCCTTAATCTCTCCGTCAAGACTATCCTCACCCTTTAGGACGCGGAACAGTTTTTCATTGATGAAGTCAAGCAAGGGTTGTCCCGTCAGGAAGTCGCTTTTCAGTTTTCCTTCCTCGTCTTTCGAAGGTGCCCAGTTGCGCCAGCGAAGATCCTCTGGGATGATGCTCTTGAACTCTTCTCCTTTGTCGAAAGCATCCAGTTCCCAGTCCTCTTCTGCTGCATCATATACTTTCAGAAAGAACATCCAAACCATCTGCTCTATGCGCTGTGCATCGCCATTGATACCGGCATCCTTGCGCATGATGTCCTGCAAGCGTTTTACTAAGTTTCCTACTGCCATTTTTATTTACAATTTGACAATTTACTATTTACTATTTAATTGGCCACATTATATAGTTCGTTCTCTAAATCTCTGACTGCCTCGTTGTATTCCTCGGGACTCTTGAAGATGCCCTTCATGATGCGGGGACGCTTTGCAATCTTTGAGAAGGGATTCATGTTCAGGATCTGCGAGTTCTCGATGTTCGTCACGCCAACCTCACCGTATTTCTCCATCAGTCCCTCAATGACCTTGCGAGCCTGACCTTCATACTTGGCCAGATAGTTGCGCTTCTTCACCCCGTCAATACGCTCCTTTCGGGTGAGCGGTTTCTGGTCGAATGCCACGTGGCTGATGATGTCGAAGTAGTCGCAGTCTTTCAATGCGGGATTCTCTTCCCTGACGGCATCAAGCAGCACAGAGTTTTCTGCCAGTTCGTCGATGATGGCCTGCTTCTTGTCGGCCTGCGCCCATGCCCCTCGGAAAGAATCCAGCGTGGGGTATTGCTTCTTGATGGCCTTGCGGGTAAAGTCGGTAAGTCGTTCTGTAAAGAGCGTCTTGCCGTCTTCGCCCAGGAACTGCACCACTTCGTGCACTATCCTGATGTCATGTCCTTCGACGTGGTATTTCCTGTGTGGCTCTTTGAGAGGTTGTTTGCCGCCGTCTCCACCACCTTTCTTGCCGCCATCTTCCCCATCTTCGGTTTTACCTTCTTTGGTACGTTTGCCATAGTCTTCAGGATCTACATCATCGTCAAAGCCCTTTTCAAATAACTGCGTGGCTCCCCGGAAGTCCAGAATCTCGAAGTTCATCTTCTCTTTCTTCTCAAAAATTCTGGTGCCTCGTCCTATCATCTGTTTGAAGGTGGTGGGGTTGTTCACCTCCTTGTCTATGACAATCAGTCCACAGGTTTTGCAGTCAACACCTGTTGTCAGCAGTTCGCTGGTCGTAGCGATTACAGGGCACGCTTCGTAGGGGTCAATGAAGTTGTCGAGCAACGATTTGCCTACTCTGTCATCGCTGGTGATACGTACAATATAATCGGGATAGCGTTTCACCATATCCTGATTCATGACTATCAGCAATTCCCGCATAATGGCGGCTTCCTCCTGATCCGGACAGAACACGATGGTTTTTGTCATCCTGCCTATCACCTTCATCATTTGTGTGATACGATAGGCCACTACCTTCTGACGCTCCGTAATCTGAATTTCTCGGCCAAAGGTGTTACGGGTGAAGATGCTTTCTTCTATCTCATTGCCGAATAAGTCCTGCTCACCTTCCTCTGTCACATAGCCTTCCATATCGACATTGATGAACGACTTGGTAACGCGGTAAGGAGCCAGATAGCCATCGGCAATGCCTTGCTTCAGCGAATAGGTATAGACAGGGTGTCCGAAGTATTCATAGTTGTCGGCACCCTCGACACTCTTAGGTGTAGCAGTGAGACCTATCTGAGTTGCCTTGTCAAAATAGGTCAGTATCTTGTGCCACTCCTTATCCTCATTGATACTACTGCGGTGACACTCATCCACCACGATTAGGTCGAAGAAGTCCGTGGCGTAGTTCTCGTAGGGCTGCTTCTCACCTGGTTGCATCTCCTTTTCATTCTTTACCCACTGTCCGTAGAGACTCATATAGATTTCAAACCCCGACTCGGCACTCTTGCCCTGAACTTTTGACATCACCTTACGGAAGGGCTTGAAGTCTTGTCGCATGGTCTGGTCTATAAGAATGTTACGGTCAGCAAGATAAAGTATGCGTTTCATTCGCCCAGAAGCATGCAGGCGATGGATGATTTGGAAGGCGGTATAGGTCTTTCCTGTGCCCGTTGCCATCACCAATAGGATTCTGTTCTTGCCACAGGCTACAGCCTCTATCACTTTGTTGATGGCAATACGCTGATAGTAGCGAGGTGGGTAACTGTCGCTATCGCTATAATAAGGAATATCCAGAAGGTGGGCACCCTCATCGGTAAGGTTCTTGTTTTCATACATCCATTGGCGGTGGCGTTCACGCAGTGCCAAAGGTGTTGGAAATTCATCCATTCCGAAGGTGCGCTCTGCTCCTGTATTCATGTCGTGCTCCACAAACTTCTCACCATTGGTGGCATAGGCATAAGGCAAGTCCAGGTCGCGGGCATAGTCAATGGCCTGCTGAATGCCGTCGGCAGGGGAATGTTTCCTATCCTTTGCCTCGACAACGGCAATGGGGTAGTTGTCTTCAGTATACAGCAGGTAATCGACACGCTTTCCCCGTTTGCGGTGCTTCAGCGACCCTTGCACAATGATCTGACCTGCGGTATAGGCATACTCCAACCGCATGTGGTATTTGTCCCATCCCTTATCTTCCAGAGCCGGCTGGATATAGCGGGACTTGATATCCTCTTCACTCAAGTGAATGTCGGCAAAAGTAGCACTCTGTACTGACATATATCTTCTTCTAATAGTTATACTCTTTCAATTCCCCATTTTCAAAGAGGATTTCATTTTTATTTGATTTCTATTTGGTAATTCAAATATTCTTTGTATATTTGCAGCATCAATCTTTAATATATATGAATGCTACGATAGACATTAGTTATAACCAGATGTTGCTGTTGCTCCAGCAGATGCCCGTGCGTTCGCAGTTGCGTATTGGCAAGGCTTTGACACGCCAGAACATCCGTGCAGAGTTGAACCACTTTCTTGAAGCATTTCGCACAGATGAACTTTCTGAGGCTGACATACTGGCTGAAGTGAAGGCTGTAAGACATGAGCGACATGCAAAGAAAGCGTAATGTCCGTGTCATCGTTGACACCAACTGCTGGATTAGCTTTCTGATAGGCAGAAGGCTTTCGCGACTTGTTGAGTAATGAACGAGTCCAATTGGTTATTTGCGACGAGTTGCTTGCTGAAATACGTGACGTAACCTCTCGTCCTAAGTTTGCTAAGTATTTCCCCAAGGAGGAAGTCGACTCTCTCATAGAGTTCATGCAGATTATCGGTGAGCGTTTTGAGCCCACACAGGAGGTCAAACTTTGCAGGGACGAGGCTGACGACTACCTGCTGGCATTGGCCATAGAGGCACATGCCCAATATCTGGTGACAGGCGACCAAGACTTGTTGGTTCTGCACGAGATTGGCAACTGTCGCATCGTAGATGCCGTGACTTTTGAGAAGCAACTCTGATTTTTGCATTCTTTTTTCCCCTTTCTTTTCTGTTTAATACTCCACTCGGATCTCGCCGTCCCACTCGTCGTCGATGGTGATGGAGAAGGTGACCAGGGCGGCACGGATGTTAGCCCGGATTTCGGGATAGAGGGGATCTTCGGCGGCGGCGGGATAGCGGGCCACGAAGGCGTTGACCTTGTCGGAGAAGCGCACCACGCTGTCGGCCTGGACCTGATGCAGGGTGAGCGACTCGGCATGGTAGAGGCGCATCTCGTCGTAGCGCTGCACCTCTTTCTGGCAACTGGTGAGGACGGTCAGCACAAGGGCTGCCATGAGGGTAAGGATCGTTTTCATATATGTCAGGTTTTTAAGTTCGATGTTCTGTCGGTTCTTAGTCCGATGTTTTGGAAAAAGCCTCCCCGGGCTTCACAGCCGGGCGGAGGCAACCATTTAATATTATGCTAAAATAATCCCCATGATCCTCGCAGACCGTTGGAGGGAATATATATAAGCGTATGCTCATTCACGGGCACGACGGCACAAAGGGCTCTGCCCCGCCGACGCGGTGTCGGACGGGGGCAGGGCCCTGTAGGGTTGTGCGGAGTGTGTGTGCGCCGAGGTTAGACGACGGAAATGTGCGTGGGGGGGGGTAGTAATTGTCTGAAGGTCAGCACGTTACGTGCCGACCGCCCCAAGAATTGCTGTCCGTCGTTTGTTCTCATGACTGCAAAGATAGTGGAAAAAGGGGAGAATGCCAAAGAAAATCGTAAAAATTTTCGGAATAGGCGACGGTCATTTGTTATGCGCCCCTTACAGGGGCAATTGTTGTGGGGATGCCCGTTTCCGCAGGGGCAAGCCCCTACGCTATGTTATATACCCCCTTCGAGAAGGAAAGTTGCCAGTCCGCATCCTTGAACTCACGTTCTACTATGGAGTATCAATTTCTCCCAAAACCTGTTTGACGACCGTCGATTTACCCACTTGACGAGGCTCCATAACGACCTGAATGAACTATCTACGCTCTTCAAGTCTGCTCTTAATCGTCTGAAATTCAGTCCTTTTATACATAATCAAACAATTTACTCAGTGATGTGAGTAGTTTTACTCAGTGAAGACGGTAGCCCTTCTTCATGCACGAGAGGGTACCAGCGATTATCCAAGATTGGTCGGCCTCTTTCCAAGTAAGAACGTATTCCCAAGCGTTTGTGCCCGTCTTGAATGTCGTGTTCTGAAGCAACTGCTTCTGCTCCATACCTGTGATTATTTGTTTGGTGCAAAACGCATGATGCCGAGCATCTGCGTGTGTACTTTTGATTTTTCACTTATTTACATTGGTGTGTACACAAAAAAGTACACAAAAAATTGGCGGTTTGGAATTAAATGCTTACCTTTGTACCCGAAACAAGAAATTTTGAGATATGACAGCATTGACAATGAGAGATTTCAGAAGCAACCTTGCAAACTCGTTTGATAGGGTTGACGGTGGAGAACATGTCTATATCCGCAGGAACCGCAAGCTTTACACGCTTGTCTCTGTTGAGGATGATGACTTGGAGATAACCCCGGCATTGGCAGCAAAGATAGAAAAGGCGCGGCAGGAACATAGAGAGGGAAAGACCTTGAGGTTTGAGAATGCTGCAGCAGCACAGAAGTGGATGGACGAGCTATGAGCTATGCCATTGAGTATTCTTCCAGTGCTGAGAAGGTAATCAGGAAATGGAAGAAATCCAATCCAAGAGCATTCAAGAAGCTGCGTGACCTGCTTCCTGAGTTGGAACAGCATCCCAGGTCCGGCACCGGGCATCCTGAGGCTCTGAAGGGAGGCAGGGATATCACTTGGGCCAGACATGTCACAGCCCACGACCGAATCATCTACGATATCTATGAAGATGTGGTGACTGTTCTCATCGCCGAGGTGGAGGGTCACTACAACGACAAATGAAAAAAGTCCGGCAAATGTTTGGCAGAACAAAAAATAATGCCTACTTATTGCAGCGAATAATTATAGATTATTAGAGAGTGCATCATCGAATCGAAAGATCTATCGGTAAATAGAATAAGTCCCGCCGTCGCTTTGGCAATACTTCCTGAGCAGGTCCTGAATATACGAGGCATTCTCCCTTACCCGCTGCTCATTGCCGTCGTAGCCGTTGATGAGCACCACCAAATGGCGGGTGTCCGCCGTGATCTTTGTCCGCTCATTGTCACTGGTGGGGGTTCCAACGCCACCCTTGGCATCGCGATAGACGGGCAGCCCCTCGATGTTGAGCATCCCGCGGCCTATTCCCTCGTAGGGCTCGCCCTCGCGGCCGATGCCAAGCGTCAGCGTGTCGCCCACGAACTTCTCGGCGTCAAAGCCTCCGATGCTGTAGCCGAAGGCTATCGACGCCAGATTCACCAAGTCGACCAGGGTGTTCAGTTGGTACAGTTCTTTCCCTTGCAGCACACGGCGAATCAGTGCCTCGGAGGCAGGACGGTATCTGGAGGGGTCTTTGCCGCAGGCTTTATAGACACGCCGGGTGGCGGCTATACTGCAGATTTCCTTCAGCGACTCCGTGGTCAGTTCTCCGCGGAACTTGCGGCACAAGTCGTCAATCTCCTTCCAGAGGGCCTCGCTATAGGGACTGTTGACAACCGTCGCATCGACGCAAGCCCCGACAAACTCGGGGCAGACTTGCTCTATCTCTTGTGATACTATTATTTCCACTTGTTAGTCTGTTGTTACTCTGGGGTGTTTTGTCGTATGTTAGGAATGCGGAAAGTGTCAGTAGGCATGGTCGTCGGCGGCTATCTCGGCTCTGTCGATTTTCTTGCTGTCGATCTTGCGCCAGCAGTAGACGATGTACGCCAGTACGAACGGTACGAGGAGCGAGACGTAGAACATGGTGTTGAGCGTGAAGTAACTGCTCGACGAATTTTCGAGAGTCAGCGACGACTGCAGGTCGGCTGTCGAGGGATAGTAGGCCGTGTGGTTCCAAGCCGACATGAGCAGCAGTGCCAGCACGGTGAGCACGGTGCCGATGCCTGCCGGCCAGATGCCGTGGATGGCGATGGGCTTAAAGCCGCGCAGCAGTTCGGTGGCGATGCCGTAGAGCACGAGCACCACGCCGACGAGGAAGATGGCGGTGAGGTACCACATGTCGGTGAAGTTGTGCAGATACTTGTAGGGCTCCATGAAGATGATGCCTTCGTCATTGTAGGCGAAGCCGTCCTTGATGAGCAGGTGGACCAGATAGGTCACGAAGAGCATCACGAAGGCGGCGGCAGCGATGAGCAGTTGCCGACGGCATCGCGTGCGGATGGTGTCGTCGTCGACATTGTTGATGATATAGAGGATGCCCAGGGTGCGAGCCAGACACATGACGGCGAGCCCGAACACCAGCACCCAGGGGTTGAGCAGGGCGTCGAGGCCGTGCGAGGCGTTGGCCCAGCGGCTGATGATGGGTGTGGCGGCAGCGACGTCGACCAGGTTGTTTTTCTCGATGATGAAGTTGCTGCCCTCGAAGAAGGTGGCGACGGCACCACCCAGCAGCAGCGGACCCAGTATGCCGTTGAGTACCAGGAAGCACTGGAAGGTCTTGGGACCGAGGAAATTGCCCAGTTTGTTCTGGAACTCATAACTGACCGCCTGTAGCACGAAGGAGAAGAGGATGAGCATCCATAGCCAGTAGGCACCGCCGAAACTGGTGCTGTAGAACAGCGGGAACGAGGCGAAGAAGGCACCGCCGAAGGTAACGAGGGTGGTGAACGTGAACTCCCACTTGCGGCCAGTTGAGTTGATGAGCATGCGTCGCTCCTCCTGTGTGCGCCCTAAGGTGAAGATGGTGGCGTTGGCTCCCTGTACGAAGAGCAGGAAGACGAGCAGTGCGCCCAGCAGTGATACGATGAAGCACCAGTAGTGCTGCAGAAACGTGTATGTCATAGTTGTGGTCCTTTCTTGATTTGTTTGAGCAGAATGTTGATCTCTACAGCCAGCATAGTGGTGAAGAGGATGAGGAAGAGGAAGAAGGTGACGGCCACACTGCCGGCGTGGAGGTCGCTGACGGCAGCCCACGTGGGCAGCATGTCCTGGATGGTCCACGGCTGACGTCCGAACTCAGCCACGAGCCATCCGCTCTCACTGGCGACATAGGCCAGTGGCACCAGGGCGATGGCGGCCCAGCAGAGCCAGCGTGGCAGGGCGGCAGGGTAGTGCTTGTCGGCTTCCGTCTCGTCGATGAGGCCGAGGGCTGACAGCAGCCGTCGGCTGACGAGCGACACGAAGGGGATGTCGAACAGCAGCAGGATGAGCAGGGCGAAGAAGGCGATGAACAGGCAGCCCAGCCCGACCATCGTGCGGAAGGCCCAGAAGTTGACGGGCACTGAGGGCACCAGTTCGGCCTTGTCGCGTATATAGCCATAACCGAAATAGCGGTAGTTGTCGTTGAGCGTGGTGAGCAGTGCGTCGAGCGTAGCCTCGTCGGCACCCTCGGCCTTCGCCTTACGGTAGTCGGCCAGCGTCTGGATGGCAATCTTTCCACGGGCTATCTTCTCGTCGGCCGATGGCTCCACCTCGCCTGTGACGGGGTTCGTCCAGCCACCCTCCAGGATGTCCTTGATGCCCGGCACGTAGCCGTCGGGCCTGTTGGTGGCCATCATCGACAGACCGTATGGCATGTCAATCTTCAGCGGGGGCTCCTCGCCGGTTATGATCTGTTGCAGCGTGGGCTGTTCGAAGGGGTTGACCATCGAGATCATGGTCAGTCCCTGCTCGGTGCCTCCCTGATACAGGGCCTCCATGGCCGCCAGTTTCATGGGCTGCACCTGGGCGACGGTCTGACCCGACTTGTGACCGGTGGCTGCGGCACCGACAGCGGCTGCCAGTCCCACGATGGCGGCTATCTTCAGACTCTCGACGGCCATCTGCGTCTGGCGCTTCTTCAGCAGATACCAGCACGACACGGCAACCACGAACACGGCACCGATGATCCACGACGAGACGACGGTGTGGCAGAACTTGTCGATGGCGAAGGGCGACAGGGCCACGGCTAAGAAGTCGGTCATTTCGTTGCGCATGGTGTCGGGGTTGAAGGTGCATCCCACGGGATACTGCATCCATGCGTTGGCCACCAGTATCCACCAGGCTGAGATGGTGGCTCCCAGGCCGGTGAGCCAGGTGGAGGCCAGGTGGAAGCCCGCCGACACCTTTTTCCATCCGAAGAACATCACGGCCACGAAGGTGGACTCCATGAAGAAAGCCACGATGCCCTCGATGGCGAGCGGTGCACCGAAGATGTCGCCCACGAACCACGAGTAGTTCGACCAGTTGGTGCCGAACTCAAACTCGAGGATGATGCCTGTGGCCACACCCATGGCGAAGTTGA
>DETM01000051.1:6242-25875 GCA_002361655.1 Prevotella sp. UBA3288 | reverse complement strand
CTGCCAGAACTGGGCCGTCTTCTTCCAGAAGTCGGTACGCTTCTTGTAGTAGATGCTCTCGGCAATGCCCATGATGACGGCCAGGCCGAGCGTCAGCGGCACGAAGAGCCAGTGGTAGATGGCGGTGAGGGCAAACTGTGCTCTCGACCAGTCGATAGTGCCGGGATCAATGTTTAACAGTAGGTTTGTCATAGCAATATATGGGTTTTAGTTTTCACTCTTCACTCTTCACTCTCCTGCCCGCTCGATGAGTTCCGTGGCTACGAAGTCGGCTTCTCCTCCTTTCTCGGCATGCTGGCCGATGTAGTTGGGGAAGAAGAAAATCTTCAGAACGGCAAACATGATGAATAGTTTGACGAGGATGATGGCCCAGAGGGTCTTCCCCAGTGTCATGCTGCGGAAACCGTCGTAGTACAGGTCGAAGGCCCGATAGAGAAATCCGTCTTTTTTCATGAACGTGACTTTTTACTTGGCAAATATAGGCCTTTTTCCTGACATTTCCAAATAAATCCCCGATAAAAATCTTTTTGCGCTCAATACTTGGTTGTTTTTGCTCGTTAGTCTTGTCATTTTGGATATTGTTGTGTGACTTTGCAGCACTTAATCAAAAGAAAGAATCAAGAAAGTTCCCAAATTAATGTGAAATTATTTTGCCGTTTCTGCCGAATGCAGTAACTTTGCACAAAATTTTGATAAAAGATTGTTATGAAGAGATATTTGCCGTGGATTGTGGGCGGAATTGCCGTCCTGGCACTTGTGGCCGCACTGGCGTGGATGCTGTTCGAGCGTCAGGGGCTGAAGGAAGAGAATCAGGAGTTGCAGGAACTGCGCGAGTTGGCCGAACTGGACAAGCAGGAGATGGAGAACGACTACGAGCGGTTGACGGTGCAGTATGGCGAGATGATCTCGCAGATCAACAACGACTCGCTGATTGCACAACTCACACAGGAGCAACTACGCACGCAGCAACTGCTGAAGGAACTGAAAGAGGTTAAGACAACCGATGCCCGTGAAATCACCCGTCTGAAGAAAGAACTGGAGACGGTGCGTGCCGTTCTGCGCGACTATATCCGCCAGGTAGACTCGCTCAATCAGGTGAACCAGCAATTGGTGGCCGAGAACGACCGTGTGAAGGACGAGTTGGCCCAGTCGAACCAGGCCAATGCCGGTCTGCGCCAGGAGAAGCAGAACCTGACGGAGAAGGTGGCCATCGCCGCCCAACTCGATGCCACGAACATCTCGATGACCATCCTGAACAAGCGCGGCAAGGTGACGAAGAAGATGAAGGACTGCAAGACCATTCAGGTGAACTTCACCATCGCCCGCAACGTGACGGCCGCCAACGGCAACCGCACCCTCTATGTGCGTATCCAGACTCCCGCCGGTAGCGTGCTCACCGAGGGCACCTTCCCCTACGAGAACCGCCAGTTGGAGTACTCGATGAAGCGTGTGGTGGAATATGCCGGCGAAGAACTGCCCGTCACCGCCAACTGGCAGGTGGGCGAATACCTGGAGGGTGGCGAATACCGCGTGAGCATCTTCTCCGACGGCAACATGATTGGCACACGAACTTTTACTTTTAAATAAGAAACGCGAACTTATACTTTTAACTCAGATATAAAGTAATAAAAAAGTATGATGCATCGGAAAATCGTGATGGAGATGAAAGGGAGGGTAAAACGGCTGCTGCCTTTTTGCCTTTTTGCCTTTTTGCCTCTACCCATGCAGGGACAACACCTGTTGACGCTTGACAGTTGCAGGGCGATGTCCTTGCGCAACAACAAGCAGTTGGGTGTGTCGCAACTGAAACAGGAAGTGGCCGCCAACCTCAGGAAGTCGGCCCGTACGAAGTATCTGCCTCATGTCAGCGCAATGGGCGGCTATATGTTCTCAAGCGAGGAGATATCGCTGCTGAACAGCACGCAGAAGGGTGCCCTCTCAAACCTGGGTACCAATGCCGGGGGAATGCTCCAGGGTTTAGGCACGGGTATGATGACCCAGATGGGCGACTTGCTCGGACAGATGGGTGTTCCCGCTGAGGCTTTGCAGCAGATGTCGGCTGACATGCAGCAGCAGATGCAGCAGAGCGTGGGTCAGGTGGTACCCCCGCTGAATGCCGCCGGCCAGCGCATCGTCGATGCCTTCCGTACCGATACCCGCAACATCTTTGCCGGCAGTGTCATGGTGACACAGCCCGTGTTCATGGGCGGAAGTCTCATTGCTCTGAACCGTCTGGCCGACCTCAACGAGCAGTTGGTCAGCCATTCTGCCGATGCCCGTCGGCAGGCTGTGATGTATGCTACCGACCAGGCTTACTGGCAGGTGGTGTCGCTGAAGCATAAGAAACGTCTGGCAGAGAGTTATCTGGCCCTTGTCAAGAAATTCGACCACGACGTGCAGCGTATGATCGCTGAGGGCGTGGCCACCCGCAGCGACGGCCTGAGCGTCAGCGTGAAGGTCAACGAGGCTGAGATGGCCGTGCAGAAAGTCAACGACGGTCTGATACTGTCGAAGATGCTGCTCTGCCAGATGATGGGCCTGCCTATGAACGATACGATTACCCTGGCCGACGAGGATGCCGAGAATCTGGCTGTGGTCGCCCTGCAGCCGCAGATGGATGTCGAACAGGCCGTCAGCAACCGTCCGGAAATAAAGATGCTCGACAGTTCGGTGGGTATGACTAAGCAGGTGACCAACATCCTCAAGGCCGGCAACCTGCCGCAGGTGGCTCTTATGGGTGGCTATATGGTCAGCAACCCCAGTCTGCAGAATGGCTTTGAGAAGAAGTTCCGGGGCTGCTGGAATGTCGGCGTGCTGGTGCGCATTCCCATCTGGAACTGGGGCGACGTGGCCTACAAGGTGCGTGCCTCTAAGGGTGCTACGGCCATTGCCAACCTGGAGATGCAGGATGTGCGTGAGAAGATTGAGTTGCAGGTCAACCAGAATACGTTCAAGGTGGAGGAGGCCAACAAACGTCTGACAATGGCTCAGAACAACATCGAGAAGGCCAACGAGAATCTACGTACCGCCAACCTTGGCTTCAGCGAGGGTGTCATTGCCACTACTGTGGTAATGGAGGCACAGACGGCCTGGCTGCAGGCCCAGTCGCAACTCATCGATGCCCAGATAGCCGTCAAACTTGCTCATGTGGAACTGAGGAAGGCTGTCGGCGACCTTTAAATAGTCCAATAGAATATAAATAGTCCAATAGAAAGATAAATAGTAAATACGTAAAAAGTAAATATCCCTATGTCTACGCAAGCAAAAAAACAACATCATAATATTCTGTGGGCCATCCTCGGCTTCGCAGCAGTCGTTGTCGTCGTGGCGCTGATTGGTTTCTTTACCCTGGGGCGCGACCCGGAACTCATACAGGGACAGGTGGAAGTCTCCGAATATCGCGTGTCGAGCAAGGTGCCAGGCCGCATACTGGAAATCCGTGTCAAAGAGGGCGACTTCGTCCGTGCCGGCGACACGCTGGCTATTATCGATGCCCCCGAGGTGAGGGCCAAGATGCAGCAGGCACAGGGTGCTGAGGCCGGTGCTTCGGCCTTGGAACAGATGGCGCAGAACGGTGCACGCAAGGAGCAGGTGCAGGGTGCCTTCCAGTTGCTGCAGCAGGCCAAGGCCGGTCTTGAAATTGCCGAGAAATCGTATCACCGTGTTCAGCGTCTGTTCGACGAGGGTGTGGTCAGTGCCCAGAAGCGCGACGAGGCCGAGGCCATGTATAAGGCTTCGCAGGCTCAGGTGAAAGCCGCCCAGAGTCAATACGACATGGCCGTCAACGGCGCCCGTCAGGAAGAGAAGATGGCCGCTAAGGCCCAGGTGGCGCGTGCCCAGGGTGCCGTGCAGGAGGTCAGTGCCTATATCGGTGAGACCGTGCAGGTGGCTCAGATGGACGGCGAGGTGAGCAGCATCTATCCCAAGGTGGGCGAACTGGTGGGCACGGGTAGTCCCATCATGACCATCTCGATGATGAACGACCTGTGGGGCACCTTCAATGTGCGTGAGGACCAGTTGAACGGCATGCAGATAGGCACTGAGTTCACGGCCTTCGTGCCCGCCTTCAATCGCGAGGTGACGATGAAGGTCTACCACATGAAAGACCAGGGCTCGTATGCCGTATGGAAGGCTACCAAGGCCAACGGCCAGTTCGACCTGAAGACCTTCGAGGTGAAGGCCCGTCCGGTGGAGCCCCTTGAAGGGTTGCGTCCCGGCATGTCGCTGATAGTGAAAGAATGAAGCAACTGAGGCAAATATTGCAGGTGAGTCTGCGCGAACTGTCGATTCTGCGCAGGAACCACATGTATCGGTTCTGTATGGTGGCCTTCCCCGTCCTGGTGATGTTCTTCTTTACCTCGCTCATGGACGACGGGCTGCCGACGGCTATGCCTGTGGGCGTTGTCGACCTCGACAACACCTCGACGTCGCGCTCGCTGGTGCAGCGCCTCGATGCCTTCCAGATGTCGCGCGTCGTGGCCCACTATCCGAGCGTGAGCGAAGCCCGGCATGCCATTCAGAAAAACGAGATATACGCCTTCCTCTATATCCCGAAAGGAACGACCGACGACCTGCTGGCCAGTCGCCAGCCCAAGGTGTCGTACTACTATTCCTATACGACGCTGGCGGCCGGTGCGCTGCTGATGAAAGACATGAAGACCATCTCTACCTTGGGGTCGGCTGCCGTCGGACAGGCCACGCTGCGGGCCAGGGGCTTCACTGACGCACAGATACAGACGCTTCTGCAGCCCATCCGCATCGACCTGCACCAGATTGCCAACCCGTGGACCAGTTACAACTCCTACCTCTCGACGATGATGGTACCGGGCATGATTATGCTGTTCATCTTCCTTATCTCCGCCTATTCGCTGGGCAACGAGGTGAAGTTCAACACGTCGAAGGAGTGGCTGGCTCTGACCGACAACAACATCACGCTGGCCATGCTGGGCAAGTTTCTGCCACAAACACTCATCTGGCTCGCCATTGTCTATGGCTATCAGATCTATGTGTTCTATGTCCTCGGCTTTCCCCATTTGGGCAGTCCGTGGATGATGGTCCTGCTCGGGCTGATGCAAGTACTGGCAGCCCAGGGCTTCGGCATCTTTGCCTTCGGCCTGATGCCCTCGCTCCGCATGTCGATGAGTGTCTGTTCGCTCTGGGCGGTGCTCAGTTTCTCGATGGCCGGTTCCGCCTTCCCGGTGATGGGCATGGACGGTCCGCTGCAGTCGCTGTCGTGGCTGTTCCCCCTGCGCCACTACTACATGCTCTATCAGATTTGCGTGTTCAACGGCTATCCGCTGTTGGAGGCGTGGTTTCATTTCGCCGCATTGGCAGCCTTTGTTCTGCTGCCGTGGCTGGTAGTCAGAAAAATTAAAAATGCCATGCTCACTTATGTCTACATACCATAGTTTGAACCGAATGCTGCAAGACACCTTCTATATCTGGCGACAGGAGTTCAAGCAGGTGTTCAAGGATGAGGGTGTGCTGATCTTCCTCATCATCGTGCCTTTGGTCTATCCGTTGCTCTACTCGTGGATATATAATAATGAGACGGTGCACGAGGTGCCCGTCGTGGTGGTCGACGATAGCCACACCTCCCTGTCGCGTCAGTTTATCCGCCGGTGTGATGCCTCGCCCGATGTGCGTGTCGCTTTCTACGCCCAGGATATGGACGAGGCCAAGTCGCTCATCAGCCGCCAACTGGTGAAGGGTGCCTACTATATCCCCGGCGATTTCGAGACTAATGTCTATCGCATGCAGCAGGGTGTCATTAGCGTCTATTGCGACATGAGTCTGATGCTCACCTATAAGGCCATCTTCCAGACGGCGCAGTTGGTGTCGCTCGAGATGGGGGCGGAGATCAGAACGAAACTTGGCGGTCACTACACGTCACGCGAAGAGACTATTACCGCCCGTCCCCTCGACTATGCCGACGTGCCCATCTTCAATCCCGCTGGCGGCTACGGATCGTTCATCCTGCCCGGTGTGCTGATGCTCATCCTGCAGCAGACCCTGGTTCTCGGCATCGGCATGTCGGCCGGCACGGCACGCGAGAACAGCCGCTACAAGCAACTCATACCCATCAGCCGTCCCTATCAGGGCGTGTTTCGCATCGTCTTCGGCAAGTCGCTGTGTTATTTCATGATTTATGCTATCATGGGTGTCTGGCTGGCCGTCGTCGTGCCGAAACTGTTCAGTTTTCCGCAACTGGCCACAGGGTGGACGCTGCTGGTGCTGATGCTGCCCTATATTCTGGCCTGCATCTTCTTCGGCATGGTCACGTCGTGCCTAGTCAAGTATCGTGAGAACGTGATGCTGCTCATGGTTTTTATGTCGGTGCCCCTGCTGTTCATGTCGGGTGTGTCGTGGCCGCAGAGCAACATCCCCGGCCTATGGCAGGGCGTGTCGTGGATATTCCCCTCCACCTGGGGCATCAAGGCCTATGTTCGTCTTAACTCGATGGGAGCCTCGCTGAGCGATGTAGCCTTTGAGTTGAACATGATCTGGCTCCTCATGACGGTCTATTTCGCCATCGCCTGCGGTGTCTACCGCTATCAGATCTATCTGACACGGCAGGATGCGCTGGAGCGTTGGCATGAGATGAAGGAGCGGAAGAAGGTGAAGCGAGAATAAGTTTCAATTCTCACTTTTCTTCCGCCTGTTGACCACAGTCACCACGGCTTGTGCCAGATTGATGAAGGCCTGGCCGGTCATCGTGTCAACTCTTGTGGCGGCAGGCTCACCCTCGTCGCCGCTCTCGCAGATGCTCTGTACCAGAGGTATCTGAGCCAGCAGGGGCACGCCCATTTCCTGTGCCAGTTGCTTGCAGCCCTCCTTGCCGAAGATGTAGTATTTGTTCTCGGGCAGTTCGGCCGGTGTGAACCACGCCATATTCTCAATCAGTCCCAATATGGGCACGTTGACCTTCTCGTTGCGGTACATGTCGATTCCTTTGCGGGCATCGGCAAGGGCCACCTGTTGCGGTGTGCTGACGATGACGGCACCCGTGATTGTCAGTGTCTGCAGCAGCGTCAGGTGTATGTCGCTGGTGCCCGGCGGGGTGTCCAGGATGAAGTAGTCCAGTTCGCCCCAGTCGGCATCACCGATGAGTTGCTTCACGGCGCTGGTGGCCATGCCGCCACGCCATAGGGTGGCGGTGGTGGGACTGACGAAGAATCCGATGCTGAGCAACTTCACTCCATACTTCTCTACAGGCTCGATGAGGTCGCGGCCGTCCACCTTGACAGCATAGGGACGGGCATCCTCAACGTGAAACATCTTGGGCATCGACGGACCGAAGATGTCGGTGTCCAGCAGGCCCACCTTATAGCCCAGCCGGGCCAGAGCGATAGCCAGGTTGGCCGAGACGGTGCTCTTGCCTACGCCGCCCTTGCCACTGCTCACGGCTATGATGTTCTTCACGCCGGGCAGCAGGTGGGCATCATCCGGACGGGGCTTTGTCTTGTATTCAGTGGCGATGTTCACTTCCACATCCTGACCGCAGTGGTATTTGATAGCCGCCTCGGCAGCCTTGACGGTCGACTTCAGGAAGGGGTCGGTGTCGCGGGGAAACAGCAGTACTACGCCTACCTTCCAGTTTTTACCGTCTACTGCGGGGTTGAGGGGCGTCACCGTCGGGGTGTCGGCCACCATCTCGCTTTCCACTAGGTTTTTCTTCGTGCCCGCATAAGTCACTGTTGCGAGCGCATCCATAATAAGTTTCGGATATAGTGTCATTGTCTTAATTCTTAATTCTCAACTCTCAATTCTCAATTCTCAAAGATTTGTGAGAATTTATTCCACGACTTGTTCTTCTGGTAGTGGCTCTTCGAACCTCTGGGCACGTAGACGCGGCAGGCGTTGTTGACGACGCCCTTGAACGTGCTGTGGCTGATGTCTGGCGGCAGGGCAGCCATGGTGTGGAGGATCTTCAGCGAGACGCACTTGGCAAAGGCGTTGCCGCCCACTTTCTTCAGGGCGGCGGGCAACTCCACATGACTCAGGGTGCTGCATTCGCGGAAGGCCGCACTGCCGATGTTGGTGCAGGCAGCCGGGATGACGATTGCCTGCAGCGAGACGCACTGCTCGAAGGCATTGTCGCCAATCTTGGCGATGGCAATCGGCAGGAGGATGCTGCTTAGCGACGAGCAGCCTTGGAAGGCATTGTCGTCGATGGCCTTGATCGACACGGGCAGGTTGACTACGCGCAGGGAGTGGCAGTAGCGGAACATGTCGCTCTCTATCCTTTCGATGAAGCCCTGGATGGTGATGCTGTCGAGCGAGGCGCAGTTCTCAAAGCAGTCGCTGCCTATGTGCTTCGTCATGTTGGGCACCACTAGTGAGCGCAGGCTGGCACAGTTCTCGAAGGCATGGTCGTTGATGCGCACCAGCGACGATGGTAACTCGATTCGCTCCAGCGACTTGCAGTCGAAGAAGGCCTTCGTGTCGATAGTCTTCACCGTCGACGGCAGTGCGGCTGTGAGCAGGCTCAGACAGCCGGCGAAGGTCTCGTCGCCGATTACTTGCAGGTTGCCGGTGATGGTGGCCTGCTGCAGGTTGGTACAATTGTAGAAGGTCATCTTGCCCATACGGCTAACACTGCCCAGTTCGGCCTGTTGCAGGCTCATACAGTTCATAAACACCTCGTCGCCAAGGCGTGTCACTGTCGGCATGGTGATGGTCTGCAGGCTCTGACAGTTCTCAAAGGCATTGTCGCCTATCTCATCGATTCGCTCAGGCATCGCGATGGTTGTCAGCATCTGGCAGTCCTTGAAGGCTTCCTTGCCTATCTGGCTGACACCGGCGGGCAGCGTCAGGGTGCGCAGATGGGTGCAACCGGCAAAGGTGTTGTTGCCGATGCGGGTGATGGTGGCTTCCAGGGCGATGCTGTCCATTTGCTCACAGCCGTTGAAAGCATAGACGTCGATGTTGGTCACCGAGGCGGGTATCCGGATGGCCGTCAGTGCCCGGCAACCGTCGAAGGCATGGTTCTCTATGGCCGTCAGCGTCGGCGGCAGTTCCAGTCCGTCGAGACTGGTGCAGCCGTTGAAGGCATAGTCGCCGATGGTCTGCAGCGTCTCGGGCAGCACCACTTCCTGCAGGTTGATACAGCCGCTGAAGCAACTGCGGCCAATTTCAATGGCCGTGGCGGGCAGGGTGATGCGCTCCAGTACCTTGCTATTGAGAAACATAGCGGCAGGCACCACACCGCCGCGGGTGCGAAACGTCCCCTTGCCTTCTTCTATCGTGGCATCGCTCAGGTCAATCTCCTTCAGCACGGCATCGCCGGCTTTCTTGGGCCTGACGCGGCTGGTCATCTGCTGTATCACCTTGATGTCGCTACCGTTGAGCGGACCGCTGATCTTCAACCGCTCTATGGTGTAGCGGATGCTGTCGGGCAGTTGGGTAGCCAGCAGGCCCACGCTGTCGACGGTGACCTCCGTCTGCTGGGCTGTTGACAGGGTGGGGCAGACGGCTGTCAGTACGATACTTATCAATAGGTGCTTGATGTTCATAGGCTTTAGTTATTTGGCAGTCTCCAGCGAACTGCGCTTCGTCCGATGGTAACTGCGGTAGTCGTCTAAGGGTATTTCGATGTCCGGCTCCTCCAGCGGTCCTGCTGCGGGCAGACGGAATCTCAGGTATTTGATGTTCAGGCCGCGCTCCAGCCACATCTGCTCGTAGTAGGTCTGTATCGACCGGGCCTTGGCGTAGTCGGCAGTGTTGTAGTCGGCGGCATACAGGTCGGTGGTCTTCTGCACTACGGGCAGACCGTTGCGGCTCACCAGAGCGTCGGTGTAGGTGAACAGAAAGTTCGAGTCGGTCTTCAGGTGGATGGTGCCCCCGTCGGTCAGGAAATGGCGGTAGCGCTCCAGGAAGTAGGTCGAGGTGAGGCGCTTGCGCGGGTTCTTCATCTGCGGGTCGCTGAACGTGAGCCATATCTCCTGCACCTCGTCGCGGCCGAAGAAACGGTCGATGATCTCAATGTTGGTGCGCAGAAAGGCTACGTTCGTCAGTCCCTGCTCCAAGGCCAGGGTGGCACCGGTCCACATACGGGCTCCCTTGATGTCGACGCCGATGAAGTTGCAGCCGGGGTTCTGCTTGGCCAGTTCCACCGCATATTCGCCCTTGCCGCAGCCCAGTTCGAGCACGATGGGGTTGGCGTTCTTGAAGTATTGTTCGCGCCAATGGCCGCACATGGCGAACGGCACGTCGCTCACCACCGAGTAGGGGTACTGAAAGACGTTCGCGTAGGTCTCCATGTCGGCAAACTTGGCCAGTTTTCCTTTGCTCATGTTTTGCTATTCTTGCCTTTGGTGCTGCAAAGTTACGCTTTTTCTTTTAATTTTCCAAATAATGTTGTGTCTTTGTGGCCATGTGATGACTTGTGAAGACTTTGTGATGACTTTCGACAGATACGACAGATATGAATTTGCATTTTTATAAAGTTATCGCGTACCGCACACATGCGCGCGGTACGCGATAGGATTTTTGCAAATTGTACTGTCCTACTGTCCTACTGTCCTGCGTCGGGACTCGTCCGTACGGTCATGCTCCACCGGTGCGCTTGTGTCTGTTAGTAGGAGAGCATGGACAGCGACTGGAGCAGCGTCTCGGAGTTCTTCTTGCGGGTGGCGCCCATGATGAGGAAGATGTCGATGAGCCACCAGACCCAGAACAGCGTGCCGCAACTGATGGTGCCAACGATGATGAATACCAGCAGTTTGCCTACACCCATGCCGATATCGCCGATGTAGAAGCGGTCGACGCCCAGTTCGCCAACGATGATCGAGAGGATGATGGCCAGAGTGGGATCTTTGAGATTGGCAAAATATACGGCGGCCTGGCTGTACTCCATGTCGAGCAGTCGCTCACGGATGGTCTCGATATACTCCGGTGCCAGTTTTGAACTGTTCATCATGATCAGTTGATCGGCTTGCTTCTGTTCCATAATGCTATGTTTTTATTTGTTTTTACATGATTTTGGCTACAAAGTTAAACAAAAAAATCGAAACCGCCAAATAATATGATAAAAAAAACGCCCCGACGATGCAGGGCGTTTCTTTTTGTTTTGTCGGAGTCGGTTTAGATTTGCTCCAGAATCTTGTTGAGGTTAATCTGCTGGGCTCTCTTCTTGGCGGTGAAGATGTCGATGAGCCACCAAATGCCACAACCACCACAGGTGAACCATTTGCAAATGCCCATGCCGATTTCGCCTAGATAGAGACGATCCCATACGGTGAGGATAGCCAGAATGAGGGCGATAGTGGGGCTCTTGAGATTGGAGAATGCGGCTGTCGCTGCACCCTGGTCGGCATTAGCAAGACGCTCGCGGATGGTGTCCATGTCCTCGGGGGCGATTTTGTCAGCATTTACGGACAAAAACTGTTCAATTTGTTCTGTTGTCATAGTTCTAATTGTTTTAAAGGGTTAATAATGATGTATTACAAATGACTCTATATTTCAAGTATGTTCCTAATGACGGTCCAGCCCGTAACAAGAACGAGCATGGTCATCACCATCTCTTTTCCTTCCAGTATACGCTTCCATCGCTGTTTCCTTTCACCGGTGAGGAGCAGGTTCTCAACGCCGAAGAGTATCATGTAGGGTATGAAGACAACCAGGATGTAGTTGTATTGGATGGCCTCGAGAAACCGGCCGTGCAGGAAAGCATGGATAAACCGCTGCATCCCGCAACCTGAACAACTCCAGCCCGTGATGGCTTTGAATACGCATTTGGGCGCAACAGATGTCTCTGTCGGGTTGAAGATGTAGAGCAGCACCAACACCGTGATCACACCCAGCGTGCCCAGGATCAGTGCAACAGTCTTCAGACCCCTTTTGCTCATCACTGCATGATTAGTTGAGTGCCCCGGTGAAGTAGAGGATGACGTAGATGAAGTTGCAGATGAAACTCAGACCAATCAGTGCAGACGCAATGATGTTGTAGAGTTTGGCTTTCTCTGAGGCATCCTGTGCCTGTGTGATGCCCGTTTCGCCCATGGCGACGAACTTGCCCACGTCGTTTGACTTCAGCAGGGCCATGATAGCCAGTACGAGTCCGATGATGCCGCAGCATCCGCAGCAGAGCACGCCCAGTACGATGTTGATGATGGACCAGATTTTGTAGTCCTGTGGGGCAGCGATGTAGCCCGTGTCTTGATACTGATAATCCATATTTCTTTTAGTTTTAAATGTTATAGAGGTTTCTTACGACAAACCAGATGAAGAATGTTACGATATAGAAGTGGATGAGATAGCGATGTTCAATCACAGCCTCAGCCTTCTTTTGCCATTTCCCGTGCAATGCCCATTTCTCGACGATGACCGCTATCAGGTAGGGCAGGGCAAACACTAGCCAGTAATTATAGCCCAACGCTTCTGCTATTCGTCCGTGCAACAGTGCGTGGATGGCTCGTTGGAAACCACACCCCGGACAACTCAGCCCAGTGAGCAGTTTAAAGGGGCATTTCGGCATCAGTTGATGGTCGACGGGATTCAGTACATAGAGTACAGCCAGGGTGATGACGCATGCCGCGACTACCGCTATGGCTCGTTTCTTCGTAGACACAGAACTGTTTTAACTGGCAGCGGCTATAACGAAGATGATGATGTAGAACAGGATGTACAGAATCCATACGACAGCGCTGGCGCCAATGCCGATAAGGCTCCACTTCTTTGCCTGCGCCGCTGACTCAACAGCCTGGTCGTACATGCCCATGTTGTATTGGTTGTTTACATCGTTTGCCTTGATGATGGCATAGATGCCTGCCGGCAGACAGCAGCATGCCGTGCAGAAGATGGCCAGGATAAGGTTGTTGTCCGGTTTGGCGGGAGCGTAATAGCCTTGATTTGTTTCCATAATTCAAAATCGGTTATTTCTTGTTGATAGTTCTATTCAATAACCACACTGGTCCAGCCGTGCTTGTCTTCAATCTCGCCGTACTGGATGCCGCGCAGGGTATCGTAGAGTTTCTTGGAGATGGGGCCGGGCTGTGCGCCGAAGTCGTAGCGCTTGCCGGTCTCCAGGTCGTCGATATAGGAGATGGGTGAGATGACGGCTGCCGTTCCGCAGGCTCCTGCCTCTTCGAAGGTCGAGAGTTCTTCCTCGGGAATGGGACGGCGCTCTACCTTCAGTCCCAGGTCTTCGGCCACCTGCATCAGCGAACGGTTGGTGATGGAGGGGAGGATAGAGGTAGACTTCGGGGTGATGTAGGTGTTGTCCTTGATGCCGAAGAAGTTGGCAGCGCCACACTCGTCGATGTATTTCTTCTCTTTAGCATCGAGGTAGAACTCGCAGGCGTAGCCTTTCTCGTGGGCCAGGTTGTTGGCGAAGAGGCTGGCAGCATAGTTGCCGCCCACCTTATATTTACCGGTGCCGAGGGGAGCCGAGCGGTCGTAGTCGCGGATGATGACATAGGGGTTGGAGGCAAAGCCGCCTTTGAAATAAGGGCCTACGGGCGTGACGAAGATCATGAACAGGTATTCCTTGGCGGGATGGACGCCCACCTGGGCACTGGTGCCGATGAGCAAGGGACGGATGTAGAGGGTGGCTCCGCTCTCGTAGGTGGGTATCCACTCCTGGTTCAGGCGCACCACCTTGTTGACCATCTCGGTGAAGAGTTCCGTGGGCACTTCGGGCATCATGATGCCGCGGCAGGTAGACTGCAGACGCTCGGCATTGTCTTTCACACGGAAGGTGCGCACCTTGCCGTCCTTGCAGCGGTAGGCTTTCAGACCCTCGAAGGCCTCCTGTCCGTAGTGCAGGCAGGTGGCTGCCATGTGCAGTTTGAGGTATTCATCGGAGCATACTTCTATTTCGCCCCATTGTCCGTCGCGGTAGTAACAGCGTACGTTATAGTCTGTCGGCCTGTAGCCAAACGATAGATTTTTCCAGTCTAAGTCTTTCATCTTAATTTACTATTTTCTTTAAATGATGATGCAAAGATAGGCAAAAAACTAATAACTTGCAAGTTTTTCTAACTTTTTTCTAAAATTTTCTTTATTTCGCTGTCAGTTTTGTTCAGTTTCGCCTTGCATTGTTCAATGAGGTGCTGTGCTTCCTTGAGTTGTTGTGCCAGTTCGTCGACCGAGAACTGTCCGTTCTCCATCTTGCTGACGATGGCTTCGAGTTTGGCTAATGATTCTTCGTATGTCATAACGGTCTTGGGTATTAAGTGTCTGATGAAGTGTTGACGACGGTAGAGGTCAGACAGCCTTTGGCCAGTCGGGTTTGCAGAATGTCGCCCTGCTTTAGTCCGTCGGTCGATTGCAGTACCTTTCCGTTGTGGAGGGTGATGCTGTAGCCGCGTTTGAGCAGCAGGTCGGGGTTCAGGCTGCCGGCACGCTGTTCGAGCAGTTGCAGCCGGTGCTGTTCGGTCTGTAGCCGGCTGGCAGTCATCGCCGGCAGTCGGTCGGCAAGTCTCTCCACCCTGAGGCGTTCTCTCTCTGTTTGTCTCTGTATGATGGTGATGACGGTCTGACTCAGTCGGTCAAGCAGAGCCTCTTGTCTTGTTCTGACAAGAGAGAAGAGGGTGGGGATGCGTTCGGAGAAGCGGGCCAGCCGTAGTCGCTCGTTCTCCAGACGGTTCTGTGCCAGCCGGGTAATGCGCTCGCTGCTTGTCGTGATGCGTTGCAGCGTGTCGTCCAGGAGGGTGATGAGCATCTGGGCCGCTGCGGTGGGTGTTTTTACGCGGGTATTGCTGACCATGTCGAGGATGCTCTCGTCGCGGTCGTGGCCGATGCCGGTGATGACGGGCAGTGGAAACTGGGCAACATTCTCCGCCAATGCCAGTGTGTCGAAACCTGATAGGTCGGCTGTGGCTCCGCCGCCCCGGATAATGACCACGGCGTCAAAATCGTTGACACTCTCGAAAATTTTGTTAAGGGCAGCGATGACGCTCTGTTCTACCTGTTCACCCTGCATGATGGCCGGGAACAGCCGTGTTTGGAATGCGTAAGGTGAGTCGGCCAGTTGATTGACGAAGTCGCCATAGCCGGCGGCCGTCTCGCTGGAGATGACGGCAATGCACAGCGAGAAGGGTGAGAGGGTAAGGCCTTTCTGCAGGTCGAAGATGCCCTCGGCCTTCAGTTGGCGAATAATCTCCTGTCGCCGGCGGGCCATGTCGCCCATGGTGAATGTCGGGTCGATGTCGGTGACGATCCACGAGAAACCGTAGGTCTCGTGAAACTGTGCATAGACCTTCAGCCGTACTTTTAGTCCGGCGTGCAGGCTCTGTCCGGTGGTGCGTTCGAAATAGGGAGCCACCATTGTCCATGTGCTCTGCCAGCATTTGGCCGATGCCCGTGCGATGGGGGTGTTTGAACGGTCGTCTTTCTCTACCAGTTCCATGTAGCAGTGGCCTCTGCTCGTGCGGCATTCCGACAGTTCGGCTTCCACCCAGTACTCTCTGTTGAGTGTCTGTTCAACAACCTGTCGCACCAGGCGGTTCAGTTCGTATAATGATAATGTTTCCATTTCTTTTTATTGGCCTTTGGCCTTCGACCGTGTTATCGGTCATCCTTTATCAGGTGCCGGAAATTGGGCATGCCGTATCCGAAGATGTTTGTAGGACAGTTGTGCTGGTCGGCGCAATGGCGCACCATGTCGATAATCTCCAGTGCGGTCTTGTCGGGGAAAGCCTGCCAGAGACAGGCCACCAGGCCGCAGACGAGGGGGGTGGAGAACGAGGTGCCCATGTCGTAGACCAGTGTGCCGCGTCCGGAAATAAGGGCCACCGAGGCTCCCAGTGCCACCACATCGGGCTTGATGCGCCCGTCTTGCGAGGGTCCGATGCTGGAGAAGGGGGCCAGGTTGTGCTTGCGGTCGATGGCACCCACGGTCAGTATGTCGCGGGCATCGGCCGGTACGCCGATTTTTTTCCACTGTCCCATGCCGGCGTTGCCGGCGGAATTGCAGAGTACGATGCCCTTCCGGGCCAGTAGAGAGGCACTCCGGGAGATGAATGCTGTGTTGCCGTCGAGGTCTTGCAGGCGGTAGTCGTCGTTGTCACCGTCGTAGTCGTAATAGCCGAGCGACGAGTTGATGATGTCCGCCCCTACGGAGTCGGCCATCTCTGCCGCCATCGTCCAGTAGTCTTCTTCGATGGGCTGTTCGGTGGCCGGGTCTTCGCATCTGAAGAGCCAGAAGAAGGCGTCAGGGGCCGTACCGATGGCTACCTCGGGTGCATAGGCTCCGATGGCCGAGAATACCTTGGTGCCGTGGTCGATGGCATGGAAGGGGGAGACGTTCCGGGGCTTCTTGTTTTTGGCTTTGGCCGACGGCTGAGGCATTGGAGGGGTGACAAAGTCGTGAGTGCCCAGTATTCTTGCTCGTTGAAGGGCGGGGATGCGGTTGTAGTTTTGGAAACCGCCGTCGAGGATAGCGATGGTCATGCCGCGACCTCTGAAGCCCGCCTCGTGGAGGCTTACGCCGCCCATTGCCTCTATCTGATGCCGCATGGCTCCGTAGGGCTCGTTCCTTATTGAATCCCACAGGTTGAACTCTTCGTGCACATTCCAGATGATGTCGCCTGCCGGTTCGATAGAGTCAGGGGCGACGAACACACAGCGTGAGTCCCTGACCAGTGGCAGACGGCACAGCGAGTCGAGCAGCAGCGAGTCGGCCGAGCGCACCAGCACGGTGTTCTGCCAGCGGCTGGTGCCGATGACCTGGCAGCCGGGGCGCACAAACTGTCGGATGTAGGCTTTGCAGACCGGGATGTCGGTGGAGTCGACTGTCAGCCGCTGTCGTTCCCTGCGGTGCAGACTCTTACTGCTGAGGAAACGGCGTGGAGCGTCGAGCGAATATTCCGTACCAGCCTTGTCGCGCAGATAATAGCGGTAGACAAAAGTCTTCGGCTCCGGATTCTTCACCTTGTTGGTACGTGCTGCTGCCGGCAGCAGACCGGCCAGTAGGGTTAGCAGTAGTATGTTTCGTAGCATAAATGTGTGCAGTCTTTCGGTTTCTGTCGACAAAGGTATGTATTTTTTTCTGAACGGCCAAATTCCTGTTCATCTTTTCTTTGGCGGTTTCATTTTTTCTTTGTACCTTTGCAACGTGAATATGGATAATAAGCAGAAAGCGCTGGAACTGGGACAGAAGCCTGTGGGCCAACTGCTGTGGCAGTATGCTCTGCCTGCTATAGTGGCTATGACGGCCTCGTCGCTGTACAACATCATCGACCGGGCGTCAATAGGACAGGTGGTGGGTGCTGATGCCATCAACGGCCTGTCGGTGACGTTTCCGTTTATGAACCTCAGCGGCGCTTTCGGGGCTGCCGTGGGTGTGGGCGCGTCGACCTGTATCAGTGTCAAACTGGGGCAGCGCGACTATCAGACGGCAGAGCATCTGCTGGGCAATACGGTGACCCTCAACCTCATCGTGGGTTTCCTGTTTATGGCCGTCTGCCTGATTTTTCTCGATCCGATACTCCGTTTCTTCGGAGCCAGTGAGGTGACGCTGCCCTATGCCCGCCGCTTTATGGAGATTATTCTGGCGGGCAATATGATCACCCATATGTACTTCGGCATGAATGCCGTGCTGAGGGCTTGCGGAAAACCGCGCCATGCGATGTATGCCACGCTCTTCACGGTGCTGATGAACATCGTGCTGGTGGTCTGCTTCGTGTGGTGGTTCCGATGGGGCATCCGTGGCGCGGCAGCGGCTACTGTCATCTCGCAGACGATGGCCCTGTGCTGGCAGATGTGGATACTGTCCGACCGACATGAACTGCTGCATCTGAAACGGGGCATCTACCGGCTGAAGGCCTCGCTGGTGAAGAATATCATATCCATCGGTGTGTCGCCATTTCTGATGAACGTAACGGCCTGCGTCATCGTGATATTCATGAACCGCCAATTTCGCGACTATGGAGGCGACATGGCTGTAGGAGCCTATGGCATTGCCAACACATGGGGCATGCTGTTCTTTATGTTTGTCATCGGCATCAACCAGGGCATGCAGCCGATAGCGGGCTATAACTTCGGGGCAAAGAAATACGACCGTATGATGCGCTGCCTGAACCTGGCCATCCTCTCGGCCACGGCCGTGATGACCTTTGGCTGGCTCCTGGCCATGCTGTTTCCCGGGGCCATGGCCATGGTGCTGACCCACGATGCAGAACAGGTGCGGCTGTCGGCCATAGGCATCCGCATCAATATGCTGCTGTTCCCGCTCATCGGCTTCCAGGCGGTGGTGACCAACTTCTTCCAGTGCATCGGACGGGTGAAGATAGCCATTTTCCTCTCACTGTCCAGACAGTTGCTTTTCCTGCTGCCCCTCATCTTCGTGTTGCCGCTCATCTGGGGGCTCGACGGTCTGTGGGCTTCGCTGCCGGCCAGCGATGGCATCGCAGCACTCGTGGCATTCTTCGTGATGTGGAAATATATGCGTGAGTTTAAAGTAAAAAAGACATGAAACGGATAGGCATCATCAGCGATACGCATAGTTACTGGGACGACAAGTATCTGCACTACTTCGAACCCTGCGACGAGATATGGCACGCCGGCGACATCGGCAGTGTGGAGGTGGCTGAAAAACTGGCAGCCTTCCGGCCGCTGCGGGCCGTCTGCGGCAACTGCGACGGTGGCGACCTGCGACTGATGTATCGTGAGTTGAACCGTTTCCGCTGCGAGGATGTCGACGTGCTCATCAAGCATATCGGCGGCTATCCCGGCCACTACGACCCGTCGGTCAGAGGCCTGCTCTATGCCAGCCCGCCCCAACTGTTCATCGCCGGACATTCGCATATACTGAAAGTGAAATACGACAAGACGCTCAACCTGCTGCACATCAATCCGGGGGCGGCCGGACTGCAGGGCTGGCATCGCGACCGGACGCTTGTCAGACTGACCATCGACGGCACGGCGATGAAAGATTGTGAAGTCATAACGCTGGAAGATCCGAGAAAACAATGGATGGGATAAAAGAATGGACAAAGGAACTGGCCCTCGACACAATAGTTGCCACTGTTGTGACGTTACTAGTATATATAATAGGGATAATCGCGGGGGCGGAAACGTCGTGGGACGATGCCGCGCAGACGTTCATCATGAGTTTCCTGATCATGTTTGTGTTAGGTGTTTATCGAAAAATTAAAAAGCAATAGTACAATGAGAACAATCGTCATTACAGGTGGTGCAGGCTTCATAGGAAGCCACGTGGTGCGCCTTTTCGTGAACAAGTATCCGGACTATCATATCGTCAATCTGGATAAGTTGACATACGCCGGCAATCTGGCTAATCTGAAGGATGTCGAAGACAAACCCAACTACGAGTTTGTGAAAATGGACATCTGTGACTTCGACGCTTTCTATCAGTTGATGCAGGACAAACGGGTCGACGGCATCATCCATCTGGCCGCAGAGAGTCATGTGGACCGAAGCATCAAAGACCCCTTCACCTTTGCACGTACCAATGTGATGGGCACGCTCAGCCTGCTGCAGGCTGCCAAACTCTATTGGGAGAGCCTGCCTGAGAAGTATGAGGGTAAGCGCTTCTATCACATTTCAACCGACGAGGTGTACGGTGCTTTGGAGTTGACTCATCCCGACGGCATCGAGCCGCCGTTTACGACAACCGCTTCGTCTGCAGAGCACCATCTGGCATACGGCGACAAGTTCTTCCTGGAGA
>DETM01000051.1:5863-6206 GCA_002361655.1 Prevotella sp. UBA3288 | reverse complement strand
TCTTCCTGGAGACCACGAAGTATAACCCGCACTCACCCTACAGCGCATCGAAGGCATCGAGCGACCACTTCGTGCGTGCCTTCCACGACACCTATGGCATGCCTGTCGTAGTTACCAACTGCTCGAACAACTACGGACCCTATCAGTTCCCTGAAAAACTGATTCCGCTGTTCATCAATAATATCCGCCACCGCAAACCGCTGCCTGTCTACGGTCAGGGACTCAACGTGCGCGACTGGCTCTTCGTCGAAGACCATGCCCGTGCCATCGACCTTATCTTTCACAAGGGTAAGATAGCCGACACCTATAACATCGGCGGTTTCAACGAGTGGAAGAACATCGA
>DETM01000051.1:0-5825 GCA_002361655.1 Prevotella sp. UBA3288 | reverse complement strand
AGAACATCGACATCATCAAGGTGGTGATCAATACTGTCGACCGCCTGCTGGGACGTAAGGAGGGCGAGGACATGGATCTCATCACCTACGTCACCGACCGTGCCGGACACGACCTGCGTTACGCCATCGACTCTACCAAACTGCAGCGCGAACTGGGCTGGGAACCGTCGCTCCAGTTCGAAGAGGGCATCGAGAAGACCGTACGCTGGTATCTCGACAACCAGGAGTGGCTGGACAACGTCACCTCGGGCGACTACCAGAAATATTACGATAATATGTACGCAAACCGTTAATGTTCTGGCTTTCCCTCTCCGAGTGTCTAACTTTCCTACACTGAGTGATTAACGTTCTCACCTGATTCGTTTAATATAGTCAGAAAATGGACGAACTAAGTAATTCCCTTCATACCTATCTGGTCAATCTGGCCTACAAAGGAAACACCCATGAACAGGAACACCAGACGGAGCATCTGCTTGCCCTTCTTTATCCGGAGGATGAGCAGGCTCTCGTCAGTTACTACGTCTTGTTTGACGAGCCGCGACTGTCGCTTGAGGAAATAACTATCGGTCGAGGAGTGTCATCCGGGCAGATGATGGACCTAATTGATCAGAATATTCGGAAAATCGCCGTCACTCCCGAGTGGCAAATGCTAGACAATAAACAGTTGCCATATAAATTTCTTAACCTGTAACATCTCGAATATATGACAAAAAAAATAGTTCGTATTATATCTGTCAAAGCAAGCCCAAATTTCGGCGTGGAAGTCGATGGGCATATCAATCGGGTTATTCACGTAAAATGGAGAGCAGAAAATGATGAACTTGTGCAATTTGTTTGCGATGATCAGCCGTATGGCAGTAATTTAATATTGCCCGATTCGTTCAATGAACAACAACTGAATCTTTTTAAAGAGATGGTGCAAAAAAGATTAGATGAAGGTTCTCTGTCCGTATATGGATATGAATGGCCCGTATCAGTTGTTAGTAATGGAGAAACAATAGCGTACATTGATACAACAAAGGGAAACTTATTGACGACTATTCGTAGAGCATGGCCTCGCGATAATGATGAAAACGTAGTGCTAAAGATGGCTCGTATGCAAGTTGCAAAATGTATTGAAAAAGGCAGGTTAAAGCCAGTTGAATTATGAAGAAAATATTATTGTTAGGCTCAGGTGAACTGGGCAAGGAGTTTGTGATTGCCGCCAAACGTGCCGGCCAGTATGTCATCGCTTGCGATCGTTATGATAATGCTCCTGCTATGCAGGTGGCCGACGAGCGTGAGGTCTTTTCGATGCTCGATGGCGATGCCCTCGAAGCAGTGGTGCGCAAGCACCAGCCGGACCTCATCGTGCCGGAGATCGAGGCCATCCGTACGGAGCGCCTCTTCAAATTTGAGGAAGAGGGCATCCAGGTCGTTCCGTCGGCTCGTGCCGTCAACTTTACAATGAACCGTCGTGCCATCCGCGACCTCGCTTCGAAGGAACTGGGACTGCGTACTGCAAAGTATTTCTATGCCAAGACCTTCGACGAGTTTAAAAAGGCTGCCGACGAGATTGGCTTCCCCTGTGTCGTCAAGCCGCTGATGTCCAGTAGTGGTCACGGTCAGAGTTATGTACATAACGACGACGAGTTGGAACAGGCATTCCGCGAGGCCATGGAAGGCTCGCGTGGCGACGTGAAAGAGGTCATCATCGAGGAGTTTATCGATTTCGAGTCCGAGTTCACATTGCTCACCGTCACACAGCAGCATGGCTGGCCCACACTGTTCTGTCCGCCCATCGGACATGTACAGAAGGGTGGCGACTACCGTGAGTCGTGGCAACCCTACAAGATCAGCGACGAGGCTCTGAAACAGGCACAGCACATGGCCGACCAGGTGACGCGTGCACTGACAGGAGCCGGTATCTGGGGCGTGGAGTTCTTCCTTACCAAACAGGGCGAGGTCATCTTCTCCGAACTGTCGCCCCGTCCGCATGATACGGGCATGGTGACGCTCGGGCATACCACCAATCTCTCTGAGTTCGAACTTCACTTCCGTGCCGTCATGGGACTGCCCATCGCCGGCATCCATCTGGAACATGCAGGAGCATCGGCCGTGATCCTCTCGCCTAAAGAGGTGTCGACTGAGGCGATATCGTCGCTTGACTACCATCTGGACGAGGCACTGACGGAAGACCGCACACGCATTCGCATCTTCGGCAAGCCCGAGGCTCACAAAGGCCGTCGCATGGGTGTCGTCTTGTGCTATGGTGAGGTGGGCGATGATACCACTGCGCTACGTGACAAGGCTAAACGGCTGGCTGCAACAGTGCTGGGTACAGACCCCTATATGAAGAAATGATAGGAAAAATTGTAGAACTCCCAAAGATCGTTGACCCGCGCGGCAACCTGACAGTGGCCGAGCAAATGAAGCATGTGCCTTTCGACATCGCCCGTGTCTACTGGACCTATGATATCCCTTCTGGCGAGCGGCGGGGCGGACATGCCCATCGTAGTTGCCAGGAGGTGATTATTGCTGTCAGCGGATCGTTCGACGTGGTGCTCGACAATGGTAGGGGTGAGCAGGAGACGCATCACCTGAATCACCCTTACCAGGGCCTTTATGTGGGAGTCGGTGTCTGGCGTACTTTGGAGGACTTCTCCAGCGGTGCAGTCTGTCTGGTCCTGGCATCGGAACTATTTGACGAGAATGAGTATATCTATGACTATGACGAGTTTGTAAGGAATTGCCAATGTTCACAATAAGGCGATACACGGCTGCCGACCGTACTGTGTGGGATCACTATGTGGCGAGGGCGAGAAATGCGACATTTCTCTTCTTCCGTAACTATATGGACTATCATGCGGATCGCTTTCACGACCATTCGCTGCTCTTTTACATTGGCAACCACTTGCACTCCGTCTTGCCGGCCCACGGAAAAGGAGATACGTTTTATTCGCATTTCGGACTGACTTATGGCGGGCTGCTGATGGATGACAATGTGACGACGGCTGAGGTAGTTCATCTCTTTGAGGAACTTAATGACTATCTACGCGAACAAGGGTTTAAACACGTCCTTTATCGGGCTATACCATGGGTCTATCACCGTTTGCCGGCAGAGGAGGACCTCTATGCGATGTTCTGGAAATGCGGAGCCCGCTTGCAGCAGCGCATGTCGGGCACGGTCATCTTCCTGGAAGAGAACCTGCGCTGGCGGAAAGACCATCGCCGCCGACTGAAGAATGCTCGGGAGGCCGGACTCCGGGTGGTGCGCGACGGTAGTCTGGAGGAATTTTGGCCTGTACTGGAGGCTAACCTGATGCAACGGTTTGGTCAGAAGCCTGTTCATACACTCCAGGAGATGACGTTGCTGAAGTCCCGTTTTCCTGAGAATATCATTCAGTATAATGCTTACCTGAATGACAGTATCGTAGGGGGTATTACCTTCTATAGGATGAGACATGTGCTCCATGGACAGTATAGCGGTACTAATGATGTCGGTAAGCAGACGGGAGCCATGGAGGCTATCTATCATCAGGTGATATACAATGGCGACTTCCCAGAATGCCGCTATTTGGATTTCGGCACATCTAATGAGAAAGGCGGGCTGATCCTGAACGAGGGATTGATAGCCCACAAGGAAGGCTATGGCGGAAGAACGGTGATGTACGACACTTACGAATGGACGCTATGATCGACTACTTACCCCTGAAGTGCATCACGGCCATGCATGCCGACGAGATACACGAGGCCATACTGAGGGTTGTCGATGGAGGGTGGTATCTGCGTGGCGAAGCGACAGCACAGTTTGAACAGCAGTATGCCCGGTATATCGGCACGAAATACTGCATCGGCGTGGGAAATGGGCTTGATGCCTTGACGCTGATTCTTCGTGCGTATAAAGAAATAGGTGTACTGAAGGAATGTGATGAGGTAATTGTGCCGGCCAATACTTATATCGCCACTATCCTGGCCATCACGGAGAACAGACTGGTGCCGGTGTTGGTCGAACCGGACATTAACACATTGCAGATCGACGAGAGCCGCATCGGACAGGCTGTCACATCACGCACCCGTGCCGTCATGCTGGTTCATCTCTACGGGCGATGTTCTTATACAGAGACGATTGGCGCACTTTGTCGTCAGCATGACCTGCTGTTGCTTGAGGACAACGCGCAGGCTCATGGCTGTTGCTTTAAGGGACGTAGGACGGGCTCTTTGGGTATGGCTGCAGGCCATAGCTTCTATCCGGGCAAAAATCTCGGGGCATTGGGCGATGCCGGGGCTGTCACAACCAGTGACGACCGTCTGGCCGAGGTCGTCAGAAGCATGGCAAACTACGGCTCGTCGCGGAAGTATGTTTTTGACTATCAGGGGTGTAACTCCCGCTTGGATGAGATACAGGCCGCCGTGCTCAGCGTGAAACTGAAGTATCTGGATGACGATAATGCGCGCCGACAGGCCATCGCCGACTATTATATCAAACATGTCAAGAACCCGCTGCTGCGATTGCCGGAACCTTCAGGAAGTGTTTTTCATGTTTTTCCTGTGCTTTGCGAACAGCGGGACCGACTGCAACAATATCTCGCTGAGAACGGGGTGGCGACGGTCGTCCATTACCCTATCCCGCCTCACAAACAGGCTTGCTACGAAAAGTGGCACGATATTTGCTTACCTATTACTGAGCAGATACATGCTCAGGAACTCAGTATTCCTTGTCACCAGGCAATGACCAGTGGCGAGGTCGAGACCGTAACAGACATTATTAATCGTTTCACTAATTAAAGTAAAAAATGGATTACGAAGAATTAAACTACCAGTCTTATGCCAGAGACCGACAGTTGGAAGCCTCTTTGGCCTTCCCAGTCCTGATGCGCAAGACTTATTTGTGGATGACCATGGCCTTGGTGATTACGGGACTGACGGCCTATGTTGTGGCCACGAATCAGACCATCACGACTTTCTTGGCATTGCATCATCAACTCATCTGGGTGCTCTTGATAGCGGAGTTGGGCCTTGTCATCGGACTCAACGCTGCTATCAACAAGATATCTTTGCCCGTCGCTACGCTGATGTTTATCACCTATGCGGTGCTCAATGGTGTCACTTTCTCGTCGCTATTCTATGTCTACACGATGGGCAGCCTGGCTACGACCTTCTTGATCACGGCGGGCACTTTTGGCGCCATGTCGGCGGTAGGCTTCTTTACCAAGGTCGACCTGTCTTCCATAGGCAAGATACTGCTGATGGCCTTAATCGGACTGATTATCGCCACTGTCGTTAATCTCTTTGTGCAGAGTTCTGCCCTCGAGATGATTCTTTCGTATGTCGGCGTTCTCGTCTTTGTAGGATTGACAGCCTATGACACGCAGAAGATTAAACAGATGTTCATGATGGCTCCGGATGCAGGTGCCGCCACACAGAAATATGCACTCATCGGAGCACTGATGCTATATCTGGACTTCGTGAATCTCTTCCTCTATCTGCTGCGCATTTTTGGAAAGAGAGATTGATGTTTTTTCTTGCTAAGAGGAGTAAAAACCGCAGATTTGTCAATAAAGGAGAAAATCTGCGGCTTTTTCGTGAAAATAATCTTGAAAAGTTTTGGTAGTTCGGAAAAAAGTCGTACCTTTGCACCCGCTTTCGCTCCGAAACGGGCGTTGGCGACACAAGAGAGAGTTCTTTGAAAGATTTACATAGACAGATAGAAGTAGTACAAGAAGCGAGTGCTGCCTGTTGTATATAATATATATATAATAAGGTAGTGCTTGGGTAAAGAAACGAACCGTCGTTTCCGCCGTCCATTGTGGCGGCAATAAAGGAAAGACAGATAACGGACAGTC